>JAGAJY010000220.1 GCA_017848125.1 Oscillospiraceae bacterium
AGTGACGAGGAATACGAAGCGTTCAACCGCAAATTCACGGCAAGCGGTATGAAGTCCCGAAGCGACTTCTTCCGCCACATGATCTTCACAGGCTACATCGTGATCTTCAACGATGACAAGATGAATGAGCTGCTGAAACTTGCAAGAAGTATCTCAAACAACTTCAATCAGGTGGCAGTCAGAGCCAACAGCGGCGGAAAAGTCTACCCCGAAGATATTTCGGCTTTGAGGGAGGAGGTGGATAAGCTCTGGCAACCACTAAGATTTTTTCAGTCTCAGTTGATGAGCTTGCATCACTGAAATACATTGCCAACCCCGAAAAGACGGATAACGGCAGACTGATCTTCACGCAGGGGTGCAGCGCCGATCCCGAACAGGCTCACCGTGACTTTGAAGAAATACGGGCGAACGGAACAGGCAGAAGTTCCGTCCTCGCCCAGCACTTCATTGTCAGTTTCAAGCCCGGTGAAATTACTCCTGAGAGAGCATTGCAGCTCGGTCAGGAGATATGCGAGCAATTTCTGAAAGGCGAATATCAGTATTTTATGACCTGCCATATCGACAAGGAGCATTGCCACCTACATTGTGTGTTCAATAACACCAACTGCATCGACGGCAGGACTTTTGAAACGCACGAAAACCGCCGCACCAACAAGCAGGATCGTTCATTTCAGAAGCTCATGAATATCACGGACGAGGTATGCCAACAGCATCATTTATCTGTGATCGAGCATCCCGAAATGGGCAAAGGAAAGAACCATTGGGAATGGGATATGTCAAGGCAAGGATTATCGTGGAAGGCAAAGCTGAAATTCACGATAGATCAGGTAATCAAGGTCAGCGAAAACTTCGAGGACTTCCTTGCAAAATGTGCAGATTTCGGAGTGCTTGTCGAGTATAACCCCGACCACAAGATAGACCTGAAATTTATGCTTGCGGAGCAGAAAGAACGCAATCCGAGAGCGAAGTTCACCCGTAGCCGGACGCTGGGCTGGTATTATGAAACCGAGCAGATCAAAGGGCGTATCGCACAGTATATGGGTGGTATGATGTATGTTCCGAGAATCAAAGTCAGACAAATCACTCCGAAAGCTGAGGAGAACAAGTTTGTCCGTGATGCTATCGACCGTGGCAATATGAAGGTGGCAAGCATCGCAAAAAATATTATCACCGCATACGGTGTTGAGCCGGATCAGGTTCGTGGTGCTGCGATGGCGGCATTTATTGAAAGGGCGCATCTTGTCGGTGAGCTGAATGACCTGAACGCACAGATCAAAGATCTGCAAGAAAAACTCAAAGTGCTGAAAAAATATCGCAAGGTCAAGCATATCGGAGAGGAACTGAAAGCACTCAGCGGTCGGGAGGAAAAGAAGTACCGCAAGGAACACGGCGGCGATATTGCCGAATATCACGAAACCTGCAAACAGGTTTTGGAGCTTTACCCGTCAGGCAATATTCCGAAAGTCGAAAATCTTGAAAAGCATATCGCATCTTTGCAGAAAAAGCTGTCGAAGAAAAATACAGAATACAATCAGGCAGATAAGAAGTCCCGTGAGCTGTCCGAAGCGACGAGGACGATCGAGGAATATCTGCGACAGGAGCAGAGTCGGGATCAGCAGAAGAAAAGAAAGCGGAATGACCTTGAATAACGATAGGCTCTCTGGCGAACGAAGAAGCACCTCAGAGCCGTCCATGACGGTTATGGGGAAATTGATACCCCGAAACAGTAAAACACTCCCTGAGCGTTTAGAGAGCGTTTTACGATATACAGCATATTTCACCGAGGATTTTTCTGTGATTGCTGCGCCCTGCACAAGAATTATTACAAATTATTCGCAGAGCTGGACTCCGAAAACGGGATAGGCTATAATATAGCTACAATACATTTTCGGAGGTGCTGTTATGTTGAAAATTTCCGAGTTGGCGATGCCGAGGTCACGCAAGGTCACTACCGTATGCAACGGCAGGCGTGAGGTCTGGACAGACTACGAAGAAGCTAAGTCACATTTCCTTGAAATAATGATGACCACCGAGGGTGAGGAGCGTGACCGAGCAGAATGCGTATACATTCAGCTCACACATGGGCTGTCGGAGTGTTCAGACGAGGACGAATAACCAGCGTAAAGGCTTTGCAGAGATGCAGAGCCTTTTGCTTTGTCCTCAGACAAACGGAAACGCCCCTCAAAGCCGTCTGGGATGACTATGGCAATGTATTTATGAAAACGAAAAACAGCTTGGAGAGCGCTCTCCAAGCTGTCTAACAATCTGATTTGTCCTACAAAGGAAATATATATGCTCATATCCGTACAGTGCAGACAGGATAACAGCACATTTTGAGTATTATTGTTGCTGACACCATTCCTTGAACCACTTTATTACGTCAGCCTCTTCTTCATACTGATAATAGGAAGATGTATCGTTAAAAGTGAAACCGCTTATATTGGTCGCAGCTATGTTATCAATAAGATAAACGTATCTTCTCATCAGCATATCAGGAGTTGCCACCATAGGCTTTTTTGATGTTGTCGAAACGTCAATGCCAGTACCCTTTACGGAAATGCTATCAATAATCGAGTAGCTGTTGCCGGCAGTGCAGATGCTATAAACGATAACAACGGACTTGTCCTTGAAAGTGTTGCTGTCAATGCCTTCAATCAAAGCTTTGTCAGCTGATACGCCTTCATTCTCAGTGAGTATGTTAATAAGATCATTTTCTGAGCGAGCAACAAACCCGGTCCATTTTGTATGATTGTCATCATTGTATCTTATATCCGTAACACTCTGGAATTTGAAAGTAGTATCTACATTCTGCGGCTCATCGTTCATTTTCTCAATCAAGGCTCTTTTCATCAGGCAGAGATCAAATACATCGAGTCTGTCGTCATAGAGGAAGTTGGCAGCCTTCCAGTTAGCGAGATTGGTATCGGGAACCGCCAGCAGCCATTTTTGAAGCAGTACAACATCTGCAACATTGAATTCACCATCAGAATTAACGTCACCTCTTGTATCTTCCGATACATTCTCAGCGGTAATCATCTTAACTAACTCAGAGCTTATGTTGCTTTCTTTTATAAATGCAGATATTTTCTCCGAAACATCAGTATCTTGATAATAATACTCCACATTCACAACACGATCAGCAAGGTCTTCCGACATCTCGTTCTTTGGAAGAACTCTTGCCTGAATTTTGTTATCCTTGATGTAGTTGGAAATCATACTGCGAATCGTATCAAGATCAGTGATTGCTTCATCAGGCAAAGTGCCGACTTTCTCTAATGAAACAGTGTACACAATCGGATTCTGTTCAGCCCAAATAGCCATAAGCTGGTACAATCTTTCAGAAGAACGGTTACTGTTGGCAGTGTTAATATCTATATGTACCTGAGCGAGCTTGAGGTATTTCTGCTTTGGATTACCATTGTTATCCGGTTCAGATACCGAGTAGAATGCAAAGTCATTTTTTGCCGAATCAAACTTATAATCGCTCTCAGGATACTGTAAATCCGATACCATCTTACCGAAATCATAATCAGCAAAATTACTCTTGTTGAAAGCACTGAGATCTTCGCTCTCAAGCAGATCACCGTCAGCGTTTATCAGGTAATCATTAGGCTTCACCATGATGTTGATTCCGCATTTGTTTGCAATCTGATTTTTAGCTTCTTCCGGTGAAATATAGTTGATCTTATGGTCTGTACAATACTGCTTCAGTTCGTTCTCCTCTAAAGCATACAGTTCCTCAAATGTTTTTAATTCTGTTGAAACAGGAGTTTCCGGAGTAGTGGTATCACTACTGCTGCCCCAGATGTTCTTTTTCATGTAGACAGTTACATCCTTATCAGTCACATCAGCGAAGCTGATCATCGGCTCTCCCTTTTCAGTATCAATGTAATAGGTATAACCGTCATAGTCTTTTGCCGTGTATTGAACAACATAGTCAAATGAAGCCTGAACATC
>JAGAJY010000221.1 GCA_017848125.1 Oscillospiraceae bacterium
ATTGACTTATACATTATATCACTATATATAAATGATGTCAATAATTCCCCACTGGGGAATCAGCGAATTATCCCAAGTATCAGCTTACGGTAATATGCAAATTCCTCTGTTCTGCCAAAGAGCAGAAGATTCAGCAGATTCGGCACAATAAGACAGATAACTGCACGAATCGCAAAGCCCCCAAGCCCTCCTAAAGGTATAAGAGCGCACAGGAAATAAGTCAGCACGCAGGCAATTGCCGTTACTGCGGTATAAAGGATAAGTCTGCCGAAATACTTTTTCGGGCTGCTGCCGAAAACGTGTCTGAACAATACGCAAGGCTCTACCCATATGCATACCGTCACCGTGCTTATTATCGTTCCCAGAAATATCCCCGAAATGCCCATAGCCTTTGCAAGCAGCACCGAGGTTATAAGATTCACAGCAGCTTCAATAACTGGCTTATAGCGGTCATACCAAAATGCTCCCACAGCTTCACGGAAGGTAAGTACCGTCCGTCTGATACCCGTAAGATAAAATACTGCGGATATAAGCACCACCGTAAAGCCGTCAAAAACAAGCCTGTCTGTTTTCAGCCACAGGCAGACAAAGGGGTTAAACAGGTTCACAAGGCAGACAAAGCAGAAGCCAATTATCCAGAAATTCAGGAAGAACACACGGTAAAAGGACTTTTTAAGAGCTGTCTTGTCCGTATCCACAGCGTTAAGGTTGCCCACTCCTGCGGAAATGGAGGTAAACAGCTGTAGGGTTATTTTTTCAAGTGCGCTTGTGATAAGGTAATAATTGGAATAAATACCCGTTGCGGTCAGTCCAATAAGCTTTGAAATAAGAATGTTATCCGTAGAAAAAACCACCATACCGCCTATCTTGTGTATCATCATTGCCTTGATGTTCTGTTTTATTCCCGAAAGAGTTTCACCGGGAACGGTGTATTCCGTCTTTTCTCTGAGATAAGGGTACATTTTATCCGCACGCCGTGAAACGGCAATATTCTCCGCAATGGTAAAAATCAGCTGAACTGCCGTAAACAGCAGATAATTTTTTGTTGCATACAAAACCGCTATCTGAGCGGCATTCATCAGGAAAAAGAACACATAGCGATATATCGTTGCCACATATTTTTTCTGGTCGCAGATAATAAGGGTACGCTTGTAGCTGAAAAAATAGGAAACGCCCGTATTTGCGGCATAGAGAAGGTATATTGCCGTCAGATGAGGAATATCGGGAACCTCCTCCATAAACGACGGATATATGGGGATAAACAGCACCGACAGCAGAAGTATGATAACACCTATGGCATTATAGGCACGGCTGTACAGCTTCATAAGTGCCTGCACCGCAGGAATGTCATTTTCCGCAAGGGGCTTGTAGAGAGCAAAGGTCATAGCCGTTCCCACACCAAGCTCTGCAAGGGAAAGCACCGTCAGGATATTGGCAAACAGTCCGCTCAGACCCAGATACTGCTCGTCAAGGCAGTCAAGAAAGGCACGCCTTGCCACGAAGCTTATAAGTATGCCTGCCGCCTGACCGACAAGAGCGGTGACAAGGTTTTTCAAAGAAGCTTGAGTTCGAGTCACTTTATCAGCCACTCTTTAGCAAACTGAGCCAGAATTATCGTTGTCATTCTTACATCAGGAAGTCTGCATTTCATTTCTCCGCACCATACAGAAACATCATCAATCATTTTCCTGAACTCTGATTCGGATTCATACATCTGAATTACTCTTGCCGCAAAACTCATCATTTTTTGAGGATAATTGCTTATAGCTTTGGCAATACTTCGTTCTTCCTCTGTACAGCCATCAATATATGCCTTGTAGTATGGCTCAATGCCTTCCGCACAATGACTTACCTTTGAAAGTTCGTTTCTGAAATCGACTGATGCAATATATGTATGAAGCATCACCACACCGAAATCGGCAAGCAAAAGGTCTGCACCCGAAAAGAAAATCTGCTTACTTTTATCCATTTTCATTCCTCCTCGTCAAGAGAGATTCCCCGGTGGGGAATCTCTCTGCCTAATCATTATGCCGAAAAATACTGAGCTAACGCCTTTGAAATCACATCATTCACATATTCCTCTGTATCGCTTTCCTTGAAATACTTGCCGTAAACCTCAGAGCGAACCTTGAATACCTTTTCTTTCTTAGGCTTCGGATTTTTACCGTGATACATAGTAATAAGCCGCTTATCAGCTTGCTCATCGTCACCATCGAAATCCTCGAACTTTTCTCTGAGCAGCTCTGCAAGCTTAATATCTATCTTTACCGAATCACGCCATATATTATCAACAACAATACCTGTCTTATAGTATCCAAATATCCTATGCAACGCTTCGGAAGATTTTATATAAGAGAGTTCGACTGCTGCTCTTATTGACAAATTATTTGTATCAACGGCAAGCGTGTATTCTCTGCAAGTAGTAAGAAGCTTGTTAATGCGGATAAGTCTTGCAATGGTATTTTTGGATAATCCGTATTCTTCTCCCACTTGAGCAAGCTTGCTGTCAGGCTTCGGTTCTTCCGCATTGCCTTCGATCGATCTCAGTTCCTCACGAATGGCGGCGGCTTTCTTATCGTCGAACATCTTTGAGTGCCGCAGAGCTACGACTGCCGCCTGCTCGGATATACGCAGATCCTTGAAGCCACGCTGCATAGCATTAGTTTCGACAACATACATTTCCGCTTCTTCATCGGAAATAGTCTTAACCACCGCAGGAACGGTAGTCAGTCCTGCACATTTTGCGGCATTGGTACGATTATGTCCTGCAAGTATCTCATATTTGCCGTTCAGCTCACGGACGATGATAGGGGAGAGTATGCCGTTATTTTTCACACTCTGCACCATATCATCAAGACGTTCTCCCGAATAGAGAGTAAAAGGGTGCTTGCTGTAGGGTACAAGCATATCGACAGGAATTTCCTGCACCGCAACTGCCGCTCCTGATGCCGCCACAGGGGAAGCTATCATACTGTTTATATCAAATTTCATCTTGGTTTCCTCCTCTTTTACCGTATTGTTCCTTTGTGCGATGTGAGAATAATATTCTGCAATTGAGATTTTATAGTCTTGTGTTAATAAAACACTATCCACTTCATCTATAATAAGTGGTATTTCTGCATCATATTTCATTGATTAGTACCTCCTGCAATTCCCCAATGGGGAATCAGCGGTTTATGTAATAATCGTTTCTTCGGAAACATATCTGAAATCCTGAATATCGAAATAATCGCCTATCTTGTAAGCAAGATATACATCACGTTCAACTTGAAAATCTTTGGTGTCCTCAATAAGCTCACCTTTATACTCATATTCGCATTTTATGGTAATGTAATATCGGATAGGTACATATGTCTTATTGCCGCCTACTCCTACAACATAATTAACGCCGCCGTTGCTTGGATTATACGCAAATCCATTTCCCCCACTGCTCGTTGTGTAACCGTCTTTTGTGTATTTATCAACTATCTCTCCTGCGGTTATTTCGTCTCTTAAATCATCTAATTCTAATTTGGTTTTTATTTCAGAACCAAAGCTCTTGTTAATACTAATAAAAATTAAGCCTGCGATAATTCCAATTGACACATATATTATTGTCATAACCATATTAAGGACATCACCACTATTTAATCGTGTTTTTTTCACGTTTTGCACCTTCTCTCAACCTCAACAGCAAGAGTCCTATATTCCTCTCCAAGCTTTGTCTTGTTCAGGCAGAGGGACTTTCTGCGTTCGGAGCTGTTCGCCGCTTCGACTGATTTATGTATGTGAGTATCAAACATCTTGCCGCCGTAACGCTCTGTCAGCTTCTCTATAATACTTCTGCTGATATTAGTGTTGTCAGCCATTGTGGGAAGCACACCTATTATATCAAGCTTACTGTTTATAGTGGATTTCACCTGATTGTATATCTCACCGAGCATATCCAATCCGTCAAGGGCAAACTTCTGTGTCTGCACCGGGATAATTACACCGTCAGCCGCCGCAAGAGCATTTATGAGAAGTATTCCGAGGGAAGGCAGACAGTCAATTATTACATAGTCATACTCCCGAACTGTTTCATCGGAAAGAATGAATTTCAGCACACTCTCCCTTGTTGCCGCCTGCATCATACACGCATCTGCATATGCAAGTCCTATATCGGCAGGAATATAATGTACCTTATTTACCTCGCTGTGACGTATGCACTCACCCACTACAGGCATATCTCTTTTCTGAGCACCCATAGTAAAGTTATTTGCCGCTGTCATTACAAGGTCACTCATAGTTTCCTTGTCATCGTCCTCAAAGCCAAGATAAGAGGACATATTTGCCTGTGGGTCAAGGTCGATAAGAAGCACCTTTTTACCTGACAGTTCAAGCGCAGTACCAAGATTTACTGCGGTGGTGGTCTTAGCCACGCCGCCCTTCTGATTTGCTATTGCTATGACGTTCATCTTTATTCTTCCTCCGTTTCATCCATTTCTAATTCGCTGATAGAGCTTCTTATGTTGTTTATATCATTATAAATATCGTTTATAGCTTCGATATAGCTCATATCTTCAAACGATTTTTCATCTTCTTCAGAATCAGATTCTTCCTCCACATCAGGGATAGCAAATATCCACTCCGAACCTGCTTCAAATTCAGCAGTTGTTACTGCCGTGGTTATCAGCTTGTTCATTGCAGCGAGGTCGCACTCTCTTTCAGCTTCCTGATATTCCTCAGAAAGCTTCATCTTATCTACATAACCGTTAACGTACTCCCTCACTATATCCTGAAGAAAGTTAAGATGTTCGTAAATACTTCCATCTTCAACCATTGCACTAAGAATATCAGGTGCGTGATTTTCAAGGAACTCCACTCTCTGTTCCGCATATTTGCCCTTAACCTTAGTCATATCTATTTTACTCATAATCACATTCTCCTTTATAGTATTCTATTTCGGGTTTCGCCGCCAAGGACATTATAATTCAAAGCTTCTTCAATCCTGTCGGCTATTTCCTCTATGTGTGTTTCGTACCCAACACACACATAAGTATCTACAAGCTTATTGGTGAAATTATTGTATATACGTATTTCTTCACCCTTACTCCTGCATTGGTCAGAATAGCTTTCCGGGTCAGAAACCTCGTCACATTCCTCTATCACAACAGAAGATTCATTTTTCCAATGCTCAACACGGTATTTCCGCTTAAGCATATCAAATTCAACTGTTTCATTATTACAGTCATTCAACCTGAGTTCAAATTTATCTCCGCAAACCTTTACACAGGCATCATATTCGGTTATCAGCTCCTCTGCATTATAATTTTCATCATCAGTATCATAGTAATCCTCGTCAAAAACAGACTTATACACATCATTAAGCTCTTTCCTTGTTCTTATTACTATGTGGTTAAATATATATATCAATCGTCAATCACCCCAATCATACGAAGATAAGCATCGTGCTCTTCCTTTTTCTTTCTGAGCATTTCCTCTCGCTCTGCCCTCATTACAGCAAGCTCAGCTTCCTGTTTCTTCTTAAATTCAGCCACAGCTTCGGGCGTACCATACTTTTTGAGAAGTGCTTCCTCGTTTTCACGATGTATCCTTTCAAAATACTCTTTGCACTTTCTTTCTTCTTCCTTGAGCTGTTCAGGAGTCATATTCTCCCATCTGAGTCTTTCCGCTCTTGCGGCATCATTTTGAGCTTTTCTCCACTTTGCCGCTTCCACAGCCTTTTCCATTTCGGCAATTTTAGCTTCCTCCGCCTTTCTCTGAGATTCCTCAATAACCTTTATCCACATTTCAGAAATCTCATAATCACGCTGCGCCTTTTCAAGCTTAGCTTCTGCCGCTTCTGCTCTGGCAGTCGCTTCCGCAGTAAGCTGTTCAGTCGCTCTTATTTTTTCTTCAAGCTCCTTAATTCTTTCTTCAGATGTCATTGTTTTATCCTCCTCTTGGATTTTTTAATTCTTTACATACTAAGTATAGCATACTTGTACAAGTATGTCAATATAGAAAAATGCAAAATATATAACAAAAATCATTTTAGCACTTTGTCAAATATAGACAAATCTTTACATAGCAATATCAGCCGACCATATAAAAGCATAGTGTGCGTTACTTGAACCACTCTCTGCACCTTCCGCAACCGCTACCGCCCATTATAAGAGGAGCATCAGAATTCCTTTCAGGTTCTTCAATAATCTTTCTTTCATAATCATCCCAAAGCTTGTTTTGCCTGAGTTTTCTTTCTGAGCTAAGCTCAGTCAATCGAACATCTGCATCATATTCCCTGTGAAGCTTGTCAATTACATTCATTTTTAATCGCTCCTTTATTCCCCGGTGGGGAATTTTCATTATGCAGTTAGATTTCCTCCGACTTAATTTTATATCTGATTTGAGCCACATAGTATAATGCTGCTATTCTGAAATCAGCCACTTTAGATATTTTTTCACCCGTGTGACTATTGTACCAGTATTCACCGTCTGTATGACAATGCGGATACAATAATTCAGTCCTGCATACGTCTGATTCAATCTCTCCTTTTTTCAGGTAAATACCTATATGTATCGAATGATTACCATTATAAACGTGACACAGATCAATATCTGTATAATAATAAGATTTGTGATTCTCATTATCAAACCTGAATGGAACTTGTTTTAACCTGAATAGATTATCAGGTATTCTCTCCTTATTCCACGGACATATATAAATGTGTGCTTCGCCAAGACTAACACATTGTCTTTCTTTACTCAAAGCACTGTGCTTCATACCACTTTCATCCTTATAATAGTATGGAATAAACTGATGAAACGGTGATGAAAAAGAACTCATCAAAACTTTAGCGGCAGATCCTGAACATATATCCTCTTTCAGCATATCCACTATGTAGTCCAGTAGCGCTATCTGCTCATCACGAGTTCTGTTTCCTGTCCATATGCCGACAGTCTTTTTTAGTTCCTCAAATTCATACTGTCCATAAAACTGATTTATATCAGTTTTATTCTGATTGACAACAACATTACAATTTCTACAAATCCATTTTCTAATCATTCGCTTGATAAAACTCAATATAATCTTCCCCTTTATGCATCAAGATAAAGGAATTGCATATTCTTCGGTGCAACCCTCCCAATCATAATACCATACTTTATATTATTTTCCAAATTTTCAAATATTGTAAAAATATCAGTATTCAGCTTCTTCGTCCAAATACTTCTCCTCAAGCCGTAAAAGATTATAATAGATCCTCGGCTGTAATATCGGATGACTTACAAACAGCGTTTCAAGCTCGTGACAGGCAAGACTGTATTTGCCTTTATGGAGAGCCTGCTGAAAAGGAAGCAGATTTATCATATACGCATAATAACTACGCTCACCTATACATATCCGCTTATCAGGCTTGCATTTTCTCAGCAAATCATAAAATGCAAGCAGATCATTTTTGGCTGCTTCTTCGTCACAAGGTTCGTCATATACAGCTCCTAAATAATTACCCCATTGCTGTATCTGCTCACGAAGCTTTATGTACCGTTTGTCTTTTTCTCTGTCAATATAATACATATTTTCACATCCTTTCTTATTCCCCGGTGGGGAATTTTTCTCCTCTTGACATTTTAGCTAAAATGGCATATAATATAAATAGCTAAAGTTATTGGAGGTGTTAATAATGATGACCGCAACAGCAACCGAAATCAAGAACAATTTTGGGCAGTATTTAGCAGCAGTCCAAGCAGGCGATGAGGTTATTATCATAAAAAACGGCAAGGAAGTTGCCCGAATCGTATCACATCAAAGCAGCGTATCATTCCTTACAGATTCCTTGACAGGGGTTCTGAAAAATGACTATGATGATAAAAAGCTCAGTAAGGAAAGGATAGAGCACCGTGAAAGTATTGATTGATACAAACGTGATACTTGATGTTCTCTGCGGCAGAACCGAATTTCTTGAAGCTTCATCAAAAGTATGGAAATATTGCGAGGTTAACAAGATTACCGGAGTTATCTCTGCTCTGTCAATCCCCAATATAGTATATATTCTGCGAAAAGAGCTTGACCCCGATAAAACAAAGGAAATTATTGACCGTCTGTTTCTTATATTCGAGGTTGCGGAGCTTAAAACAGAAGATTTGCGGAAAGCCGCAGAAATGAAAACATCTGATTATGAAGATGCTATTCAGATGTGCTGTGCAGCACGAATAAATGCAAATTTTATCGTCACACGCAATATCCGTGATTTTGTTTCAAGTACCGTTCCTGCCGTTAAGCCCTCTGAGCTTATAGAACGCATTTGATTATTCAAACCGCCTTTCGGGGCGGTTTTCTCTTTGGGGTCGTAATCAGTCAGCCGCCTTTATGTTATCCCAAAGCTCATAAAGTTCTTTGTCATAATTCAAAAGCATATTACTCCATTCATTTTCATCAAATCTGCCTGCCTTTCTTAGGGTCGATGCCGATTTGTGCATAGTTGTCAGCCGTGATAGTTCACGGTTAAGCCGTTTAGCGGCATCCTTGGAGAGTTTGACCTCTGCACGATATATACGCTGTTTCCACTTGCGGTATATTTTCAGATACAGCTGCTCATTTTCCGAGCGGCTTGCGTAATAGGATTTTGTGTTTGCGCTCCTGCTTTTTCTCTTACAATCGTTTGAACACAGCACATCTCCGTGTTTTCTATGTGATAAGAATAGTGAATCGCAGTTCATACATTGCCGTGGGAATAGTCCTGCGGCATACAGCTTATTTATGTACTCAATAATTAAGCTGATTTGTGCTGTTTTATTTTTCTCGGCAATCAGATACTGCTGACAGTTTCTGTATATCAGAAACAGCACGCCGACACCGTTTTCAATATTATAACTTGATTCCCATTCAGATATAATATCCGGAGCAGATACCCTTAATACATCACTTACATCATATTGATGTATTGAATTAAGCTTCAAATGCTTCTGAGCTTCAAAAAAGCTGGGCGTGAGTATCTGATCCGTATATTTAAAATGCTCAAACAGAAAGCTTCCTATTTTTCCTGTATAATAGGTTTCCATGCCGTTGTCTGAATAAATAATATATTCCTTATTATTGTATGTATCGACAGTCACGCCCATAAAGAAATTATCTTCATATATTACTTCCATACTATCATCTCCTGTACAAGTACATATCAACTTGCTGCCCCGAAATCAGCGACATCGCTTCATAAACATATGTCAGACTTGAAAGCAGCATATAGAATCCTATCGTTCGCCACATCTGACTCATAAACTTTGAACCGTATTCTTCAAGAGGAATAACCACAAATCGCTCGTTAAGATTAAAAATCAGCAGAGATATTACCAATATAGCAGCATATTTCATCGGTCAGCCCCCTGTTTACTCTCAAACTCGATGAGTGTTTCACCTTCGTTCATACATTCTGCAATACGCCGCAGAACTACGGCGGCACACTTTCTTGAAAAGTGAATATATCCGCAGTTCGGATATTCGTTAATCTTGTCCGAAATACACCGCAGAGCATCGGCAGTAAATCGGTCAACACCTTCATCTTTCGGCTCACCGAAGTGTTCAATATCCTTTTTTAATGCTATAGTTTCGTCCAGTTCTTTCTGCATACGCTGTCGGTCTTTATTGTCCCACAACATCGAAGTCACAACAGCCGACACGGCTGCTCCTGATACAAAGCTCACAGCATATGGGATTATTCTTTTGATTTTCATAGTAACTTCCTTTCCAAATTCCCCGATGGGGAAATATCATCATTTTTTATTATCAGACGGTTTCAGCATATTTCGCTTAATGTCTTTCATCGAAAGTATTGCACTCCTTGCATCATACCACAATTCACACGCTTCAAGACAAATCCGATTTTTTAATATTTCTTCAACTGCTTTGTCAATTATATTAGCCACACAGATAAATTCTTTATTATCCAAGCCATTGTAATAATCCCAATAACTGTATCCCTCAGATACAAAATGATTGTAGATTTTCACTTGATTTGAGTATTTCTCTGCAAAGTTTTCCCGATACTTGTTTGCTATAGCAAGGCATCTTCTAAATGTTTTTTTATCGTAAAACTCACGTAGAGGATATTCTTCAAAATCGAAAAGAATATAATCAATATACAGACATTTTAAAGGCATTGTCACGGATTTGTTTTTATATAGTACAGATCTGACAGCTTTAAGATATTTTATAAGATGCATCTGCCCCATATACAAGCATTCATATGAATAAAAACTCCAACTGCCGCCTGTGCACTCCCAATCACACATCAAATCATATGCCGAACTAACATATCTTTTGTTTGTGCCATCAGAAATTGTATAGTAACCGCTGCCATCATATGTACAGCAATGCCATACTGTTATGTTCTCGCTATGAAATTTCTTTATTGCGGAAATCAGATTGCTTATATCTTGTTCAAAAGCATTTTCATAGCGCTGTTTAAACCCTTGCATACATTCATCTATACTTTCTTTTGGCATTATCGTTTCTCCTGAAAATAAATTGAACATAGTTTTCTATCCTTTCTGTTCCCCAGTGGGGAATTTTATTCAGTGAGATTCCTTCGCTTATATTCTTCCGAAAGCAAATCAATCATCTGAGAAAGCGTGTGGTCGTCAAGCTCCTCGGAAATAAACTGAGCGGAAAGATAGCTTTCTGTATTATCCAACAAAAAGTCTATTGGAACTTGAAAATAATGACTGAGTTTCAGCAGAGTATCACCACACGGAATATTGTTGTTATTTCTCCAATGAACCATTGCATTTCTACCAAGATTAAGGTCACGAATCATTTGATTCTGAGTCTTGCTTTTTTTATTTAGCAGATAAAGTATTTTATCATAAAACGACATTATGGGTTCTCCTTTCCTTGACAATCTCCGAAAACGGAGATATAATGTTATTATAAAAAGAAAGATGGTGAATATATGGCTGATTATGCATATAAGGACGAAAAACGCACACAAATAATTTATGCTAACTCAAAAGATATAATTGATTTCAAAGGTGTTTCTTGCTACTGTAAAAACCCCAAATGCAACTCTAAAATGTATATTGTTAACCCAGATCATCCTGATAAAGCTTATTTTAGAGCATCCAAAAAAACTCCACACAGAGGAAGCTGTGGCTCTGAATTACATCATTTTAATCGTGGAGAATTTAATCCTAATTTATTTAAATTCCCGGATATTTTAGTAAATCTAGAAAACGAATCGTCCAATAAAGAATATCAATTTAAGAACCACAGCGATAAAGTCGGAAATGCGGACAAAGCGATAAAAACGTTACGCCAATTGTATTCAATGTGTACCAATACACCAATTTCCGATAAATATGCAGGGATTCGCATAGGAGATATTATTGCCGATTCTCGTAATGTTAAAGAGTCTCTTAAAGGAATAATTGGAAGAAAAATTATTGAATGCAATTTTTATAAATATGACAAAGATGCTTTGGCAATTTATTTTAATTATCCTTGCTTTCCTGACAATGAAGCCTTAATTCAGGTTTCATTTGAAAGTGAAGAAAAGTTAAAAAATGCTCTTAATAGTATTATTCCGTTAAGTCATTCAGGAATAATAGTCATTTCTGCAAATTGGAATGCATCAAATGATGAAAAAATAATTTGCAAAGGAACGATATACTCTCAAAATCAAATTGCAATTGTAAAAAAAGACTAATTTTTTTTGTCATCACATTCAGATATCAAAGCATTCACAGACATCAAGGCTTCATTAGATGAGTCCGTAAGTTTACGAAGCTTATCGAAACCATTAGTTCCGCTGTTAAAATAGTCATAGTTTGCATTATCCCTTACACCTAGTGTGTGTTCTATATCCCAACAATAATCTATTATCTCTATCAATGCATCTCGGAAAGATGATAATTTAGCTAATTCAAGAATTTCCAAAATATTCTTATTCATTATAGATCCTTTCCAAATTCCCCGGTGGGAAATTTTATTCAGTAAGATTCCTTCGCCTATATTCTTCGATTATCACTTGTATTCAGGGAAATTTATTTTTAAATAGTCAATTATTCTTATTATGTTTTTAAACTTAGTTTCTTTAACATCGCCATTCTTGTATGCGGTGCATATGTGCTTATAATTCTCCGCAAACCCCACATAGCAGCCATTTTCAGCGATACAAAAGTGAGCCAGCCAAAGGAGTTGCAAAGCAATACTCGGCTTATCGGTGAATATCTCTTGATTTGCAATTGCTTCAGCATATCCCAGTTTGTTTACATATAAGCCGTTACGCATAATTATTTCATTGCTTTTTGCTTCACAATCTGTTCCGCTTGGATTATTAAGGCAGCCTATTCTGCTCATTAGCCCTAAAACATATAAATCTTCAGCGGTAGTTCTTTCATATCCGTGAGAAACGGCATATGTAAGTAAAAAATTTGCCATACCTACACTATATAAAATTGTAAGCTGAGAAAGTGCATACTGCGGCGGAGGAAACACATAGAAATCTGATGACATAAATTCTTCCATATGCCGACAGAACTCTGCACTTTTACTTTTACAATCTTCTTCACCAATGAAGCTACCATTTAACGGACACCCGATACAACGACTTGTGATATTTTCCATACTATTCATATTTTTTCCTTTCCAAATTCCCCACTGGGGAATTTTACAAAACTTCTAATTTCTGAATCTTATCCACCCAGAGCGAAGCACAGCCAAATTCACCATCTTGTTCAATGTAACGTTTATCTTGGGATAAGAACAGTAATGCGTGTGGGTTGTTGTTATCATCTTCACACAACACAATATCGGTTTTATATATTTTGCCTGTATATGTTTTGTTATAATTATCAGTAACTCTGATAAGCATATTTTCATCTATAAACATAGTCTATCAACCTCCCAATCATTATACATCACCAATCACATCACGGATCAGCTCGTTATCCGCTTCTGTCTGCTCGCTTGTTTTCTTTGCAAGCTCAGCTTCTTCTTTCTTCTCGTTTTTGATAAATTCACAGAAATCCACAAGACTTTTCTTGTTCGTCAGGAATTTATAAAGATGATGCTTCCCACCTAAAAACCATCTTTTCAGATTTAATTTGTAGTATTTATGTGCATATTTTCTATAATCATCACCGCTAAGAAATGAATCCGTTTTATCTTTCAGAACAGCCGACAATGCAATTAAACGTTGATTATGAAGTTCAGGAATAGCTGCTGCCGCAAGCTCAGGAGTAACAAATAACTCCGATTCGTAAAATAGAGCGGTTTCATTGTTATACGACGCATAATCCTCTGGAAGTTCACACACATACTGCCCTTCACCATTTTGTTCACTAACATCAGCACCACAGAGTTTTATTGTGATGATTTCATTAGTGTAAGTGATCGTATAGAGGGTCTGACCTTTATGCAGCCCTTTGTTTTTTATGTATATCCGTTCGGCAATTTCCGAGCCACCGGTCATAACCCCGAAAAGAACTGAAACTAACCCGGACATTATTGAACCAATCAGAAAATCACTATCTCCGTTTTCAAAATAACCGAGCAGTGTTAAAATCGACATAGCGAAAGTCACTACAAAACCAAACAAAGTTGCTGCTCCGCTACAATCTGAGAGTTCATCAAGAAGAATTAGCAGCTTGTCTTTCATTTTCCTTTTTTTAGGAACAGCAGTTTCTTTGCATAAACTGATTTCATTTTTCTGCTCGACCTCAATCGTAAATTCGCTTTGGTAATCATTTTTGAAAAATCCGTTATCGTTAAGATAGTTATATACGTCCTTCATTGTAAAGTCCCCTTTCTCATTCATCAGCAAGTATGTATTTGTGTCCGTTGATCTCAATCACTTCGTCAGGCACATCATCGGCAAGATGGTATGTATGACCGTTTTGAATTATGGTTTGTGCAGGATGTTTAAAATCTATGATTTTTTGAATTAAATTACAGCTTAAAATTATCCCAATAATCATAAACACTATTGATATTAAGCACCACTTCTTTCTCTCTTTTTTATTCTTTTCAGTAATTATTATGTATATCAACAATCCTATACTGAGGATTACAATAAATATTGCCATCACTAATTTTATTGTTAAATCAATCATTCTTATTAACCCCTTTCTCATTCATCAGCAAGTATGTACTTGTGTCCGTTAACTTCAATTTCCTCATCAGGAACATCAGTAGCAAGATGATAGCCTTGTTCATTCTCAGGTACATTGGTGTTTGTTCCAAATAACACTTTTCGCAACTCACTTACACCTATAATATCGAGAATAATACAGCAACTAACTAAAACGATTTTTTTTAACAAATCCACATCTTCATCTTTCGCTAAAGTGTAACACATTTTGGAAATAGCAGCTATTATCACTATACCAACAATCTTTAATACCATAATAACCAAAACCTTTCTTATTCATCTGCAAGTATGTACCTATACCCGTATTTTTCAATTTCATCATCAACATCATTTTCATCGGCAATTCGATATGTATGACCGTTCTCCACAATCGTTTCAGGCGGTGAAAAGTGAATGCAAAGCATATACACAAACATAATTATAAACGGCAACAATACAATAAATTTTACGGTTATCTCAAACTGTCTGAGTTCTTTTTTGTTTTCCATATTTTCAAGTCCTTCCTTATTTCATTCACTCTCACACTTATCTACATACTTAATTGGTACAACCTTTATCCCAAGAAGCTTAGCTGCTGCGTACTGCGTATAACCACCGCACAGTTCTCTGGACCCCTTTTCAAGAATTATAGGTTCGGAAAAAGTTTTGTTTTCAAAAAGGTATTGTACTTCTTCTCTCACTTTAAATGCAGATATTTTTTTTAATTTATACCCCTTTCGTATTCCTATTTTATGAACCATCTTTGTTTGCCCCGTTAGATTCTTGGTTATTTCATCTGATATATCAGACAATTTTTTCATTTTCTTATTTACTGTTTTTATAAATTTTTCTCTTGTCATTGTTGTAACAACACACGGAATATTCTTTTTGTTATTATTCCTAGCTGATATATAATCTGCCCATCCAAGAACAAGAGAATACTGTCCATTATCCATCTTCCGAACAACCGCCATATAATCATTATATGGTGCTAAAAAAATCTTTTCTCTTTGAATTGATTCCTCATTGGTATGTATTTGTTCTGTTAATACTATCTTGTTTATCGGTATTCTTATCACCTTTCTATTTTCTACACATTTTATATATTGCATTGGTTTCATATTATCAATCCCTTTCTATCGTTAAACTTCTTTGTTCATTTTATAACGAATAAGTATTATATTGGTTTTCGCTTTTGTAAGCATCTATTTCCCTATCATTATCAGAGTTTTCTTCAAGCATTGCTTGAAGCTCCTCATATTCTTTTTTTGCTATTGAATAATCATCACTCTCATATTCCTCCTTGTATTGCTCATAAAATCTCTCAGCTTCCCTCATTTTATTATAAGTTATCTCAAAGCCGTTATTTATTATTTCAAGCTCCTTTTGCAGTTCTTTAATCTGAATATCGTTATCCGTTTTTTGCTCCTCAGTCAACTTTTTTATACGTCTTTCCAAGGAACGCTTTGCATTACTCAGTTCATTGTATTCCTCCTTCCGTTTTTTCTTTAGATGTTCCAAATCTTCTTTTGAACGAACATTATTAAATGTAATATAAGTCAACAAGTCTGCTGATTTTACTAAGTGACGGTACGTTTTATTTTTATCCTGCTTACCATTTGTTTTAAAAACCGTTATTTGCAAGGTTCTCATATAAATTGCATATTCTCTTTCAATTCCACTTAATCGGGAAATAGCAGCATTGCTTATCTCTTTATTTTTGTGTTTAAGTCGGTATTCAATTTCTCTTATTGAATAACCACCATACACTCTATCAAGATTATCTGTTCGTATGCTCCTCTCCCGATCCGGTGGCTTTATAGTCATATATTTTCCAAGCCTGACATAGTATTTTTCCTTTTGCAGTTCCTTTTGCAAATCTTCCAGAGTATTTACATTATCTTGCAGAATTAGTTTATCTATTTTTTCGCATAGCTGCATCTTCCAAGAAGTGCCGTTCTGACGTTCAAGCCACTCCTTGTATTTCATATGATTCTTTGTTTTTGAATTTTTAATAATCGACAGTCCGTGTTCAAGTGCAATTTCATCAGATACTTTCCGACAATACTTTAGTGTTGTTTCATCACTGTTCCACTTTTTTCCATCGAGCGAATATGGACACACGGCAATGTGATTATGAGTATGCTCTTTATCAACGTGGGTACTTACTATAACCTGATAATTATCACCAAAAACTTTTTTCGCCCACTCTACTCCAATAGCATTTGCTTGTTCCGGAGATATTTTTTCTTTTGGGTCAAACGATTGAATATAATGATGCATTATTATTTTTTCTTTTTGGGATATATAATGACCATTTTCATCTTTTTTTCTCGCAACTCTATTAAAAATATTGGGCATATTAGAAAAATGTTCGAATGTACGTCTGAAACTTTTATATGCTTCGGATATGTCCGTAGGACAATTCATTCCCGTTATAAGTTTTTGTCCCTCCGTTTTAAAAGCATCTTCGATATATTTAAGGAAATCCAAAACTCCGGTATGAATAGGTTTATGATTTACAATAGGCATCATCTTCACCTCATTCAAATGGACTAAGCCAATTATCCATTATCTTTTTCATTTTTTTCATTTCGGTTTCAAGTCTTTGCATATCAGAAGGATTAACAGATTGGGTTTCATTTACCAAATGAGCAATCTGATTGATATTAACACCGATACGGTGAAGTTCCAACCGAACATCATTGACTGCCCTCATATCAAACCTTTTGATTTCTCCTTTGATCGCAATCACTCTCATATATGTTCCGACTTTCATCCCAACACATTCCGCATTTCGTTTTATTGCTTCCAGTTCTTCATCAGCAAGAAGCACCTTTTTTTCAATGTGACGATATGCTTTTTTTCTTGCTTCGGTGTAATTCACCTTTTTTTTCTCATACATTACTACACGTTCTCCTATACATATGATACACTACATACATATCAATCCGGGGTTTCAGGGGTTTTACCCCTGACTTTTTCAGTTTGGCTACACCAAGGCTGAAAAAGCGAAAAAGTGACCACTTTTTCTATGCTTGCTAAGTATTCCCGAACACTCTCTCCAGTGGGTACCCACTGCCCTCATTTTCCACATTTTATTACACCTTTTCACTCTTATCATAACTGTTTATTCCTCCCCCAAATAAGCTTTTTTGATTTCCTTTTTAATTCTGCAACCTCTTGTCGCAGCTCTGATACCGTTATATTCAAATCTGCTATTTCTTTCATTCGTTCTTCTACAATTCCCTCCAATTCTTGAATACGGCTTTCACCTTTTTTTATTTCAATTCTTAAATTTTCATTCTCATTATCAATCCTATTACGCTCAGCTTGCTCAATTCTTGTTTCAATATTTGCCATTCTTATTTTTGAGTCATAAGATTTCCCTTTGTATATCAACTCTTTGTTTTTTCTTTGAAGCTCTCCGGGTTTCAGTATTTCCTCTGCATATTCATCAATTATAATGATTCCGTTCTCATTTGTTATATGTCCTTCAAGCATATCCTTTTTCCTTTTAATTTTTTGGTAAATACCTGATTTATCACATTCGTATTTCTCGCAAAACTCTTTTGTGGTCATAAAATCCTCCTATAATGTTATCTGAAAAAAGAAAACTTATTCTACTTTATAAAGCTTCATTATGCAAAGCAATATGAGTCAATTTATTCCCATTAAAGACCCAAAAACAAATGTTAATAAAATGTAAATTCAGCCAATTTTAGAATGTTAATAAATTGTAAATCAGGCTATTCAGTACATTTTTATTTTTCTATTGTGCTTATAAGCCTATCAAGTTTTCTCTCTTTTAATATTGATTTTCTGAAGTTAATCTGTTCTTCAAAACTTTCGCCTGTTAAGTTTTTTAAGAACTTTATTCTTAATATTTTATATTGCCCTTTCCCTCCATCACCGCCTACCTTAATCACGCAGTCCGTAAAAGGAAATCGCTGTTCCTTTGCCATTGCTAACGCAGAATTTACTCCTATCTCCAACACTTCCGCAGCATCTTTAATCGCTATTGTTAGCTTATTCGATACAATCAAATCTTCAATTGTTGTTTTTACTATTATTTCATCTTTCATATTAACCTACTTCCTTTATACAGCATTATTGCTTAGAGTTAATATCGCATAATGCCTTTACTGCTCCCGAACTTAGCTTTCCAGTATTGCGATTACCAATGAACCTCTGGCAGTTATCGCAATATACATTTATTCCCTCGGTTAAAGAAACCGTATTATACATATCCTCATTATCTGCTTCCGAACCATCGGGACAAAATCGGAATATCACAGTCCCCTCAGCGTGCTGCCTTACATAGAATGTATTACTTCCACAAAATGGACAATTCTTTAAATCCTTAAATTTGGGAAATCCCAATGCTCCTTTAAATACCGAATCTTGCATAATCATTCTCCTATATTCTCCCATACTTCTGTATGCAGTTCCAAACATCTTTACACATCAACGCATCGGCTAAAGCTCCGTGAGCTTTTCCGTGCCATCTGAGCTGATAATAATCAGCTGCTGTAGAGAGCTTCTGCCATTTATATTGTTCGTGGTATTCATCCCAATCCCCATACACTTCCGCAAAACGACTCATACAGCACTCTAGTATAGGAATATTTTTGTTAGAAAAGCTTGTGTGTTTGCATAAAAGCTCGGCTATAAAATGCCAATCAAATGCCATATTATACGCTATGGCGGTTTTGGCATTTGAAAGTATTTCGCATATCTTCTGAGCTACATCTTTTTGCAAAGGTGCGTTATTCACCATTTCGGGTGTTATGTGATTTACAGCTTCCGCTTCTTTCCACTCGGTATGATGCTCAGGCTTGATATATGTGTCAAGCAGGATTTCTCCGTAATCATTCACGATTGAAATCTGCAATATTTCATCTTCTGTCGGGTCAAGTCCTGTTGTTTCTGTATCGAGGTATATTATATCATCTCTGCCTTTTTCTTCTTTTCTGATTTCAGTCTTTGCTGTCCTCTTAGCTATATCGGGACAGTCAAGAGATTTGCTTTTGTTGTGAGCCGAAAAAACAAAATCCTTATCAAAAAAGCTTACTACACGATTGATAAATTTACGCTCATCATCTGTATTGCGATACTCGTCTAACGCTACAGCCTTTCCCTCTGAACCGCTTGCAATCATTTGGAACTCTGACCCATCCCATTTCACATTCAGCCATTCAGAGCCTTTATATTTGTGATACTCATACATATTACAATATTCCATTGCCGCCAATTTTACGCTTTTTACATATTCGGTACGCAAGGCAATGTAGTAAAAGAACAGTTTTACCATTCGAGTTTTTCCCATATAATTTGTCATTTTTCGTCCTCCTTATTATTCAATTCAGGCATTACTTGCCGCAAATATTCAAAATACAGTGATATATCATCAAACTCATCTGCGTGTTTACAGTTTTGCGGTGTAATGGATTGTGGTTTTTTTTCCTGACTTATTATAGGAACATCTACTTTCGGTTGTTCATCAGCTCCCTTTACCACAGGCGTAGTTTCAAGTGAACGTTTAAAAAGCAAGTCCACGTCATAAGACGGTTCAGTTGGTATATCCGGGTATAAATTCAAGTCATAAGATGGCTTTGATGAAGGCAATCGAAGTTTGCTCTTATTTAATTTGGCGTTTTTTATAATACTGAGTAAATAGCCATATTTATTGACTATAGGATCACCCTTTTCCAAACGCTTCTGCTCTGCCTTTTTAAAGGTGTTGTATAATTCCTGAGCAAAAGCTTCCTTAACTTCATCGGTTTCTCCCACAGTTTTTTCGTCTAATGCAGCTGTGATTTTTCTTTCCTGCCATTCTTCAAAGCTTTCTTTCTGTAAAAAAGCATAGTTGTTGTGGTATTCAGCCGCTTTTTTTAAGGCAGCAGTTTTTTCATCATCTCCACGGTTCAGGACAGCTGAGCCGTGAACGTAAATCATCATAGGCAACCCAAAGCCCTGATACTTTACGGTAATCAAGCCATACTGCTTAAGCTTCTTTAACATCTGCCAACATTTGGTTGTGCCACACTTGAATCTTTTCTTTATTTCCTCGTATGTAAAATGTATATAGGTCTTTCCGAACTTATCCACAAATCCGTTCTTTATTGACAATTGAAGTCTTGAGAGGGCTATAATATACACTTCTGCCGCCTGAATCATAGCTTTGCTGTTATCAGAGTGAACTAATCTCATAAGCCACTCCGGGTACTGATAGTAGCTCTCTGGTGCAGTTACAACAGCCATATATTATGCCCTCCTTTCTCTGAAAATAAAAAAGTTCTATAAAAAAGATTCTACGTGAATCCTTTTTATAGAACTTTTTGACTATTCGTTGGTCTTAAAACTCATAACCCGAAGGTCGTAGGTTCAAATCCTGCCTCCGCAACCATATTTTAGATCAAGCTGTTCTGACGAGTTGTTATGAACAGCTTGACCACTTTTATCCCCCTTTTTTGTATGCCGCAGTGGTGGAATCGGCAGACACCAGGGACTTAAAATCCCTTGATAGCAATATCGTGCCCGTTCAAGTCGGGTCTGCGGCACCAGATTTATTCAAGGTCTTATCATCGTTGTTATGATGGTAAGACTTTATTTTTACTATGCTGCACTTGTAAATAAGAGGGTAGTTATGGTATAATAAGATAAATTCTATGAAAGGGTGTGTACAGATGAATATACTGAAATATCCTGACGAACAGGCTTTTGACAATGCCGTGCAAGCGGATGAGCCAATCCTTGTGCTTATTTCCTTTGACGGCGAAAACGTAATAGCAAGCCAGATAGATGAAGCAATGGAGCACCACATTCTTTTAAGACTTGTAAAGGATTCAGATAAGGACTTGGACAAGTATTTCCGCATTGTTGCAGACCACGAGGGCGCAGACTGGACGTTTGTCTGCCCTCCGAACTACAGCAGCATTACACACAAA
>JAGAJY010000222.1 GCA_017848125.1 Oscillospiraceae bacterium
AGGGCAGAGCCCTTTGGTCGCTGTCCGCAGACAGCGAAACCCTCTTATTTCCATGAAATAACGGAGCAAGGGGTGAGAAATGCGACAGCATTTCGAGGGGAGGCGAACACGACCGCCTCCCCTTCTAACATTTTTCTGCAAATTCACCCTTCAAAACGTTCCGGTGGAACGTTTTGAACAAAGCTAATTATATGTAGTTTTTGTGCAAAGTAACAATAGCGGTTTCTTTTTCGACAAGCTGAAATGACTGCGAAAGGCGGATAGCTTTTCGCAGTCATTTTTTATTTATAGTAATTAAAAAGCTGACACTTTATCATACCGTTATAAAGCTTTCTCCTCTTGTCAGCACGCTTGCCGAAGAACTTTTCAAAATCCTCGTGAGGAGCAATGACCGAACAGGGGTGAGCCTTGTCAGCCATAAATACCTTCCCCATAGCCTGATAAAGCTTTTCCGCTTCCTTTATCTCCAGCAGACGCTCACCGTAAGGTGGATTGCAGACAGTAAGCGTATTCTCACGGTTTTCATAGCTTCTGATGTCAGCCTGTTCAGCCTTGACCCTGTTCCTCACACCTGCCTTTGCGCAGTTTTCCGTTGTCAGAGCAACACATTCGGGGTCAATGTCATAGCCGTATGCATAGAAATCGCTGTCCCTGATAATGCTGTCCATAGCCCGTGTGCGTTCCTCACGCCATATCTGTGCAGGAATACATTCCCATTTTTCAGCCGCAAAGGTGCGCTTAAGCCCGGGAGCAATGTTCAGAGCCTTGTAAGCCGCTTCAATAAGCAGAGTGCCGCTTCCGCAGAAAGGGTCGCAGAAAACCGTGTCACGTCTTACCTGAGCCAAATCAATAATGCCTGCCGCAAGGGTTTCCTTGATAGGAGCAGCATTGGAATTTCTGCGGTAGCCCCTCTTGTGAAGCCCCGCTCCCGAGGTGTCGAGATAAATGGAAGCCCTGTCCTTTATGATGTTGAACTGTATCTGATGAACAGCTCCCGTTTCCTCAAACCAGTTCAGATTATACACGCTTTCAAGCCTTTTCACTGCCGCCTTTTTGATAATGGACTGGCAGGCAGGAACGCTTGACAAAGCGGAATTAAGGCTGTGACCCTTAACGGGAAATGCGTCCTTTTTGCCGATGAAGCGTTCCAAGGGCAGTGCCCTTACGCCTTCAAAAAGCTTGTCAAAGGTATCCGCTTCAAATTCGCCCAGAAGTATCTGCACTCTTTCGGCAGTGGCAAGGCAGAGATTTGCACGGGCAAGCATATTTTCATCGCCCGAAAAGGTAACTCTGCCGTCCGAAACGGAAATATCCGTGCCGCCGATCTTCCTGACCTCGAAGTTCAGTACGCTTTCAAGCCCGAAATGACAGGGGCAGCTGAGTCTGATAGTATTATCCATAAATTCACCTTAAATTTGCGTTATTCGTCGTCATCGTCAAGAAGCTCGTCTGTAAGGCTGTCAATGTCGATAGGCTCTATGGACATTGTAGTAACCGCAGGAACAGTCACCTCGGGAACAGCCGCTGCCGCACTTCCGCCGCACTTTGTACATATGGGGGGAATGTTTGTGGATTTGTAGTAGCCCGTATTTCCCGTAGGACAGCTGCCGCTTGCAATAAGACCTGTATTTGAGCAGTAGTAAAGCTCCTGTACCGTATCACATTCGGGGAACTGAGGAGTTTTGCCCTCCTCGGCAATTTCACCGAAGATGTTTTTCCAGAGCTGAGCCGAGCCGTAATAAGTTCCCGACTTGACCTTTCTGTTGTCGTCATAGCCGTACCATACGCCGCTGACATAATCGGGAGTACAGCCAACAAACAGAGTATCGTGCCAGTCCTGAGTAGTACCCGTCTTGCCCACAACAGGAACATTTTCAAGCTTAGCCGCACGGCCCGTACCGTTAGGACCTTCGATAACCGTCTGCATAAGCTTGTTCATAACGTAGGCGGATTCCTCGCTTATAGACTGAATGGGTGTGTAATTATGCTGGAGGATTATCTCACCCGAAGGGTCGATAACGTGGGTGTAGGAGGTGGGAGCGAAATACTGACCGCCGTTTCCGAAGGGCTGATAAGCCGCAACAAGCTCTCTGAGGTACAGACCGTCTGTAAGCGCACCTACCGACATAGGCGAAAGGTCTGCGTCATAGGCATTGAGGGTGGAAATCTGGAATTTGTTCATTACAAACTCAAATACATTGGGAGCGCCCGCACCGTCAACAAGCCTTGCAGAAGCGGTGTTAAGTGAACGCTGGAGAGCCTGGAATGTAAAATATGAACGTCCGCTCCATACGTTGTCCGCACTTGACGAGCTGTAGTTTGTAGGCCATTTTCTCGTCTTGCCGGGATTGTTCTCATCGGGTATCTCAATGGGAAGGTCGGGGATTATCGTTGACCATGTGGCAAGGTTATTTTCAATGGAATAAGCATAGCCTGCCAAGGGCTTGAAGCAGGAACCTGCCTGTCTCTTTGCCATTGTTGCACGGTTGAAGATGTTAGAGCCTGCCTTTTCGCCTATACCGCCCGCAACCGCAAGCACGTTGCCTGTGTAGTCCAGAACTATGAATGCCGACTGAGGAGGATCGCTGAGAACGCTGTCAGAGAATGTGGAATAATCCCTGTACTTTGCCTCGATCTTTTCCTGCATCTCAATGTCAATGGGAGTGTAAACGGTGTAGCCGCCGTTGTAGAGCATATCGCTTGCTTCGTCGAATTCAACGCCGTAAAGCTCCATCAGGTCAAGGGTAACATCTCTGATGACCATATCCACATACCAGTTCTGTATCTCGTTTGAGGTCTTGTCCTTTTCGGGATCTCTGAAATGAAGCTCCTCGTTTACAGCTGCCTCATACTGCTGCTCGGAAATTGCCGCATTCTTGTACATAGCGTAAAGAACTGTTTCCTGACGCTCCTTGTTTGCCTCTCTGTCAGCAAAAGGATTGAGACGCTCGGGACTTTTGGGGATAGCCGCCAGACAAGCCGCCTCCGCAAGAGTAAGCTCGGAAACGTCCTTGCCGAAGTATTTCAGGGAAGCCGCCTGAATACCGTTTGCGCTTCCTCCCATACCGACGCAGTTGAGATATGCTTCCAGTATCTCGTCCTTTGAACGGTAGCGTTCAAGGTCGTTTGCACGGAATATTTCACGCATCTTTCTGTCCCAGCTGGTGTCATCATCGCCCGAAACATTCTTGATAAGCTGCTGGGTGATGGTAGAACCGCCCTGACGGCTCTTGTAGATAAGACCGCCTGTCAGCTCGTTGAGGAATGCACCGAAGGTACGCTTCCAGTCAACGCCTGCGTGCTCGTAGAAACGCTCGTCCTCGACATAAACGAAAGCGTCCCTAACGTGACGGGGAATACGTTCAATGGAAACAGGGATACGGTTAGCCGCACGGCTGATCTTGGCCAGCTCGACCTCGTTTCCGTCCTTGTCCTCACCGTAGATGAATGTGGTGTAAGCAAGGTCAAGGCTGTCAAGGTCAATATCAATGGGAGTGCCCTCACGGAACTGCATTACATAAAGGGTAAGCGCCGCCGCAATAATGGAAACGCTTATTACCGCAATAAGAATAAGGGACAGCAGGACTGTACCTATAACCGTAAAGGTTTTTCTTATAGGACCTGCCTTTTTCTTTTTGCGTTTTTTCTTTTTTGCGTCCTTTCCCTCCGATTTCTTTTCGGGAGAGGGCGCAGCTTTTTTCTTTTTATCTTCACTGCTCAAGAGAAATGCCTCCTTAGTCTGCATATTTCAAAGCGTACATAATAGCATTATACCATATATTTGCTTATAATAAAAGGGCTTTCGGGCATATTTCATTTTTTGTTAATAAAAATTGACGGTATTCACATAGCCTGCGGTTGACGGCGGCAAAAAAATGTAGTATAATATATTTTATTATGAAAACATCTGCAAGGGGGGACAAATATTGAGCGGACATTATCTGAATGATACCGAATTTGAAAAATGCCTGTCTCTTTACATATCATCAATAGGAGCAAAGAAGCAGCAGTATCTGGAGGAGCTGTGCCGTTTCCGAACAGAGGGGGCAGACGCTTTCTGGCGTGACAAGATAACAGACGAGCGTTTTCTGCCGTATATAATGATGTGCCGAAGCGATGAATTTTCCGATTACTGCGCAAAGCGTATGGAGGATTATTTTGACAGGCTTCTTGAAGGAATGGAGTACAGGGATTCTGTAAACGAGGCGTATTTTCTTCTTCATGCCTGCCTTTTCAAGGAATCCGACAAGCTTATGAACGCATACGCAAAGGCGGCAAGAAATTACAAGGAGATAATAAAAAAAGGAATAGTCTGGAACGGCGATATTATCAGTCAGACAGGTCAGCCGCCCTTTCTCTACGACCGCTATGAAAAGGAATCCGAACATAACTGTGAAAACACTCTGTTCAACGCCATAACCGATACTCTCATAGTCACTGCCGCAAACGCCATTTCTCTTGACGGTGAAAACGAGACCTTTACGGATAAGGTAAAGGAGCTTTACGAGCTTTATCCCGATGTGTTTGCGGAAGCAGGCTTTTTCGTGCATTTCGTCAAGGATAATTCCGAAGCCTATGACAAATTCTCCGAGCTTCTCCTTGACCCCGTGACCTACCCCAGATTATTCTGGGTATTAGACGGTCTTTCCTATGAAAACGGCAGATATGAGCAAGGCTCACCCACATTTTTCACAGGTGAGAATAACGTTAAGCGGCACATATCAATCGGCATAGACCGCCTTGATATACGCTGGTACCGCTTTTTTGCGGAAAAATGCCTCGATGACCTTGAAAGCTTTGTAAATGACGACCCCTTTTTCGCAAGCGTCTATCTCAGAAGCTTTTCCGTAAGAATGTTGGAGATAATAAACCTTGCCGACAAGGACGCCGCCGAATACAGCAGAAAGTATTTCAGAAAAAGTGCGGTTCTGGGCGGAAATCCCTCGGACTATGCAGGACTTATCCAGTGCGGCTGTCTTGTGACCGCCGAGGAGCTCAATGAGCTTGTCCTTGAAACAGCGAAGAAAATATGCGAGGGAAAGCAGCGATACTGCTTCCATATCCTTTTCCATTTTGCAGGAAGCTTTTCAAAGGCTGACAGGCTTGCGGCGGCAAGGCTTGCGGCTGAATACCTTGAAGCCAATGAACATTCCGAAAGGCTTCGTTCACAGCGAGAGGTTTTCTTTGAGCAGTACGAGTGCTTTTTAAACGGCAAGCCCAGCATTTTTGAGGGAGAATGAGCTACTGTTTCTTCTTCCGATGATTCCTGTAGATCACAAATGTGACTGTCATAATAATTATCTCGATCACCGCACAGATAATAAACTCAGGCGATAAGGGCTCTGTAATGGCAGAGCCCATTATTGTTGTGAGAATGAAGCCGGGAGCAGTTCCGAGAAAAGAGCCTGCTATGTACTTTCTGTAATCAAACCGCAGACTGCCCATAGCAAGGCTTACAATGTCGTAGGGCAGACAGCTTATTATCCTGAGAAAGAACGCCCCCGCAAAATGCCTGTCACGGCTAAACTCTTTCACAAGGCTGATTTTTTCGTGCTTTTCGGCAAGCCTGTCCACCGCCTCGCTTTCAACGTACCGCCCGATAAGATAGGGGAATGTTGACATTACGATTATTCCCAGAAGATTCAGCGGAATGGCAATGTATATAGGGAATATCGCTCCCGAAGCGGCGGCAATAAGCATCATGGGGAAAAAGAAGGACATGGATTTGAGCGCATACATCAAAAGTATCACCACGGCAGCGGCAGCAGGCTCGGAGGGTGTATAGGTCAGAAGCTGTTCCAAGGTCATATGCCTGAACTTTGTGATGTATAATACAGCCATTATCCCTATCATAATAAGAGGGGACAGCTGCGCAAGCAGTTTAACGATTTTTTTTACGGATTTTTTCATATTCATCAGCTTTCTTAAAACATAGATTTCCAATAGTAATTATACCACCTTGGGATATTATTTCAATAGCGGCAGAGTGATATGTTTGTGTTAAAATGATGAAAGTCGGAAAATTCCTTGTAATTTAAAAATAAATGTGCTATAATGATAAAAGTATATTGGCATATTAAGGAGGCAACAGGCTTGTTTGATTATACAGGCAGCGAATGTAAGAGCTGCGGAGAAAAATTTACCGCCGAGGACGATATAGTAGTCTGCCCCGAATGCGGCACACCTTATCACAGGGAATGTTGGAAGCGTGAGGGGGAATGTATAAACACCGAGCTTCACGAAAGCGGAAAAAGCTGGAAGGAGCTTAATGAAAAAACATCGGAAATGCCCAAGTGCAAGGGCTGCGGAAATACACTCAGAGATGACCAGCTTTTCTGCGACAAATGCGGAGCGCCTACAGATGCCTTTTTCTCAAACGGCAAAAAGGCAGGCGAGGCGCACAATTCTCAGGGAGCATACCGTCAGGTATCGGAGAATACCGCAAGCACCGCCACAGAAAATATGTACCCCTTTATGATAAACTTTTCAGACCCCCTCTGCGGCTTCAATCCCGAAGAGGAGCTGGGCACAGAGGAGGACAGCGCAACCGTCAGGGAGCTGGGCGATTTTGTGGGAAGCAACACCCATTATTATCTGCCCAAGTTCAGGAATATAAAAAAGCTGGGATTAAAGTTCAGTATCAATATTCCCGCAATGATATTTCCCGAGCTTTATTTTGCATACAGGAAAATGCCCCTGATCGCAATAGCGGTGCTTATCCTCAGAACCCTTATCGAATTTCCCTCAGAGCTTGCAAGCTATCAGATGATATTTGCCGACAGTCAGCCGATAATGGGAGATTTCACCTACAGAACGATGTTTGAAAGTATGTTCCCCTATCTTGCAGAGCCTATCGAAAGGCTTCTTGCGTTGGACCTTAAAAGAGGGGCTTTTGCCACAGTTGATAATATAGCCTATATCCTCACTCTTGCAAGAATATTTATTACAGCAAGCTTTTCCAATTTCATCTATTACCGCCACGCAGTAAAAAAGGTGACAGAGGTCAAGAAGAATACAGCGGATAAAAGCAGGCTTTCGTATTCCCTCAAAGAATCGGGGGGCACATCTGCGGCGCTTCTTATTACCTTCATTGTTCTTTTGTTTGCAATGGACTTTGTTTCAATGGCAGGCGTGTTCTTTGTTGTGAGCTGACTTGACAAGAATTAGATATTATGGTATAATTTTACAGAATATTATTTTCGGAGGAATTTTAAAATGGTTATTATTGAAATGGAAAACGGCAAGCAGATAAAGCTGGAGCTTTATCCCGATAAAGCACCCATCACAGTTGAAAACTTTGAGAAGCTTGTAAAGCAGGGCTTTTATGACGGACTTATCTTCCACAGAGTTATCAGCGGCTTTATGATCCAGGGCGGCTGTCCCGAGGGCTCGGGAATGGGCGGCCCCGGCTGGCACATCAAGGGCGAGTTTGCTTCAAACGGTGTAGAGAATGACATCAAGCACACAAGAGGCGTAATTTCAATGGCACGTTCAATGATGAAGGACAGCGCAGGCTCACAGTTCTTCATTATGCATAAGGACGCTCCCCATCTTGACGGTCAGTATGCCGCATTCGGCAAGGTAGTAGAGGGTATCGAGGTAGTTGACGAGATCGCCGCTGTTGATACCGACTACAGCGACAGACCTGTTAAGGAGCAGAAGATGGCAAAGGTTTACATTGCCGAGTAATAGCAGAAACATAGAGAAAAATCTCCGCAATTCGGAATCCTGTGAAAACACTTCCGAATTGCGGATTTATTTACCTTAATTATAACACATCTGTTTTAATTTGTCAATACCTTGAAACAAAAATTTCGATTTTCGTCCAATTGCACAATTGCAAATTCTCAATTCAAAAATTACGCATTACGCCATAAACATTATTCCTTGCTTGATTCGATAAATTCTTTAACATCTTCTGTACGTATGTCAATACAATTATCCTTGTTTTTCTTTGAAACAAGCCTAATATACATAGGGCTCTCGTCAAGTGCACCGCCGCCGATCCACAGGTCAAAGGTATCGTCTATCTCATAGATCAGGATATATAGCCCCGAACCTGTTTCAGTGCTTTGGTATTGCTCAAAATCACTCCAGGAAAGGTCGTTTCCTTTTGCAGACAGCTCAACGACTTTATCAAGCGTCAGCTTGTTATCGCTCATCTGTATCTCACTTTTTTGAGAGCATCCAACCAAACAGGACAGAGAAACAAAAGTCAAAACCAACGCTAACAGCTTTTTCATATTATCACTCCATTGTCATATCCCGATTAAAAAATTACGCATTACGAATCACGCATTACGCATTAACTGCTGCGCTTAGCCCTGTATTCCGTGGGAGTCATACCCACAGCCTTGCGGAAAGCCCTTGAAAAATACAGATTATTCTCATACCCTGCCGAGCGGGCGGCGGCAGTGATGGAAATGTCCGTTTCCCTGAGAAGCTTTTTCGCCTGATCAATGCGGTATTCTATCAGATAATCCGAGGGAGCAGTCCCAAGCTCTGTCCGAAACAGCCTGAACAGAGTGCTTCTTGAAACCGCCGCCGCCTTTGCAATATCGTCCACCGATATGGGCAGAGGGTAGTTTGCGCCAATGTAATCGAGAGCGGCTCTCAGGCTCTTGTGCCGTTCCTCACAGCGTTCCGAACGGCGTGAGCTGTTTTTTGAAAGCTGTACAAGCTCCGCAAGAAGCTCGTACAGAGTTCCCGTGAGCCGCAGAGCGTCAGAAAGCTCCTGACAGGGATTTTCCGTTATCTCACGCATAATTTCGGGTATCCTGCCGCCGTCTGCCCTCATTACGGGACAAGAGGGAGTAAAATCCGTTCTGCTCAGAATTATCTCAGCGTCAGCTCCCGAAAAATTCACCCAGCGGTATTCCCAAGGGTCGGACTCGTCGGGGTAATATTCTATTTCCGTGAAAGGCTTTATAAGAAAAATATCTCCCTCCGACAGCTCAAACTGCCCGTCGGGAGTGATGTAAACACCCTTTCCCGACACAACATA
>JAGAJY010000223.1 GCA_017848125.1 Oscillospiraceae bacterium
GGTGCAAATGAAGCTCCGCCTGCAATAATGTCCATCTATGTAGGCTCTGAGCTCCAGCAGATACTTGACGCTCTTGAATCGGGCGAAATGATAAAGACAGACGCCAACGAGGAATTTGTTATCGGCGTTGAAGCCCTGCCCAATTTCCCAAAGGATACCACCGACAGAAACAGAACCTCTCCCTTTGCATTTACAGGAAATAAGTTTGAGTTCAGAAGCCTTGGCTCATCTGAAACCATTGCCTGCACAAACTGTATCCTCAACACTATCGTAGCAAACTCGCTGAAAGAATTTGCCGACAGGCTGGAGGGCTGCGATAATTTCTATGCTGAGCTTAACAAGCTTCTTGTGGAGACTCTTAAAAAGCACAAGAGAGTTATTTTCAACGGCAACGGCTATGATGCAAGCTGGGTAGAGGAGGCTGAAAGAAGGGGACTTCCAAACTACGTTTCCACCGTTGACGCTGTTCCTCATTACACAGACGAAAAGAATGTGAAGATGTTCGAGATGTTCAAGGTCTATACCAGAACAGAGCTTGAATCCAGAACAGAGATCATTCTTGAAAACTACTCAAAGATAATCAATATCGAGGCTCTTACAATGCTTGATATGGCAAAGAAGCAGATACTTCCCACAGGTATGGGATATGTAAAGCAGCTTTGCGACAGCATAAATTCCAAGAAAGCCGCAGGAGTGCCTGCCGACCTTGAAAAGAAGCTTGCGGATAAGGTTTCCGCACTCAATTCGGGCATATCCGACGCAATAGATGAGCTTGACAACTGCCTTATCGGTGTGGCAGATGCAGGCAATGCGGAGGAAACTGCAAAATACTACAGGAACACTGTATTCCCTGCAATGCAGAGCCTGAGAGCGGTTGCAGATGAGCTTGAAACTATCACTCCCGAAAAGCTCTGGCCATTCCCCACATACGGCGACCTTATGTTCAGGGTGTAATAAAACATAGTCAGCAGAATCAAGGCTGTGCGGAAAGCATATTTCCGCACAGCCTGTTTTACAGTCAAAAAAATCAGATTTCCTCTTGACTTTAACACGATGTCATACTTTATAATTATCATATCACGAAAACGTGATGAAATTTAAGGAAAGGAAATGTGCAGATGAACGACCTCACAATCAGTCAGGTATCAAAGCTTTACGATGTTACACCAAGAATGCTTCGTCACTATGAAAAGCTTGGTCTTATCGAAACGCTTCATAAGGAGGATTATGCTTACCGAATGTATGATGAAAATGCTGTACGGCGCCTTCAGCAGATAATCGTGCTTCGCAAGCTGCGTATTCCTCTTAAACAGATAGCTGTCATTCTGAATGATAAGGAACAGCTTCAGGCATTGCAGATAATGCGTGAAAACATTTCAGAGCTTGATGATGAGATAGCTTCTCTCGAAAAGGTCAGAAGCATACTCAAAGCTTTTGTAGAGCGGCTTGATAAAAGTATTCAGGGGAAATCACGCATTGATTTGCTTGAAGATACCGAGCTTAATGCGGTAGTCAGTACACTTTCCCTTTCCAAAGCTGTGTTAAAGGAGAATACAAGTATGACTGAGCTGAACAAAGCAGATGAGATCCTCAACAAAAATCTGAGTCCGAGAATTATCCTTTTGCCGCCCTTTACCGTTGCCTCACATCACTATATCGGAGAAAATCCCGAGGAGTATGTGGGAGATGCTGTGGACAAGTTTATAAAGGAAAGCAGGCTGTACGAAATAAAGCCCGATTCAAGATACTTCGGTTTTAATCATCCTAATCCCGGAGTCCGTGAGGACGGCTTATACGGCTATGAGGTCTGGGTAACTGTTCCCGACGATATGGAAATTCCCGAGCCGCTTGTAAAGAAAAGCTTCAAGGGAGGACTGTATGCCGCTTACACGATCAGGTTCCCCGAATTTCATTACTGGCAGGAGCTTATAAAGTGGGCTGAGAATAATGATAGGTATGAGCCTGATTATAGGGGAAACGACGATACCATGGGCGGACTGCTGGAAGAACATCTGAACTGGGTCTATGCATCTCATATGGGGTGGCCAGATAACGGCATAGATGGACAGCTTGATCTGCTTCTGCCGATAAAAAGGAAGCAATGATTTTCTGTTCAGAAATCAAATCAGCATATTAACAAAAAACAGGTCTGTCCCACGAGAGTGAGGCAGACCCGTTTTCATATGGAATTATTCAACCGAAAGCACTGTATAATCCTTATCCTCAACAGTTTTTCTGAGAACAGAATCATCAACAGCGGCTGAAAGAGTAACAACAGCAGTTCCTTTTTCGTGGCTTACCTCTGCCGAAGAAACGCCCTCTACAGCTTCAAGAGCCTTTTTAACCGCAGCCTCGCAGTGTCCGCACATCATACCTTCGATTCGCATGGTCTTTGTCATAGTCTTTAACTCCTTTTTCTTTTTTTGCCTTATGGGTTTATCCTTATCTCCGTTATGAACGTCGATAAGATTCAGTCTGAGTGCATTAGTCACAACACAGAAGCTTGACATACTCATTGCCGCAGCCGCTATCATCGGATTCAGGCTTATCCCGAACAGGGGAATAAGAACTCCTGCGGCGGCAGGTATGCCTATAGTGTTATAAATAAACGCCCAGAACAGATTCTGATAAATATTTCTGAGAGAAGCCCTTCCCAGCCTGATAGAAGCAGATACATCGGAAAGCCTGCTTTTCATAAGCACAATGTCTGCGGCGTCAATGGCAATGTCTGTGCCTGCGCCTATGGCAATGCCCACATCTGCGGCGGTCAGTGCAGGAGCGTCGTTAACGCCGTCGCCTACCATTGCGGTCACACCTTCGGCTGACAGCTTTCTGACAGCTTTTTCCTTGCCTGCGGGGAGAACGCCCGCTATTACCTCGTCAATTCCTGCGGCGGCGGCAATTGCTTTTGCGGTTCGTTCATTGTCTCCTGTGAGCATTACGGTTCGGATACCCATTTTGTGAAGCTCGGCAACAGCTTTTCGGCTGTCCTCCTTGATAACATCTGCAACAGCTATCATTCCCAGAAGTCTGCCGTTTTCGGAAAAAAACAGGGGAGTTTTACCCTGTCCCGAAAGCTCTGCCGCTTTTGAACGCATAATTTCGGTCAGCTTTGCATGCTTGCCTATAAAGTCGGCATTTCCGCCGAAAATCTCCTTGCCGTTTACTTTTGCAAAAAATCCGCTTCCCGAAAAGGCTTTGAAATCGCCCGATTCATAGGGCATAATTCCTTTTTCCTCAGCTTCTCTGACAATAGCGCCTGCAAGGGGGTGCTCGCTCATTTTTTCTGCGGAATATGATATTCTGAGAAGCTCGCTTTCACTTACGTCATCAGAGGGGATAATATCCGTAACACGGGGAGTGCCTTCTGTAACAGTTCCAGTTTTGTCAAGAGCGACAATGCTTACACGTCCTGCCGCTTCAAGAGAGGCGGCGGTTTTATAGAGAATACCGTTCTTTGCGCCTACACCGCTTCCTACCATTACCGCTACGGGAGTGGCAAGACCAAGAGCGCAGGGACAGCTTATTACCAGCACGGAAATTCCTCTTGCAAGAGCAAAGCCTGTGCTGCTGCCCGATATAAGCCATACGGCGGCAGTTATCACAGCAATGGTTATAACAACAGGGACAAATACCCCTGCCACCTTATCAGCCGCTTTAGCAACAGGTGCTTTTGTTGCGGCGGCGTCGCTTACCATTCGTATAATTTCCGAAAGAAGCGTTTCGCTTCCTGTTCGTACAGCTTCGCATTTAAGATATCCCGATGTATTTACCGCAGCAGCAGAAACGCTGTCCCCGGGCTTTTTATCAACGGGAATACTTTCGCCCGTAAGGGCGGCTTCATTTACCGCACTTTCACCTTCTATCACAAGTCCGTCGGCAGGAAAGCTTTCTCCGGGACGGACTGCGAAAATATCACCCTTGACAAGCTCATCTGCGGATATTTCAAGCTCCTTGCCGTCTCTTATGACCAGAGCGGTTTTGGGAGCAAGGCTGATAAGTCCTTTAAGAGCGTCGGTGGTCTTTCCTTTTGAGCGTGCTTCAAGCATTTTGCCTACGGTGATAAGCGTCAGTATCATTGCCGCAGATTCAAAATAGAATTCGTGGGAATAATGCATTACGCTTTCAAGGTCGCCTCTGACCTGTGCATCAGTCATTGCAAAAAGGGCGTAAACACTGTAAACAAACGCCGCTGATGAGCCTAATGCTACAAGAGAATCCATATTGGGCGATCTTCGTCCCAATGCTTTAAAGCCGCTTGTGAAAAACTTCTGATTTATCACAATTACAATAACTGTCAGAAGAAGCTGGAGCAGACCAACAGCAATAAAATTGCCCTCAAAAAATGCAGGCATTTTCCAGCCCCACATACTATGCCCCATTGACACATACATCAGCACGAGAAGAAAGCCGACAGAAGCAATGAGCCTGTTTCTCAGACGGATAAATTCAGCATTTTCGGAGGCTTCGTTATTCCCGCCGCTGTTCTGAGAAGTGCTTTTGCCTTTTTCTGAAGCGCCATAGCCTGCCGCTTCAACAGCAGAAATAATTGCAGACGGGTCAGCCGTACCGTCAACGCCCATAGAGTTTGTAAGGAGGCTTACAGAGCAGGCGGTCACGCCTTCTACCGCCGAAACTGCCTTTTCAACTCTTGAAACGCAGGCGGCACAGCTCATTCCCGTTACGTTAAACTGTTTCAAATCGTATTTCCTTTCATTTCATTATTCTTTGGAGAGTATCGAGAAGCTCGTCGATAACATCATCATTGCCCTCACGGATATCATTTGCCACGCAGGTGCGTATATGTGTCCCGATAAGCTCTTTGTTGAAGGAATTAAGTGCGGCTGCGGCGGCAGCGGTCTGTATCATAATATCGGGGCAGTATGCGTCCTTTTCGACCATTCCTTTTATTCCCCGAATCTGCCCTTCAATTCGGCTGAGCCTGTTCATAAGGCGTTTTTTTTCGCTTTCGGAGCGTTCCTTTGAATCGTGACAGCGGCAGCAGTCGCTCATAATATCCACTCATTTCAGTTGATTTTATTCCGATTTCTGCATAATGCACTCAAACGGTATGATTATATTATATACCCTATGGGGGTATTTGTCAAGGGGTAATATAAATAATAATTACAGTATGAAAATAAGCGGTTACAGACAGGCAATATTTGGTTACATAGTGGTTATATCTAATTACAATCTGCAAACAAAAAAATTACAGTTTATTTAATCATATTGACATATTTTCTTTAGTGTATTATAATGAAACAATAATACAATTTATATTATGTTAAAAAACACGAAAGGATATGTTACATAATGAGCAAAATGAAAAACTTGATTTTGATGTTAGCGGTTTCCTTAATGCTTTCGGGCTGTGGGGAGAATGAGGTAGTTGTAAATGAAGAAGCAGATATTACTGAGTTTGTTTCTGAAACGCCGCAGTTGAGTGAGGTGTTGGTTAGTGAGACGACAGCAACAATTTCTGAAATAACGACAATATCGTCTGAAACAGAAACAACATCAGAAATATCGATGATTTATACAGACCATTTCTCTCAATTGCCTTTATCAAGAGATTATGAATTGGATTTGAAAAAATATACAGAGGACAAGCAGCACGTCAAATATTCGTTACAACAAGAATTGTTCTTTTTAAATGAAGAACAATATGAAACATATTTGAGAGCCTTAGTTTTTATTGATGAAATCGAGTATTATTACATTACGAATACAAACGGTACACCTTATTGGCTTGATGAGAATGGGAAATTCTATGATAATTATTACTATGCTGATTCAGATGGAACAACAATAATGGTTCCTTATTCTTATGTTTCAAGTTATAAAAGTTTTTATGAGTATTTACAATCTGTTTTTACTGATGCTGCAATAGCTGAAATAATGAATAATGACAGATTTTATACTGTTGACGGGGAGTTATATTTTAAATGGGGAGAAAAAGGGGGAGCTATTTATTTTCAAGATGGCCAATATAGATTAGTAAAAAGCGATGAAAATGAAATGATTTTTGAATATCTTGCCCATCAATGTGATGATGAAAATGAATGGACAGAAACACATACGATTAAATTAGTGAATACAGACAATGGGTGGCGCTGTGAGTTGTTTGACTATTTATATTCGTAATCTAATTGATATATATGATTTGCTGAAAAATATAATCGACAGCTTTATTTACGATATTTTCCATGGTGGGATAAGGATATAGAGAACTGTGTTGCCCGTGGCAAACCAAAGAGCTTTAATGTGTATCCGGTTATCTGATGGCGTTTGTTTACGGTTGATTTGACGAATTACAGCCGAAAAGATTTATACGATAAATTTGCAGTTGCCGTTTATGATCGTATTAAGAA
>JAGAJY010000224.1 GCA_017848125.1 Oscillospiraceae bacterium
GATGTGGAAAAGGCTTTGCATGATAAATTCGGACTTGTGGACGATATTTCCGCAGCGGTGGTTATGAAAACTCTCATTGCAGAAGAAATCGTGAAAACCGCCGAGCCGAAAACTATCGGTGGTGATGTGACAATTTCTCAGCTCACAAGCAAGTACGTTGAGATAACCCATGACGGGAAATCCGAAATGATGCCGAGAGATAAGCTTGATACCGAAAAGCTGAAAGCTATGGATATTCCCGAAAAGACCATAGGGGATATTCAGAAGTCCTTTGAAAAATCCGAGCATGAAGTGCTTCACCCCGAACAGCAGAATCTTATGGGACTTATAGGAAATGCCAAAAATATGCTCCTTGAAAAAGTCAAGGAAGGCGGCAGCAAGGTTATCGAGAACATCAAAAGTAAGGGACAGGAGCGATGACAAATGGCTAACATGGGTGTCCCCGAAAAGAAAATTTCACCGTATTTTTATGCTGTCACCGTAGGCTGTGTGATAGCAATGCCGATAGTTATGTTTCTGGGCTACTTGCTTGACCTGTCCGCAGGAGATAATGGGAAAATTCAGATATTTGAGCTTCTGACAAATTCGGAGGAATATCTGGAGCAGGCTTCAATCGGCGGATTTTTCTCGGCAATGCTTCACGGAGGAATGACAGCAAAGGCAACCATAATCGGATTCTTTGCAAGCCTTATTGTAATAATGTATGTTCTTATGGGTGACGGAAAGCGTTACCACAGAAAGGGCAGCGAACATGGATCCGCACGATGGGGCAGTAAGACCGAAAAGGATATTATTGCAGATACCAATGATTTTTACAACAACGTTATCTGTGCTTCGGATATTATGCTTGTGCTTGACAGAAAAAAGCGTGATAAGAATGAAGCCCAGACAGGCAAGAAAAAATCCGAGAAAAAGGACAAAAAGCCTAAACAGGAGAAAAAAACTGAAACCGTTTCTCACGATACAAATATAAAGGTATCTGTAAAAGATATTGTGTCGCAGAGCAAAGAAGCTGCCAAAATTAAGCCTATGCTTAATCTCAATCAGATGATTCTCGGCGGCTCCGGAACAGGTAAATCCCGATTCTTTGTAAAACCCAATTTGCTGATGTGCAACACATCATATATTGTGACCGACCCTTCGGGAGAGCTTGTTCAGGCTTGCGGTCAGATGCTCATAAATCATGGGTATAAGATAAAGGTTTTCAATCTAAACGATATGAAGCACTCCAGTAACTACAACCCCTTTCACTATCTCAGGGACTACAACGGTGAAATAAATGCAAACAACGTAATCAAGATGATCAATGTTTTCATGATGAACACCAAAGCGGAGGGTGCAAGCGGAGGTGATCCCTTCTGGGACGATGCAACAAGGCTGCTGTTATCGGCATTATCCTTCCTGCTGATAGAAACGGGCACAGAGGAAGAACAGAATTTTGCGGGAGTTCTTGACCTTATCCACAAGGCGAAAGTTATAGAGGGCAAGGAAGAAGAAAAATCCGAACTTGATCTCATTTTCGACCAGCGTAAAGAAGCCGACCCGAAAGCATTATCGGTGCAGTATTATGACGAGTTCAAGCAGGCGGCGGGAAAAACTATGCAGTCGATACTCATAAGTACGACTACAAAATTGCAATATTTCAAGCTCCCCGATGTACGAAATCTGACCTGTACGGACAATATCCACCTTGAAGAAGTTGGCGACGAACACACGGCACTTTTCATAGTAATTCCTTCATCGGACACTACCTACAATTTTCTGGCAGCTATGATGTACACACAGCTTTTCGACACACTGTATGACAGAGCCATAAATCTTTACAAGGGCAGGCTGCCTGTTCATGTGCGTTTTCTGCTGGACGAGTTCGCAAATCTGGGTAAAATCCCCGAAATTGACAAGATACTTGCAACGTGCCGAAAATTTGAAATATCCATTCAGATCATTCTCCAGAACCTTTCGCAGCTGAAAAAGATGTATAAGGAAGGTTGGGAGGAATTTGGCGGTAACTGCGATACTATGATATATCTCGGAGGTAAGGACCAGTTTACCAATGAATATATTTCAAAGGAGCTTGGCAAGGAAACCATTGACCAGCAAAGCATAAATCAGACGAAGGGTAAACAGGGCAGCAGTTCATATAACAACGCTATTCTCGGACGTGAGCTTGCGACACTTGATGAATTATCTGCTATGGACAATAATGACTGCATTGTAATGGTGCGTGGTTTGCCGCCGTTTTTTACACACAAGTTCGATATTTCCAATCACCCCAGATATGCGGAGCTTGGCGAGCGGTGGAAGCCCGCAGAGGGACAGACTGAGTTGGATAATCCCTACATATATATCCTTGAGGATAAAATGTTTACAGTCCCCGAAACCGAATATATCGAGCTTACAGATTTCATAAGCACGGGCGATGCCGATGAAGCCAATATGGTTGAGGTGCGGTGTGTATTTTCCGATGAAGAGCCGACCATTACCGAAGAAGAAATAATGGCGGACGTTCCTTATGAGATAAGGAAAAAATTCAAGGGCTGCACAGAATTATTTACGGCAGCATAGGAAGGTGATGAAAATGATATGAGCAATAACTGCAAAGGCTGTTTTGCGGATAATGATAAATGTGGTGTTGGCTGTATCGCCCTGAAAGAAAGATTTGAGCAGAATTGCCCGTTTTTCAGAGAAAGGGAAAAGTACATTGAGGATCAGAATTATTACAGAGAACAGCTTCGTGAAAACAAGCCTAAATTGTATGCAAAATATTATGGCGGAAAGGAGAAAACAAGTGCTTACAGATGAACAGATGAAACGCATATCGGAGCTTCTGAAAAAGGGCAATGATGTTGTTCTTAAAATGGTTAAGGACAAGATAACGATCGTGTATCAGAAGCCGCATATCTTGAAAACCGAATAGGCACATTCAAGGGGATGTGTAACAGTCAAGGGACTTTGAGTTGTACGAAAAACGTACAGCTTGAAGTCCCTTTTTTTATTGCAATCAAAGGAAATCGGCAGACCTCTCGCAAGGAAAAGTAATAAAAACGTGCTGAATGTCAGCCGAGAGTAGCTTGTTTACATATATCAAATCAATTTTTTATGGAGGTGTTCTAAATGAACAAAATCAGAACAGTAATGGACAAGGCGCAGGATACCATGACGGAGATCGGTGCCAGAGCAATGCTTGCCGCTACAAATGCGGTTGGCAAGGCTATGAACACAAAGGCAGGCAGATATGCACTTATCGTGCCTATGGCGGTGAGTGCCTGCACCATCAACGCATCTGCGGAGGGTGCGGACGCACAGGGAATGATCGACGCTATCATGGGTATCCTTGGTCCCGGTGTAATCGGACTTGGTTCTCTCGTGGCGGTTGTCGGCGGTATTCAGACGGGTGTCGGCTTCAAGGACGATAACGCAGACGGAAAGACGAGAGGTTTTCAGACACTTATCGGCGGCGCAATTATAGCGGCTGTCGGAGCAATCGTTCCTTCCACCATTTCTCTCGGCGGTTCCTGATACAGAAAACGAGAGATTATCTCCCGTGGCAGAGGTCGGCGGCAAGTCGGCTTCTGTTATGGGAATGAGAGGAGGAATGAATTATGGCGGAGCCGAGCTTCTGGGAAACCGCCTTTACCGAAGCACAGGAGCTTTTACAGACGGAATCTGACGGATTTGCGGCGGTACTCAACACCATAGCGGGCTTTGATGTTATCTCCAGCTGCGGTACTGCAATAAATGTATTTGAAGCAGCGGGAACAGCACTTCTTACCTTGTTTTTCTGCATGGAAGCTTTCACATATTGTGCGAATATCGACTTTCACGGAGGAATCGAAGGTGCGATACGGATAGCGATGAAGCTGGTTGTCAGCGCACTTATCGTTCAGAATGTGGATAACATTGTTGGTGCAGTTTCGGGGCTTCTGAAACAGTCGGTGGATTTTTCATCGGCGTTTTCAAACATAAGCTCGTCATTTGCGACGGCGGCAACGGCGGGGACGATAGATCCGGGAACCCTTGACATCAACTATATCTGTATGAGCTTTATTCTGCTGATACTGATAATTCTTATGTTTGTCATGTATTCTCTGATTGTTGTAACCATGCTGGGAGTTGTATTTGAAACAGCAATTTTGACCGCAATTTCGCCTGTTGCGCTGTCAACGCTGGTTAATTCACAGGCAAGGTCAACGGGCATTTCTTTTATAAAGAATTTTGCAGCTGTTTCAATGCAGTGGGGAGTGCTGGCAATATGCTTTGAAGCATTCAACGCAATTTCCAATAATCTTACCCTTGATTTTTCAAGCGGACTTACAAATGAAGGCTTGCTTATGCACATCATGCAGTATGCGACACCTGTATTATGCGTGATAATGCTGGCTGTTACGGTTGCGAAAGCAAGTGAAATTACAAAGAGAGCGTTAGGAGGATAAGCAAATGATTATGAGTGATGCTTATGATTAAAGCCGATGTACCACAGGATGTAACCGAGTACAAGGAGCAGTTTTTCTTCGGCATGAACAGCCGACAGCTTATATGCTCCGTACTCATGATAGTAGTTGCAGTTCTTGTTTTCCTTGTGGGCAGTAAATTCATTTCAACGGATATTCTGGTGTATATCACAATCGCCCTTATTGCTCCGCTGGCGGCTGTGGGATTTTTGAAATACAACGGTATGGGCTTTGAAAAAATAGCCGCAACCGTTGCAGAGTTCTATGTTTCCAATCAGCGGCGGCGAATGGAATATCTTCCCGATGAAATTGAGATACACGATACGGTAAGGAAAATATATATTCAGCAGCTTGAAGAAGAACGCAGGGCTGAAAAGAAAAATATGAAGCGAAGAGGTGAAACCTTTGAACGAAAATGAGATCGTTACGGGGACAACGGCTCCCACAGAAAGCGTGACCGTTGCCCCTGTAAGTGAAGAAACCGCTGTCAGCGGGGAAAGTACCGTTACTGATGTTACGGAAATATCCGAGGGTACGGATTTACCTGAAACAGAATCGGGAGTGACAGAACAGGAGGCAGTATCTTCCTCAATGACACTGCCCGAAGGCATAGAC
>JAGAJY010000225.1 GCA_017848125.1 Oscillospiraceae bacterium
GGGGCAGAGCCCCCGTCGCCCTCCGCAGAGGGCGAAATCTCCTTATTTCCGTGAAATAACGGAGCAAGGGGTGAGAAATGCGACAGCATTTCGAGGGGAGGCGAAGGAATCAATTTGTTGATTCCAGATCGCACTCCCCTTCTAACAATTCTCTGCAAATTCCCCCTTCAAAACGTTCCGGTGGAACGTTTTGAACACAGCTGATTTTATGTGGTTTTGTGCAAATTTAACAACAGCGTTCTTTTTTTCGACACGTTGAGCCATTCGGTAAATAATCGAATGGCTTTTTTGTTATGTTTTTCCAACCCTTGACACAGGGCGAAAAAAGGGGTATAATGTAATTGCAGTTATTTTAAAGGAATTGATGTGAATGAATATAAAAAAGCTGGTTGCCGCTGTTGGGGCAATGGTTATGCTTACAGGCTGCGGTCAGGTAAAGGAATCCGTGACCGAATTTATTGACAATGATGTAAATATCGGAAAAAACGCTCCTGCCGTAAATGCAAGCATTGATGATATAAAAGCCCTTAATGATGAAGCCGCAAAGACTGAAACCTCATATGAAAGCGAGGAAGAAAAGGCGCTCAGACTTGCTGAGGAGCGAATGAAAAAACTTTCCGACAAGGCTGACGAATATATTTCACAGATGTCCTCCGAGGAAAAGATCGGTCAGCTTATCCTTGCAAGGCTTTCAGACAGCCCCACAGATGATATGACAAAGTATCAGTTCGGAGGATATACCTTCTACGGCAAGGACTTCAAAAACAGCGACACAGAGGGTATTGCAGCTCTTACTGCGGAGATTTCCGAAGCGGCGAAAATCGCACCATTTTTTGCTGTTGATGAGGAAGGCGGAACAGTTGTAAGGGTCAGCGAATATTCTCAGTACAGAGACGAACCCTTTTCATCTCCTCAGCTTCTTTTCAGCCGAGGCGGTGCGGAGCTTCTTGAAATGGACACCGAGGAAAAGGCAAAGCTTCTTACATCAATGGGGCTTAATCTCAATCTTGCTCCCGTTGCGGATATTTCGACCAATGAAGAAAGCTACATTTATCCCAGAACAATGGGTCAGACCGCAGAGGGAACAGCTGAGGGTATTTCCGTAATTGTCAGAACGGCAGGGGAAAACGGTCTTGCTTCATGTATAAAGCATTTCCCCGGATACGGTGAAAATACCGATACACACAAGGGCACGGCTCACGATTCGAGAGAGCTTTATGAGTTCTACAACCGTGATTTTGTACCCTTTGAGGCAGGCATAAACGCCGACCCCGAAAAAACTCCCGCTGTTATGGTGGGTCATACTATATACGACCTTATTGAGCCTGATGTGCCTGCGTCTCTTTCTCCCGAGATACACAAGGTGCTTCGTGAAAGGCTTGGGTTTGACGGTGTTGTGATTACCGATGACCTTGGTATGGACGCAATTTCCGATTATTCGGGGGAGCAGTCGGTGTATGTTTCGGCGGTGCTTGCCGATAATGATATGCTCTGCGTTTCCGAGCCTGAAACCGCATATGCAGACCTTGTTTCCGCTTATGAGGAAGGCGTTATAACAGATGATATGCTCAATGCTCACGTTAAGCGTATCATAATTATGAAGCTGCAATATGGAATAATGTGAAAAAAGCCTGAGATGACCAAACATCTCAGGCTTTAAATTTATCAGTTTGAACTGCTTCCGAAAACACCGAATCTGTTATAGATGCCTGCTGCGGAAAGACCCGTAAGCTGTGCATTATTCTGTATCTCAGAGCATTTTTTCAGCACTCTTGCTCCGTAGGAATAGTTTCCCTTGAACATATCCTTAAGCAGCTTGTGATTTTCCTTAACCGCAGATTCGTCAACAGAAAGAGTATTGTCCTCGTTGACGGTAATGCCTGCTTTTGAAAGAGCGGATTCAAATGAAGCAGTCAGGGAGATAAGTGAATCGCCGCTGACCTTTGCCGCAGTACCCGAGCTTACATTTTCATTTGCCGAAACCGCTGAGTTGTAGCTATCCGCAAAGCTTTTAGCCGCAGAAGCGGTTTCATCGGGAGTGAGCTTGCTGTTCATAAGCACAGCCGCAGAAGCTGCCGTATCCGAAGCGGCGCTTTTCAGAGCCTCGCTTTTTTCGGATTCCGAA
>JAGAJY010000226.1 GCA_017848125.1 Oscillospiraceae bacterium
ATGGAATTTGATGAAATTGCAGGCAGGGAAATGCCCCACAGCGTTGAGGCGGAGCAGACCGTTCTCGGCGCTGTGCTTATGGACGCAGAGCTTCTGGGAACGGTAATGAACTATGTGAAGCCCGAAAGCTTCTACGTTTCAAAGCACAGAGAGCTTTTCACAATAATCATAAGGCTGTTTACTCTGGGCGTAAATTCCGACATCATCACCGTTCTTGACGAGGCGGTGCGTGAGGGCATATTCGAGGATTCCGCATCGGGCAAGGAATACCTTGCGGCTATAATGCAGGGAGTTCCCACCCTTGCGAATATCGAAAGCTACTGCAAAATAGTTGAAGAAAAGTTCTATCTGCGCTCCCTTGTGGAGGCGGCAAAGACCATTATCTCCAACTGCACGGAAAATTCCGAGCCTGCCTCGGTGATACTTGACTCCGCCGAGCAGATGATATATGACATCAGACAGGGCAAGGAGGTTGACGGTCTTACAAGGGTCGATGAAGTCCTTCTTGACACCTACGACCACCTTAACCGCATCTCGGGCGTTGACAAGGAAAAGTATCAGGGTGCGAAATCGGGATATGCCGCTCTGGATAACGTAATAAGCGGTCTTAACAAGTCAGACCTGCTTATACTTGCCGCCCGTCCCGGTATGGGTAAAACCTCCTTTGCGCTGAACATTGCGGCGAATGTCTGCCGAAGAAGCGCCGAAAAGGAAGTAGTCGTATTCTCTCTGGAAATGTCAAAGGAGCAGCTTGTTACCCGTATGCTTTCGGCAGAGAGCCTTGTGGACAGCGACCATCTTATCAAGGGAAACATTGATGAAAAGGACTGGGAAAAGCTGGCAATGGGCGCTGACCGTATGGCAGGAATGAATCTGTATCTGGACGATACCGCAGGCATCACCGTTGTACAGATGAAGGCAAAGCTCCGCAGGCTCAAAAACGTAGGGCTTGTAATAATAGACTACCTACAGCTTATGAATTCAAGCAAGAGAACGGACAGCCGTGTCAACGAAATTTCCGACATCACCCGTCAGCTGAAGCTGATGGCAAAGGAGCTGAACGTTCCCGTTATCACCCTGTCACAGCTTTCACGTTCGGTCGAATCCCGTCCCGATAAGCGTCCCCTGCTGTCCGACCTCCGTGAATCAGGTTCTATCGAGCAGGACGCAGATATTGTAATGTTTCTCTACCGTGACGGGTATTATAATAAGGATAAGGTCGAGGACGTCAATCTGGCTGAATGTATCGTTGCCAAAAACCGTCACGGTGAAACGGGAACGGTAAATCTCCGCTGGAACGGACAATATACCCTTTTCTTAAGCGAGGACAGACGGCCTGTACCGTCTGAAAACTGATTATGGATATGCTTGGAAATGTAAGGGAAACGATTTCCCGATACAAAATGATACCGAAAAGAAGCGCTGTTATCGTCTGCCTTTCGGGAGGTGCTGACAGCGTATGCCTGCTCAGAGTTCTTAATGAGCTTAAAGACGAGCTTGACATTTCTCTTACGGCAATTCATATAAACCATTGCCTGAGAGGTGATGAGAGCGACAGGGATATGAAATTCTGCCTGTATCTCTGCCAGAAGCTGCACGTTTCCCTTACCTCAATAAGCTTTGATGTAAAGAGCTTCTGCGAGGAATACGGCTGCTCTCTGGAGGAGGGCGCAAGGATAGTAAGATACGCCGCCTTTGAGGACGAATCAAAAAGGCTGGGAAATGCCCTTATCGCCACAGCCCACAACAAGGGCGACAGCTGCGAAACGGTCATATTCAACCTTGCACGGGGAACAGGCATAAGAGGGCTGAGAGGGATACCCCCGAAAAGGGATAATATTATCCGCCCTCTGCTTAATGCTTCAAGAGAGGATATAGAGGAATATCTCGGTACGCTGGGGCAGGACTATGTTACCGACAGCACCAATCTCACCGAGGATTATTCCAGAAATCTCATACGTCACAGGATCATTCCCGTGCTGAAAGAGCTAAACCCCTCTCTTTTCCGCTCAGTCTCAAGCCTTTCCGAATGTGCCGCAGAGGACGAGGAATATTTTGAACAGCTGATTTCGGACATTCCCCATAATGAGATATGCAAATATCCCCCATCGGTGAGAAAACGCTATATCAGAAAGCGGCTGACGGAATCGGGTGCGGAATGTTCCGCAGAACGTATCCGAATACTTGATGAAATGATGGTATCGGGGAAGAATACATCATATAACCTGAAAGGGCAGCTTTTTGCATACTTTTCAAAGGGCGTTATGGAGATAAAAGAGGCAGATGTTATTGCTGACAGGGAGTATGAAAAGGAAATCAGCCTTGACGGAAATTCGGAAATGAATATCCCCGAATTTGATAAAACTGTGATAATCAGGCGATTTTGCAATGATATTTCCTGTGAAAACCATAATATTCAAAAAAAATTAACAAATCACCTTGTCAATTGTGATAAAATACAAGGTGTTGCTGTTTTACGAAACAAGCGTGACGGCGATAAGATACGCTTCCCCAAAAGAGGCGTTACCACCAAGCTGAAAAAGCATTTCAATGCTCTCGGACTTTCGGAAAAGGAGCGTAAAACCGCCCTTGTTATGGAGGACGAGGCAGGCATTTTCTGGTGCGAATACGGCGGCGTCTGCGAAAGAGTATGCCCCGACAGCACCTCAGACGGAAACATATCGGAAATTATTATAAAGAAAGACGGCTGAAAATGATTACCGAAGAAATAAAGAATTACGGCTACAGCGGAATAAAGCGAACGCTTATCTCCGCCGAGGAAATACAGGAAAAGGTCGCCGAGGCAGGCGCAAGGATATCAAGGGAATACGAGGGCAAGCCCCTTTTGCTGTTAAGTATCCTGAAAGGCTCGTTTATGTTCCTTTCTGATATATGCAGAGCGGTGGAGATCCCCTGTGAGGTTGCGTTTATGTCAGCGTCAAGCTACGGAAGCGATACCGTTTCCTCGGGAAATGTGAAAATAAACCTCGATCTTGACAAAGATATTTCAAAATACCACGTTGTCATCTGTGAGGATATTATAGATACGGGGAGAACACTTGCCTGTCTCTGTGAGCTTCTCAGAGAGAGGAATCCCCTTTCCCTCAGCGTTTACACCCTTCTCGACAAGCCGTCACGCCGCAAAACGGATATGAAGGCAGACTACAGCCTTTTCACCATTCCCGATGTGTTTGTGGTAGGCTACGGGCTGGATTATGCAGAGGAATACCGCAATTTACCCTATATTGCGGAAGCTGAGCTTCTGTGAGAGACAAATATATTAACAAGAAAGGAACTTTTGGCAGATGAAAAAAGGTAACGGCTTATTGATATTCGTTGCAATAGCTACAGTAATTATGCTTGCTGCGGTACTGCATCTGAAGCAGACGGCAAGGACAAGCACAGAATACACCTATTCCGAGATAATGGGTTATTTTGACAGCTACAGCGTAAGCGAATACACCTTTGATTTAGGCACAGGCGACCTTAAAATGAAGGTCAACACCGCTGAGGGCGTTAAGGAAATTGAATACACCGTCCCCAACGTAAGCATTTTCATTGACGAGATACAGTATTCAAACGGCGGTCAGGACAATTACCGTGAGGCATACAACAAGCTTCACCCCGACGCTCCTCTCAGTCAGGAATATTTCAAGATACAGGACAACAGCTGGCTGTATAACGTTCTTCCATCAATAGTTCTCATCATTCTTATGGTTGCGCTCTTTGTCTTTATGATGAGACAGGCAGGCGGCGGCTCAAAGATCAACAACTTCGGCAAAGCGAATATCAAGAATCAGTCCAAGAAGAAGAACACCTTCAAGGACGTGGCAGGCGCTGACGAGGAAAAGCAGGAGCTTGCGGAAATCGTTGATTTCCTTAAAAATCCCAAGAAATATAACGACATCGGCGCAAGAATCCCCAAGGGCGTTCTGCTGATGGGACCTCCGGGTACAGGTAAGACCCTTCTTGCAAAGGCAGTTGCAGGCGAAGCAGGCGTTCCCTTCTTCTCCATCTCAGGCTCGGACTTCGTTGAGATGTTCGTAGGCGTAGGTGCAAGCCGTGTAAGAGACCTTTTTGAAACAGCAAAGAAAAATGCCCCTGCTATCGTATTTATCGACGAAATTGACGCAGTAGGCCGTCAGAGAGGCGCAGGCCTCGGCGGCGGACACGACGAGCGTGAGCAGACCCTTAACCAGCTCCTTGTTGAGATGGACGGCTTTGAGGGCAACGAGGGCGTTATCGTAATTGCCGCAACAAACAGACGTGACATTCTTGACCCCGCACTTCTCCGTCCCGGAAGATTCGACAGAGAGGTTATGGTTGGCTATCCCGACGTAAAGGGCAGAGAGGAAATTCTCAAGGTCCACGCAAAGAACAAGCCCTTAGGTCCTGATGTTGACCTTAAGGTCATCGCAAAGACAACTCAGTTCTTCACAGGCGCAGATCTTGAAAACCTTCTTAACGAGGCGGCTCTCCTTGCCGCACGCCACGACAGACGTGCCATCACCGAGGCTGATATTGAAGAAGCTACTCTCAAGGTAATTGCAGGCCCCGAAAAGAAATCCCACCTTGTTACCGACAGGGACAAGAAGATAACCGCATTCCACGAGGCAGGCCACGCAGTAGCGGCATACTACCTCCCCGAGTGCGAAAAGGTTCATCAGGTAACTACCATTCAGAGAGGTCAGGCGGCAGGTCTTACCGTATGCCGTCCCGAAACTGACGACAACCACGTTACCAAGGGCAAGATGTATCAGGACATTGTAATGACAATGGGCGGACGTGTTGCCGAAGCTCTCAGCTTTGATGATGTATGCACAGGCGCTTCGGGCGATATTCAGCAGGCTACAAAGCGTGCAAGAGCAATGGTGACTCAGTACGGCTTCTCCGAGAAGCTTGGCACAGTCCAGTACGGCGGAGGTAACAACGAGGTATTCCTCGGCAGAGATTACGGTCACACAAGAGATTACAGCGAGACCACCGCAACCCTCATTGACGAGGAAGTAAAGGCTATCATCAATAAGGCATACAGCGAGTGCGAATCGATTCTGAAAGAGCATTACGACAAGGTAAAGGAGCTTGGCGAATACCTTGTTGAATACGAAAAGATAAACGGCGACGATTTTGAAAAGCTTATGAAGGGTGAGCTTAAATGGGAAAAGAACGCAAAGAAGCCCAAGGCTGAGGAATCGGAAACCGATACAGAAAAGACAGACACCGCTGAAAATACCGACATTGAAGAAAACAGCGAAAGTGACAGCAAGGACACCAAGGAATAATTATTTTACGGCTGACGGGTGATGTGCCCCCTGTCAAGTAGACAGCGTAAAAAACAAAAAGAATTTGTAATAGAATAGTTCTTTCATCTCCCCCCTGCTGCGCAGCAGGGGGAGATTTTTCGTTACGCAGCAGCGAGAAAATACTCATACGGTGCCATA
>JAGAJY010000227.1 GCA_017848125.1 Oscillospiraceae bacterium
CCTTTCCTAAAACTTCAAATATTAATTACAGCCTGGCAGGGTAAACCTGTCAGGCTGTAATTGATATTAAAAGTCTTTGGAAGGGGGTACGGGGGAGAACCTTTCTTCAGAAAGGTTTCCTCCGATAAATACATATAAAACATCTATATGAGCATCGTTCTTATAACTGCGGGGTTAAAAATTTCTGTATGACTGTCGTACTGATGATACGTGTTTTTTACGTCATCTTTTCATCAGGTTTCCGCAGAAAATGAATAATGAAAGGAATGCTTATAAGTCCTGTAAACATATCTGCAAGGGGCTGTGAAATCTGGATGCCTGTAAGTCCCCACAGGGCTGTTGTGATAATAAGCGTAGGAATCAGCATAAGACCTGAACGTATCATGGAAAGGAAGGAGGAAATGCCCGCCTTTCGAATACTCTGATACAGCATATTCACGGGGATTGACAAGGGATGGAACAGTACGCCAATGCTCGCACAGCGCAAAGCAAGCTCACCTACATCCTGAACGGCTGTTTCCTTCTGGAATATAGCAACAATCTGTCTCGGAAACAGCAAGCCGGGTAGTGACATGATGCCCACCAGTATAACGCCTACCGTCATAGTAAAGATAAGACCTTTTTTTACACGGTCATATTTTTTTGCCTGATAGTTGAAGGATGCCACAGGCTGAAAGCCCTGACCGATACCCAGACCGACGCACATAACAAGCATTGAGTAGCGGCTTACCACGCTCATGGCGGCAATTGCAGCATCGCCGAAGGGTTTTGTGAGATTGTTCAGCAGACCGTTTGAAATCGAAGCAAGCCCCTGACGTATAAGAGCAGGAAAACCTACTAATGCAATTTTTCCTATGACTGCTATTTTTCTTGAAATGTATCTGACGCTTATTACGCCCTGTGCGGTTCTGCGATGGAAAATAAGCAATAATACAAATCCTACCAGCTGTGATGCGGCAGTAGAAAGTCCTGCGCCGAAAACACCCATTCCGAGAATACGGATGAGAAGAAAATCACCGAAAATATTGAGAATACCGCCTGTAACAAGACCTATCATAGCGAAAAAGGATCTGCCCTCGTAGCGCAGATTGTTATTGAGGACAAAGGAGCAGGTCATAAAGGGAGCTGCAACCAGAACCCAGAAGCCGTATTGCCTTGCGTAAGGGAGAATCGTTTCGGTACTGCCGAGTATACGCATAAACGGATTTATGAAAATCAGTCCGAGAATCATAAGAACTGTTCCTGCTGCCAGGGCAGTGAAGAATGCGGTTGAAACATATTCGGAGGCTTCCTTTTTGTTTTTGTCGGCAAGAGCCTTTGAAACCATAGTGCCTGAGCCCTGACCGAGCATGAATGCCACCGCCTGGATAATAGCCTGAAGCGTGAAGAGAATACCTGTGGCTGCCTGCTGGCTTTCACCCAGCTCGCCTACGAAATAGGTATCCGCCATATTGTAAAGGCTTGTAACAAGCATTGAAATTGTTGTCGGGATGCCAAGAGAAACGATGAGCTTTGAAACAGGCGTTTCAGTCATCTTTTTATAATAAATATCAGCAGATGTCATTTTTTTACCTCTTTTCTTAGTACAAAACAATTTTAGCACTAAAAAACAGTCAAGTCAATAGATTGTTTCGACAGGAAACATTATAAAAATAAAAAAATCAAAATAAATTTCAAAAAAAGCTTGACAAGCGACAATGATTGTGATATAATAATTAAGCAATCAACGCTGGTGTAGCTCAGTTGGTAGAGCAGCTGATTTGTAATCAGCAGGTCGGGGGTTCGAGTCCGTCCACCAGCTCCATTTTTATTTTATGCAAAATTTCATATTCGGAAGCGTTCCCGAGTGGCCAAAGGGGGCAGACTGTAAATCTGTTGCGTTTCGCTTCGGTGGTCCGAATCCACCCGCTTCCACCAATAAACCTCTGATGTGAAAACATCGGAGGTTTTTTGTTGCAATCCTCTGCGGTATCTGGTATAATATAAGAGGTTTGACAGAACGATAAACTTGAATTTGTGAGGCAGGCTGTGCTTCTTGCTGATTCGACCACTGATTGTTCTTTTTTCGATAGGGATTGATCCTTTCATATTGAATTTTTGGGGTTGGTGTGGTATAATGTGTTTAATGTTTTAGATATTATGAATTATGATGCCAACTTTAAAAAGAATAAAGTATTCTTATGAAGGAAGAAATGATATGAAAGCAGTAGTTTTTTACGGAAGTCCGAGAAAAGGCAATACATATACTGCCACCAAAATTTTTATGGACGAGATGTCTCAATGTGGCGAAGTAAG
>JAGAJY010000228.1 GCA_017848125.1 Oscillospiraceae bacterium
CAGTAGCGGGAGCTTCTTCCTCGGCAACGGATTCCTCGGTTACGAGAGCTTCTTCCTCGGCAACGGATTCCTCGGTTACAGGAGCTTCTTCCTCAGCAACGGATTCCTCGGTTACAGGAGCTTCTTCCGCAGCAACGGATTCCTCAGTAGCGGGAGCTTCTTCCTCGGCAACGGATTCCTCGGTTACAGGAGCTTCTTCCTCGGCAACGGATTCCTCGGTTACAGGAGCTTCTTCCTCAGCAACGGATTCTTCGGTTACAGGAGCTTCTTCCTCAGCAACGGATTCCTCAGTAGCAGGAGCTTCTTCCTCAGCTTCACCGCCGTTTTCCTCGCCGTATGTAGTAGCGATACCGTCAGCGTCATCACCGTTAGCCTGCTCTGTGTCAGCTTCGGACTGCTCGCCGCCGTCCTCGTCCTGCTGGGCAACGGCAGAGTTTCCTGCCATACTGCCTGTAAGATCCATAGCTTCAACTGCAACTCCGCCTGCGGAGCTGTTTGCCGCAAAAACAGTCAGCGCAAATGCAAAAGCACTGAGCGACTGCATAACCTTGCGCTTCTTGTCATTGTTATTCATAAGATTACTCTCCTTTCATAATCGTGAAAATAATCGAAAATTCACAAATACCCACTATGGACAGTATAGCATACAAATACCATTTTGTCCAGCATTTAAGCGGATTTCTAATATTATGAAACCATTTTTGTATAGGTTAACAGTATGAAACGTTTTCAACATAGTAAAAATTACAATTTGTCATAAAGTGTTATGCACGTTACAGGAATGTTCATCACTTGTTAATGTACATATGTTTTGGCAATGCCGATAATAAAACGCAGACCGCACAGGCCTGTGCGGTCTGCGGTATAATATTGATGGCTAATAAGGCTATTTAGGCAATCAGTTCAAACTGCCGTCCTCATGAAGCGATATTTTCTTGCTCATCATTTCGGGATTTGACGCATAAAGCACGGCAGTTTCCTTTGTGATAGTGCCCTCTGTAAAAAGCCTGAATATGCCTGTGTCCATGGTCTGCATTCCCTTGGAGGTCTGCATAATAGTTTCTATCTGGTGGGTCTTTCGCTCTCTTATCATAGTGCGGACGGCGCTGTTGACAGTCATTATCTCGAAAACAGGGTGGAGAGTGCCGTTTATATCGGGCAGAAGCTGCTGGGAAATTACAGCCCTGAGCACCATTGAAAGCTGCATTCTTATCTGATGCTGCTGATTTGTGGGGAAGGTGTCGATAATACGGTCAATGGTGTTTACCGCTCCTACGGTGTGGAGTGTGGAAAGTACCAGCTGACCCGTTTCAGCCGCAGTCATAGCAATGCTCATAGTTTCGTTGTCACGCATTTCTCCCAGCAGGATAACGTTCGGGGATTGTCTCAGAGCCGCTCTGAGAGCGTCAGCATAGCTGTCGGTGTCGATTCCTATCTCTCTCTGGCTGATAATGCTCTTTTTGTGCTTATGCAGAAACTCGATGGGGTCCTCAATGGTAACGATATGACCCGGGCGGGTGGAATTTATCCTGTCTATCATACAGGTGAGGGTGGTGGATTTTCCGCTGCCTGCCGCACCTGTGAGAAGTATTATACCGTTGTTTGTTTCAGAAAGCTCCATAATGCTTTCGGGAATGTTGAGCTTGCTGCTGTCGGGCAGGTCAAACAGGACATTTCTGAGAACTGCCGCAAGGGTGCTTCTCTGTCTGTAAACATTGACTCTGAAACGTCCTACGCCTGCCATAGAGAAGGAGAAATCCATCTCACGGCTGATCTCGCCCGCAGGGGTTTCAATTTCCGCAAGCTTCAATATATCTCCGATAAGCGTTTCGGCGTCACCCGGCATAACAGTCTCGTTATCCTTTGCCATTACATTTCCGAAAACCTTGTAGCTCACCGCAGTTCCCGAAACAATGAAAATATCCGAAGCGCAAAGGCTTACCGCTTCTTTAAGTATCTCCCTTATATCAGTCATCTGTAAGATCTCCTTTCGGCGCAATGCAGGATACAAATTAAGCATTGCGAATTACACATTGTAAATTACGCATTATTTTCGTTACCGAGCCGCCAATTAAAGCGGTCAGATTAATTGACAGAACGGTTGGGTGCAGGCTCAGCCTGCAATTAAACATTACTAATTATTCACGTTACCGAGCCGCCGATCACGGATCATTCGCCCTGCCATACGTTCAGCGGCTGTTCTTCTTCCTCTTTCTCGGAGGTGTATATGATGCTTTCCGTCACAAGCTCCCAGCTGCCACGTCTGTCGGCAGGATATGCGTCTGCCTGTATTTCCCAGTAGTACGCCGTTTTTCCGTCTCCTATGGGTGTGGTGCAGCTTACGGTGAAATACATACCGTCAAAGGAGTATTCCGCAAAGCCAAGCTCATCTATCATAGGCGGCAGATTTATATCAAAAAGCCCTGTATCCGCCGCAGAGGCGATACAGCCGTCAACCATACTGAGCCTTGTTTCCGAAAGTACCCTTGCCTGCTGTCTTGCCCTGAAGCTTTCCGTGCTTTTCTCCGCAAGCCTGCCGCCCTGTGCCGTTGAGGAAAGAGCCGCCGCCGCCACAAGGGCAAGGGTAACTATTATGAACACGGCAAGCACGGTCATAAAGCCCGGTGCTGATATTGTCCGTGAATTTCTGTTCACTCTGCTCATTCCCTTCGGTTATTCTTCGTCAATGCGGAAGGCGGTGGGATAGGGGGCATAATGAGCCGCTGTTTCCCGTATTTCTCCGTCTGCCCAGAGAATATGTATTTCCGTCCTGCACATATTACCGTAAACAAGCCCGTCACGTTCACATTCCTCTATGCTTTCGGTTATTCTCACAGAAGCCGTACCCTGTTCGGGGTCATAGGAAAAACCGCTGTTCATAGGGATAAATATCTCCATACCGTTTATGCAGCTTTCTGCGGCTTCATCGCCGAAAAGCTCCCTTGCCGACATTTCAAGCTCTCCCGTTGCACCGTAAAGCTCGCACCATGATTCGGCACAGGCAAGTGCGGCAGTATGGCTTCGTTCCCTGTCCGCACGTTCTGCGGCGGCTCTTAAGATAAAAAGCACCGAGCAGCAGCATATAGCAAAGATGGGGATAATGACCGAAATTTCAATAAACAGGGGATTGAGCCGCAGCGGGGAAGCCGTTTTTCTTATACCGAAAACCGATTTTCTCATACGCCGTCCCCCTTTCCGACAATTTCCGTCTGTGCAGAAGGCTCAGCGTAAAGCGTAACGCTTTCCGAAGCAGAGCAGGCGGTTATTCTGACCGTTCCCGAAAGGCTTTCGGATATGAATATCCTGTCAGTTTCAAAAACAGGCTCGCCTATGGATATGTCCGAATCTGCAGGCACAAGAGCTTCTCTGAGAATACCGCCGTTCATTGTGATGATAGTTTCGTAGCCGTCGTTACGGCTGATTGTAATGCGGCAAAGCGTATTATCCTCGCCTGTTTCTATCAGAATGTCCCCCCCGGCGCTTCTAAGGCGGTTTGCAAGAAAATGCGCCGCTCCGAGACATTCCGATGAGCCGCTGTAGGCTGACTTTATCCTGTTGAAGCAGCTTACGGCAGACCACATAAGAGCAAAGGCTGACACGGTGAATATCAGCATAAGTATCAGATTGTCGGGTCTTATGCGGCTGAATGTGCGGTTTCTGCCGATATTCATCTGAGGTCACCTCATTTCATCCGATGTTTTGCATTAAAATGTTTCGCTGAAGTTTCCGAGGAATTTGAAATAGCCCATGCCTGATTTCAGGTCGTCAAGGAATGCGGCAACCTTTCTGTTTTCATACGAGCCGTCGAAATCAAGGAAGATTATGGCTTCAAAGTCCTTGCCCGCAACGGTTTTGTTCACGATTTTTTTAAGGTTGAGTCCGTAAACTGCGAACTTTGTAAGAATTCTGTAAAGTCCTCCCGAGGTATGGGGAACGGAGAAGCTTACGGAAATGGTGTCCGCATTTTCGGGAACTGCAAATCTCTTCGAGAAGCAGATGAATCTTGTATAGTTGGGATATGCGTCAGCGGCGTGGTCCTCAACGATTTTAAGCCCGTTCATCTCTGCGCACGCCTTTGAGCAGATGCAGCCGATTGTGTTGTCAGTGCTGTTTTTTACCATTTCTGCGGCAAGGGCTGTGTTTGCGTAGTCCATAGGCTCGTAGCCGCAGTTTCTCAGATATTTGGAGCACTGGTCGAGAGCCTCTCTCTTTGAAAATACCCTGCGCACCTCAGAGGGGTCTGTTTCGGGCTTTACCGCAAAGCAATGGGTTATTTCTATCTGAATGATATTGTTTATGTACAGGTCGTGTCCCGCAAGGAGATTGTAGGTCTCGGCAATTGAGCCTACAGTTGAGTTTTCCAGAGGAAGGATACCGTAATCGGCACAGCCTCTTTCCACAAGGTCAACCACGTCCTTGAAGCCTGACGCAAAGCGTATAGGCTTGTTATCGCCGAAAAGCTTTATGCAGGCAGCCTCCGCATATGCGCCTGTAGTGCCCTGGCAGGCAATTACCTCAGCGTTTTCGGGGACGAATTTCTCAGGCTTTGGATAAACCTTGTCCTTGGTGTATTCGTCAGCCTGAAGGCACTTGCTTATATCCATAATTTCCGTGAAAAGCACGGCGGAAGCGTCGGCAAGCCCCTCGGGAGCAGCGGCTCTTATCCTGTCTATTACCTGCTGTTCACGGTTTCCCTGCATAACGGGAAGGTCGTTTGCTATCTTGTATGCGGCAACCTCTTTGCAGAGAGCCATTCTTTTGGTGAAAAGCTCCAGAATCTCGCTGTCAACAGCGTTTATATCCAGTCTGATATCGTCAAGATTACGGTTCATTATTTAGTCTATCCTTTCGGTTTATGAAATATCTGCCAGCTCAAGGTATGCGCCGCCGTTTTCGGCAATGTATTCCTTTCTGCCGTCAAGGTCGTTGCCCAGAAGCAGGTCAAACATTTTCGAGGTCTCCTCTGCGTCTGCGGGAGTGACCTTGATAAGCCGCCTTGTATCGGGATTCATTGTGGTAAGTGACATCATTTCGGGGTCGTTCTCACCGAGACCTTTTGAGCGGTCAAGCTTGTATTTTTCGTCGCCCAGCTTTGCGAGTATCTCGTTCTTTTCCCTTTCGTCATAGGCAAAGTAGGTCATCTTCTTTGTGGTTATCTCAAAAAGGGGCGATTCGGCAATATACACGCAGCCCTCCTCAATAAGGGTGGGGGTCAGGCGGTATATCATCGTCAGTACAAGAGTTCTTATCTGGAAGCCGTCCACGTCGGCATCGGTACAGATAATGACCTTGTTCCAGCGGAAATTATCCATAGAGAAGCTTGAAAGCTCCTTGTTTGCCTTTGCCTTTACTTCAACTCCGCAGCCGAGAACCTTGATAAGGTCGGTGATTATCTCGCTTTTGAATATCTTTTCGTAATCTGCTTTAAGGCAGTTGAGAATCTTTCCCCTGATGGGGATAATTGCCTGAAATTCCGCATTTCGTGCAGTCTTGCAGGAGCCGAGAGCGGAATCACCCTCCACGATATAGACCTCTCTGCGTGACTTGTCTCTTGTGCGGCAGTCAACGAATTTCTCTACCATATTGGCAAGGTCTATCTGCTTGGTAAGGCTGTTTCTTGTGTTCTGCCTTATTCTGTCTGCGGATTCTCTTGCACGCTTGTTGATGAGTATCTGGTCGGCGATCTTGTTTGCGTCGTCGGGATTTTCTATGAAATAGACCTCAAGCTGATGCTTTAGAAAATCCACCATATTTTCATAGATAGACTTGTTGTTGATAGCCTTTTTTGTCTGATTCTCGTATGATGTGTATGTGGAGAATGTAGATGATATAAGCACAAGACTGTCGGCAATATCGTCGTCCTTGATGGACTTCTCGTTCTTCTGATATTTGCCGTTTGCCTTTATAAACGAATCCACCGAGGAGCGGAATGCCTGACGGACAGCCTTCTGGGGAGAGCCGTCATATTCGAGAAAGCTGGAATTGTGATAGTATTCCTGAAAATTCACCTTTGATGAGAATGTAAATGCGCAGGAAAGCTTCATCTTGTATTCGGGTCTGTCCTCGGCGTCACGTCCCTTCCTTTCGCAGGAATAATACTGCATTGAGGAAAGACATTCCTCGCCTGCGATCTCCTTCAGATAGTCGGTTATGCCGTTTTCATAGTAGAATTCGGTTTCCTCAAAGCCCCCTGTTTCCTTTTCTATTCGCAGAACAAAGGTGACTTTGGGATTTACCACAGCCTGCTTTTTAAGTATCTCGCCAAAGTATTCCGAGGGTATCTCAATATCGGTGAAAACCTCCGTGTCGGGCTTCCAGCGTGTTCTTGTTCCTGTGTGCTTATACTTTGCAGGCTCTTTTGAAAGACCGCCTATATTCTCGCCCTTTTCAAAGTGGAGCTTATAGTTATAGCCGTCACGGTTGACCTCTACGTCCATATATTCCGAGGCGTACTGTGTGGCACAGGCACCCAGACCGTTCAGACCCAGTGAAAACTGATAGTCGCTGTCATCATATTTGCCGCCTGCGTACAGCTCGCAGTAAACAAGCTCCCAGTTCCATCTCTGCTCGTTGTTATTGAAATCAACGGGGCAGCCTCGTCCGAAATCCTCTACCTCAACGGAACGGTCAAGGTAGCGTGTAACGATTATCCTGTCGCCGTTTCCGTCCCTTGCCTCGTCTATGGAGTTTGAGATTATCTCAAAAACAGAGTGCTTGCAGCCCTCTAAGTCGTCCGAGCCGAATATTACCGCAGGACGCTTTCTTACTCTGTCCGCACCCTTTAATATGCTGATACTGTCATTGCCGTAGCTTTTTTTCTTTGCGCTCATTTTGCTGTGATGTTCCTTTCTTTAGCTGATACTGTAGTTATCTGACATTTGCCACATTTTTCTCTCTGTAGTCCAGGATATATTTGCAGCCTGCGAATACCGCTCCGAAGAACAGAACAGGCTTCCAGTCCACCTTTGAACGGCGTGAGCTTACAAAAACCGCTCTGGGTCCGTCCTTTTCGCCTATGGTGTAAAGCGCCGCAGGAATACCGTTTTCCACTACTATCTTAGTGGGACGGGCATTGACTGCCGCTTTCAGCACCACCTCGCTGAGAAAGGAGGAAATGCAGGCTGCTGCCGCAGTTTTTCCCACAAGCTCGATTATTTCCCTCAGTGACTGCTCGTCAACATAATAGCCCATAAATATTACTCTCCTTTTAAACTTCAAGCTCCATATAGTAATCGTCCATAACAAAGCCGCCGCCAATATCGCATACGCCTTCGCCTGTTATTTTATAGCCCAGAGCCTTGTATGCGGCTATGGTGCTGTCATTGTGCCTGTTCACGGTGAGCCATATCGCTCTGTGACCCGAACTGCGGGCTTTTTCTTTTAACATCTCTGTAACGCTTCTTGCATAGCCCTTGCCTCTGCTTTCCTTTTTCAGATAAAGCTTTGACAGAAAAAGCCTGTCCCCGTCGGGCTTTACGGCGGTATAGCCTATATCCCGTCCGCCTTTTTTGATAAAGAAATATTCATAGCCTTCTTTGATATTTTCCTTTTCCGCTTCAAAGGAGCAGAATTTCTTTACCATATAATCCACCTGCTCTGAGGTGATTATTCCCGGAAAATATTCATGCCATATTTCATCGGCGATCTCCGAAACTCGTCTGAGCTGGTCATCGGTTTCTGCTTTTACAAGCTTTACGCTGTCCATTTTATTATCCCTCATTTTTCTGAAAAATATTTTCAGCTCTCCCGCACATTCCGATTCCATAAAGCCGCCCTCATAATCGGGCATATGATTGTAGGGGAGCGAAAAAAGGTTTGTAAGAGAGCCGCATGAGCCTGCTTTTTTGTCATACGCTCCGAATGTCACTTTGTCTATCCGTGAATTTATAACAGCGCCTGCACACATAGGACAGGGTTCGAGGGTAACGTACATCTCACAGCCCGAGAGCCGCCAGCCGCCCAGAATTTGTGCCGCTTGGGCAATAGCTTCAAGCTCTGCGTGAGCAAGGGGACTGCGGTTTCTTTCACGGCGGTTTCGCCCTTCGCCCACAATAAGTCCGTCGGATATGCGCACCACCACAGCGCCAACGGGGACTTCTCCCTCCTCTGCCGCCTGACGTGCTAGCTCCAGCGCACGGAGCATATATCTGTTATCCGTCATAGCAGCTTTACCTTAAGTATCATAAGGGTAAAGGTCAGGGTCAGCCACATTATTACCGTAGGGTTTGAAAGGCAGCACATTAGCCGCTCACGGCTGTCAAGGTACATCTTATAAAGAGGCAGGCTTATTTTGCCGCTGTGTCTGAGAATAAAGGAAGTAACGGCTGTAAAGCCTATTATTATGCAGATGAGAAGGGTTGCGGCTGTAATGGTGATATATGTTCCGTAGGGCACTCCGGAATCTCTCAGGGCGGTCAGGAAATACACTCCGCCGCTTATGATTATCCTCATAAGAAAGCCTGTGAGTATTGAGCCTGAACGTACCACAAAGAAGCCTGTTACCAGCATTACGGTGAAGATAAAAAGGAAGGAATTGTAGTTTTCCGTTGTAAGAGCGGCAATGACGCTTGTAAGTATAAGAGCATATTCATCGCCGAACTGCTTGAGTATCTGCAAAAGTATTCCGTGGTGAACGGTTTCGCTGAGTATGGGTATGATGACCACTATAAGCAGTATTATCAGGCGGCGGCAGGTGCCGTCTATGGGTATCCATAGGTAATGGTTGGGGTTTACTCCCATAAATGAAGCCGCCACATACTGCACATTGGACAGAAGCGTTGCTATGGCAAAGGTGAGCAGAGCCATAGGCACGCAGATATTGAACAGGGGCTTATTCCGTATTTTTGAGGTGAGGATTATTTTCTTGGGCATTCTCACCTTGGAAAGCAGATAGAACAGGGGAGGTACACGGATAAGTATCTTTGTTATATAATCATACGCCACGGAAAGCTGCTCCGAGGAGGATATGAATCTGAGCAGGTCATAGAAAAAAGGCACGCTGTCGCCAAGGGCAGGAACTATATTTGCCATAAACCAGTCGAAATAATTCAGCAGAGTATATATCAGCAGGAATTTTGCCAGCAGAGAATGTATTTCGGTAAATGCGGAGCGTTCTCCCGCTTCGGGGCTTTCGGTGATGAAGCCCTCGCCGTCACGGTAGGTCAGCTCGTCGGAATTGTCGAGAAAGTAGAAGCCGTAGTCCTTTTTATGGTCTATGCGCCATTTCCTGTACAGTTCATTGTATTCCTTGTCCTGCACTCTCAGAGACGCAATGCGGCTGTCGCTGTTGTCACGTTTTTTTATTGCCATTCCATAGCCTCCCCGAAAAATAGTTGTTCAGCATAATTATAGCATATCTTTTGGGAGAAAATGTGAACAAAGTGTGATTATGATAAGTTTTTCGGGAATTTTTTGTGCATAGTCGCTGTGGCGGCTTCCTTGACAATTGCTGTATGCTGTGATATAATAAAATTAAGTTTACTGTGTTAAAGTATCGGTGCGTATGATATAGATGCGAAAGGGTGTGATTGCGATGAAAAGAGCGGTGCTTGCGGCGGTGCTGTGTGCACTTTTTCTGTCTGCCTGCACAGACAGCGGAAATGCGGCTGTAACAGACAGCCCTGATACATCTGCGGTCACGTCAGATACCGCTGTATGTGAAACGAATATTACATCAGCCGAGTCGGTCACGGAATCCTCAGTGCAGTCAGAGACTTTTTCCGAGACATCTTCGGAAACACTCAGCGAAACGCTTTCCGAAACGGAATCGGAATCGGCTTCTTCCCTGTCTGAAAGCAGTCTGACAGAGGAAAGCGCCTCGGAAACGTCTGCGCAAGAATTCTCCGAGACTTTTGAAACAGCCGATACAGCCGCTTCCGAGATCATAGACGAAACAGATCTTACCGAGCTTCTGAGCACCGAGGAAACAACCTCCGAAGCTCCTGCGGAAACAACGGCTATCTCCGAGGTGACTGCGCTCTCCTCCTCGGCGGAAAAGCCTGCGGAGATCGTTATCCCGAAGGTAAACACAGGGCATTTCAGCGGAAAGGGTATGCTTGAAAACGACCTTGCTTCGGTGGATATTTCCGCCGCATACGAGGGCGTTGTAAAAGTATGCTACAGCGGCACTGCGAAAAAGGTCAAGGTGAGGATAACAGGCGGAGGAGCGGTCTATGACTATGACCTCGACCCCTCGGGAACGGTATTTCCCTTGCAGTCGGGCAGCGGCGATTACAATATAAAGGTGCTGGAAAACGTTTCGGGAAAGACCTATGCCATTGCTCTTGACGAGAATTTTTCGGCGGATATAGAAAATGAATTCAGTCCGTTTCTTATACCCACTCAGTATATAAATTTCAGCTCATCGGATAAATGCGTTTACAAGGCGGCTGAGCTTTGCTCGGGAAAAAAGGGAACTTTGGAAAAGGCGGGTGCGATGTTCGGCTATATTACCGACAATATAAGCTATGACAAGGAGCTTGCCGCAAATGTAAAGAGCGGATATATCCCCGACCCGGACCGCACTCTTTCGGGCGGCAAGGGCATATGCTTTGACTATGCGTCCCTGTTTGCTTCAATGTGCCGCTCGCAGGGGATACCCACGAAGCTTGTTATGGGCTATGTCAGGGGAGATGTATATCACGCATGGAACGAGATATACACCGAAGAATCGGGCTGGATAACTGTTGACCTGTTCCTTTCGGGCAAAGGCTGGGAGCTTCTTGACCCCACGTTTTACGCAAGCGCCTCGGACAAGGCGGAGGTTGCCCGGTACATAGGCGGCGGAAGCGATTATTCTGCGGTGTTCTTCTACTGATACCCATTACCGAAAGGAAGTTTTCTATGAGAGAAAGCATACTTACCATACCTATCAGCGAGATACTTGACCCCAAAGAAGGCTGCCCCATATGCCGAATGAGAAATATGCTGGAGATGCGTACAGTTGAATACATTATGGGAGCGGCGATGATGGAGCCCGATGTGCGTATCGAGACTAACAGAGCCGGCTTCTGCTCGGTGCATTTCGGGCAGATGCTCAAACAGAAGAACCGTCTTTCCCTTGCTCTCATGCTCCAGACTCATATTGATGAAACGAGAGAAAAGCTTTTTTCGAGAAAGAAGCTTTTTGAGCCAAAGGACGCACGGCGCAGGAAGCTTTCGGAGATAAACGAAAGCTGCTTTGTCTGCGAAAAGGTTGACTGGGGAATGGAAAGGCTTATGCGTACTTTCTTCGAGATGTACGGAAATGCTGAGATAAAGCAGCTTATTTCAGAGCAGGAATATGTCTGTCTGCCTCACTATGACCTTTTGCAGAGCCTTGCTCCCTCCTATCTGAAAAAGCAGGAGCTTGACAGCTTCAATTCTCTTATCGCTCAGCTTGCAAAGAATTATATGGACGGCCTTTACGAAGATGTCAGCAAGTTCTGCTCTATGTACGATTACCGCAGTGCAGGCAAGGACGCCGACTGGGGCAATTCCCGTGACAGCATTGAAAGGGCAATAGGCTTTCTTACTTCCAGAGAGGTGTGAGAAAACTGATTCGGGGCTGATGATGTATTTCAACAGGGTATCGGAAATTTGTGCCGATACCCTTTTTGGTTTCGTTATTTTCCATGAAAAACAGGGCGTTGTTCGTTTAGTTTCTACGAAAAATATCCCTGCGAATACTTGACTTTTTGGGCAAAATGTGGTATAATATATAAGTTATCACAGAAAGCATATGCTTTCGGAAAGGAATGGAATATTTTATGCCCGGAGACAATACCATTATAAGAAAAATGACCGAGGATATCACCGCTCTGTGTGAGCCGTGTATGATTTATCTGGTGTCGGAAAAGAATAATTCAAAGGGGGAGCTTACGGGCTTCAAGCTGTGCGTTGTTGTCCGTGACGGAATTGACCCCAGCACTCTTGAAACAAGGCTGCTGCTGAATACGGAATGTTCCGTTCCCTGTGATTTTATCGTGTATAATCTGTCAGACTGGAATGACCACGCTGAGGACGACTGCTCCTTTGCCTACAGGGTCGAGAACGGCGGTGAGCTGCTTTATGTCCAGAGGTCCTAAAAAAGGCGACAGCAAGCGGTATTACGACTGGATATACCACGCTTCGCTGGATATGATGTCCGCAGAGGCTCTGTGCAATGAGCCGAAGCTGTATTACTGCGCCGCTTTTCACTGTCAGCAGTGCATTGAAAAGGCACTCAAAGGCTATCTCCTTTTCAAGAGCCGCAAGCTCCTTGACGGTCACAATCTGACATGGCTGTGCAAGCAGGCTGCTATGATGGACAACAGCTTTGTTCAGTGGCTTGACGAAAGCGCAGTCCTTAACAGGTATTACATTGAAACAAGGTATCCTGCCGATATTCCGCTGGATATAAACGCCGAGACTATGGCTTCTCTTATTAAAATGAGCGGCGATATGATGGAGTTTATATGCGGTCTTACAAAGTTCGATTTCAACAGCTATCACAAGAAAAGCAGAAAGTAAAAAGCTTTTTGCGGATTGAAGGTATTTTATTTGATAATTGATTTTCACACTCATATTTTTCCGGACGAGGTTGCCGAGCGTGCTGTATCGGGGCTTCTGAAGGGGCTTGAAAGCTGCGGTCTGGGCTTTCCCGTGACTATGTATTCCGACGGTACTGCTTCGGGGCTTATACGCAGTATGGACACGGCGGGGGTGGATATATCAGTTCAGCTCCCTGTTGCCACCAAGCCCTCACAGCCCGATTCCATAAACGAATGGACGGAGGGGCTTCGTGAAAAAGAGCCGAGGATAATCTCCTTCGGTGCGGTCTTTCCCGATGAGACTGCCGCAGCTCAGCTTGAACGGCTTGCGGAAAGGGGCTTCAAGGGGATAAAGCTTCACGGCGATTTTCAGGGCTTTTATGCAGATGACCCGAAAATGCTGGATATTTACCGCAGATGCGGAGAGTACGGGCTTATATGCGTTCATCACGCAGGACTTGACTGCGTTTCGCCCAAGGATATTCACGTTACTCCCGAAAGAATGGCAAGGGTGCTGGATAAGGTCGGCGGCGTTAAGTTCGTGCTTGCTCATATGGGCGGCAACTGTATGGAGGACGAGGCGGCAAGGCTGCTTTCGGGGGCGGATAATGTATGGGTAGATACCTCTTACACGGCAGGAAGGCTTTCACCCGAAAAGATGGCGGAGCTTATAGGGAGGTTCGGTGCGGACAGAGTGCTTTTTGCGTCGGACAGCCCTTGGAACGATCCTGCGGATAATATTCGTCTGATAAAGGAAACGCCTTTGTCAGAGGAGGAGCGTGAGAAGATTTTCTGTAAAAATGCGTCGGCTCTGCTGGGAATTTTTTCGTAGTTCTTGTCAAAGGTAACAAAAATGTTGTTTTATGAATAAAATGCCCAAAAAGCTTGGAATATTTCTCTGTGGATTTGTTGCGTATAAATGAAAAACGCATTAAAAATTATTCGGTTTTATTCCATTTGTACAAGGGAGAAAGGGCTATTTTGATACATTTGGTTAATACTTCCTAATATTTGGTTACAATTTGGTTAAATTAACATATTGCTAATTTTTCGTCAAAATGCTATAATATGATAGGTATTTGAAATGCGCCTGTACTGCGGCGCTTCTGCGGAACATACGCATATTCAATATAACGTTATTTTAAATTCGGAGGTGTCAAAGCTTAATGAAGACTTTTATCTATACGGCTACCGACGTTCAGGGCAAAGTCGTTAAGAATCAGAAGATGAATGCCGAAGATGTCAACGATTTCCTTGCCAAGATCCATGAAAAGGGTCTTTACTGCTCAAGCTACAAGGAAACGAGCGGCGGAAACAAAAAGAATCTTCATAAGTTCACAGTCAAGGAGCTCGCTTATGACTGCCGTCAGCTGTCTGCGATGATGACATCGGGTCTTACTCTTGTAAAGAGCCTCGATATCATGCAGCGTGAGCAGGTCAAGGACGGCCCCAAGCAGATCTACCGTGAGATCTACGAGGAGGTTCAGAAGGGTACTTCCTTCTCTGAGGCTGTAAAGATGCAGGGTGACGCATTCCCCAACTTCTTTATCTCAATGGTACAGGCGGGCGAGACTTCTGGTAGCCTTGACCTGGTTATGAAGAAGATGGAGGATCAGTATGCCAGCGACGCAAAGCTCAACAACAAGATCAAGAGCTCAATGATGTATCCTATCATTCTTGCGGTTCTTTGCGTTGCAATCGTTATCATTCTCTTTACGTTCATCATGCCTACGTTCAAGGATCTTCTTACAGAAGAAGATATGAAGGGTCTGACAGGTGCGCTGTTTGCGTTCTCTGAGTTCCTTACTACTTATTGGTACATAATCATTGCCGTGGTCGTAGGTCTTGTTTTCGCTATCAAGTATGCTCTGAAGGTGCCTGATATCAGATACAAGTGGGATCAGCTTATTATCAAGATGAAGCCTGTCGGTCCTCTGGTTGTAAAGGTTTATACCGCTCGTTTCGGTTCAACTCTTGCTTCTCTTTATTCCTCAGGTATCCCCATGGTTGAATGTCTTGCAAAGTCCTCCAACATTCTCAACAATATGTACATTTCAAAGAAGTTCGAGACTGTTATCGACGAGGTCAAGCAGGGTGAAACACTCTCTGTTTCCATTGCGAGAACAGGCATTTTTGAGTCAATGTTCACATCTATCATCTATGTCGGCGAGGAGTCCGGTGCTCTTGACTCCATTCTCACCAAATCCGCAGCCTTCTACAAGGAAGAGGCGGACGAAGCTATTACACGTCTTGTAGGTCTTATCGAGCCTGTAATGATCATCTTTATGGGTACTGCTATCGGTCTTGTTATCGCCGGTATCCTTCCTGCGATCTACAACTCTATGGGCAACATCGCATAAACAAAGTATTCTATCGGGGGAGTCCCGTAAAATTAAAAATCTATAGAAATCAGTGAGGTGACGAGAATGCTTTCATTTGATATTACTGACAGACATATCCGCATTGTTCGTGGTACAGAGGCAAGAGGAAAGATAAGACTTTCCGACGCTGCTACCATCGATCTTCAGGAAGGTCTGATCGTAAACGGTCATATAAAAGATATTCCCAGATTGGCAAACTTAATCAACGATACGCTCAAGTCCCACAATATGGAGGATAAGGAAGCTGTTGTTACACTTTCCTCAAACCTTGTAATCTTCAAGGAGCTCCATATCCCCAAGGCAAAGACCAGCTCCCAGATGCTGACAATGGTTACAAACCAGATGCAGCATACAATGGGTATCGCAGAGGAATACTCCATCTCCTACTCCATCGCAGGAGAGGTTGAGGAGGAGGGTCAGCAGGCTCAGAAGATCCTTGCTACTGCCTGCCCCTTTGAGGTGGTTGACTGCTTCAGAAAGGTATTCTCAATGCTGAATATCGCTCTCAAGAGCGTTTGCGTTTCCTGTAACGCTATTTCCAGACTTATCCTCAGCGATAGGAAGGTTTCTTCCAGAATGCCTATGCTGGTAGTTCAGGTTGACCCCACATTCGTGTCCATCAACCTTTATGAGAACAATCAGCTTTCATTCGCTCGTTTCGCATCCATCGACCCTCTGGACTACGACAACTCCGAGGACTACGTTTACGAGGCTGTTAACGAGAATATCTACAGAATGGTTCAGTTCCACAAGTCCAGAAATCCCCAGAACCCCATTCAGAACGTTGTATTCTACGGTGACACAAGCGAATATATCCGTCTCACAAATGCTCTCGAGAGCATGGAGATCGCTACAAGCCAGCTCAGCGTTAACACCGCTAATATAAGCGGCTACGAGAACATTGAGGCTCTTGTTTACGCAAACGCTATCGGTGCTATGTTCAGAAGCAACAAGGACGTTGACCGTATCAACCTCCTTGAAACAGACTCCTCCGCCGGCAAGAGCGAGGCAGGTTCAAGCTTCCTTCTTTCATGGGGCGGTGCGGTTGCTCTTTCTGCAGCTGTTATTTTTGCGGTTAACCTTGGTCTTGGTACTGCAATCACCAATAATGAAAAGAAGATCGCCGAGCACGACGAGTACATAAACAGTGTTGAGGTTCAGAAAACTCTTGCAGAGGTAGATTTCACTCAGGGACAGATAGACAAGGTTGCTCTTTATAAGAATGATCTTGATCTTGCTATCAAGAACTTTGAGACAAAGACTCCTGCAGAGGCTGAGCTTATCAACAGGATATTTGAGACTGTTGAGAGTCAGGACTGCTTTGTAGGCGAAATGAGATTCGGTTCGGGTGTTATTAACCTTACATGCTATGCAAGCGAGAACCTCGCTCCCGACAATGCGGCTCAGGCACTTTATGAACTTGACGAATTTGACAACATTGTTTACACAGGTTTCAGCGGCGAGGAAAATGATGACGAGGCAATGTTTGATATTGCTGCTGACGGTGAAATCCTTTATAAGTTTGAAATCCAGTTCAATCTCAGACCTATCGAGCCTGAGGTTGAGGAAGAAGTACCTGCTGAGGACGGTACAAGTGAGGAAGGCGGTGACGCAGAATGAGTATGAAGCTCTCTTACAGAGATAAGGTTATTATCATAGTTCTTTCTGTTATTGTTGTTCTTTTGGTAGGTATTTTCTGCTTTGCAAAGCCTAAGTATGAAAGCCTTCAGGTTTCCAAGGACCGCCTTGCGGCTAAGGAGCAGGAAAGAGCAGATGTAGAGGCTAAGATGGGAACTCTTGAAGGTCTTAAAAAGCGTCTTGAGGAAGATGTCAAGGCTGTTGAAGAGGATCAGAAGCAGTTCCTCAGCGAAGAAGAGTACGGTGAGACTTACCAGATAAGCAAGTACCTTATGGAAAAGCTTTCTCCCGTTTCCGGCTTTGAGATCACAGGCGTTACAATGGACGCTCTTGCAAGCACTGA
>JAGAJY010000229.1 GCA_017848125.1 Oscillospiraceae bacterium
AGCCATTGCAACAATAAGCTCGATAAGAGTAAACGCTTTTAATCTCTTCATAGTAACTGTCCTCCCTTATCAACTGTGGAAGTACAGAAATCTTGTATCTGTACCGTCGGGAGCGTTGGCGGCAGCAGAGCCGCTTCCCTGGTCAGCGCCTGTGGGGAGCTGACCTCCCGTCATATCATAGGGGCTTACAACATAAACATAAACTTCTTCCGAAATTGTTCTTCCCGAAGCAGTGCTGTTGTCGGGATATTTAACCGAGAATGTTATAGTTTTCACCTCGTCGATTTTCTTTGACTGAACATCAGTCGCCTTACCCTCGCCGTAAGAGGGATTTTCGGCGTCCGCCATCTGTCTGCCGATGCTGTTGTACATCGTGTAATTCTCACGGGTGGCTCTTACAAGCTGAGTGTAAGCCTGAACCAGCAGAAGGGAGGAAACTGCCAGAATGAGCAGAGCGATAAGACATTCGATAAGGGTAAAACCCTTCAGCCTTTTCTTCATAAACATTCCTCCTTTAGGTTATCTTCTTGCACGGTACATACCGTCCTTGTTGAGCATAGGCTTGCTTCCGTCATCAGTGTATCCGTCATCTCTGGGGATAAAGCATACGCCGGAGTGCTGACCGCCCTTGTACTCCTTACAGAAGATAGAGCCGCAGATTGTATACATAGCGTTGCTGTCGGGCTGGATCTTATCTCCGTAGTACCATGTGGGACGTTTAATACCGTTACAGTTTGTATCGATATTGAAAAATACGGAAGGAGCTGTGATATATCCGCAGAATACGGTATCCTTACTCTGATTGGGAGCACCGTTGATGCCGCCGCCCGTTGCAACATTTACCTGACCGATATGCTTGGAGAAGTACCAGTCGATATTCGGCGAAGGAGTGGGTTCAATAATGCCTACAGCCTCACCGATAACAAAAAGGTTGCTGTAAGGGTCGCCGTTGAAAATGTCAGCAGTTGCGAATACAAAAGGTGCGCCGCTTTCGCCGACATTGAACACCTGATTGTCGCCGCCGTTCTTTTTGCCGGGTATCTTTACTGTAACGTGCTTGTCGCCGTAAACAACAAATGCGCCTGCAATAGTTCCGATACCGTTATCATCGCCCAGCTGGATCTCAATGTCGTTTGTACGTGCGTCAATGTAGTTGATTCTCGTCTTGAATGAGTTATATTCGTTTCCTGTTGGAATCGGCAGATATCCGCTCGTACTGATAACATAGTTGCTTGCGGGCATTGTAACACCGTTAACAGTATCGCCGCCTCCGGGACCGATTGTCGCAGGGGTTGTGAGGAAGCCCATTTCAGGAACGTTCAGAATATCCACGGGGGAATTCATATCAATATTTGCAAGAACAGCCTCTGCTGTAATAGCATGCTCCTGAAGGAACGTCTCGAATGTATAAGCAGGTGTGTCCTCGCTGCCGTCTGTTGCCATACTGAATGAGCCTGTACCGTCATGGAAAGTTTTTCCGCCGTTAATGCCCACAGTCAGTCCGCTTGATATCGACTCATAGAAGTAATTTCTGTAAATTGAACGATGTGTGGGAAGCTTGAACTTATTGTCTGTAGAGCCGATAAGCTTCACCTGCGTGCCTCCGATTGTGCCTGTGGGGAGATTAAATTCCCTGTAATAATCGTCTGTAAGCTGCCATGGATTGTCTGAATCAGCCTTGTCGTCGTTGTTTTCGTCAATAAATTCATAGTAGTCAAGATTAAGCTCCATGGTAAGAGCTGTTCCATCAACGAATTTTGAAGTGTTGCACTTGCTGAAATCAATCTGAACCTGATATTCCTGAGCAGGATTGAATGAAGCCGAACCGGGATGAGTAGCAAGAGGGAAATCTGTTTCAAGACCCCCACTCTTGATAGTTGCACCGTACTTGTTTGCTCCTGCCGTACCTGCATTTCTGAAATAGTCAACCTGCTTGTCAAAATTGCCTTGCTGACAGGACATAAAGGTTTCATAGCTGTTTACAACACTCATTACATCATTGCCGTAATTATCCTTGCCGATAGATTCCTGTTCAACAGCGTCAATGATCTTGATTCCCTTGAGAACATGAATTTTACCGTCAACAATATTTTCCACCTTCATATTATCGTCAACGATCAGAGTTCCGTCGGGTTTATAATTTACGTGGAAAATTGCTGTATCTGCAGTCCATTCAACGGTAACTCTGTCTGCGGGAATACCGAGATAGTTACAGAACACATTGCCGTGTATCTGGGTCTTATTTGTGGTATCAAACACCATATTACCGCTCTGTACCGAGGTCTTTACGCCTGTTTCGGTAAGCTCGCTGGTGCTTGACATAATGTTGAAATTCTCAGCAAATATATTTCCGTAAATATTCTTGCCCTGATTTGTATGAACGGAGAAATCCTCTGCAATAATATTCACCTTGGTATCATTCTCAGTAAAGGAGTTTGAGCCCCAAAGCTGGAATCTCTTTGCATAGAAAACAGTACCCTCGTTAACACTCTTCCATTTATTGACACTTGTCTGGTATGTTTCGCCTACAAAGAATACCTCTCCCTTTTCGAGAGTAGCTGTAGCGTCTGTGTTGTTGTGAACAAGGCTTCCCTCAAAAAATACATTACCCGAGAAGGTAGGGTCGTTGGAGAATTTCGTAACTTCCTTTGTAAGTGTAGCAACGTCGCCTACACCTGTAATAGAAGCGGAGTCGTTGATAGGACCGAGAGAAGAAAGACCCGTATCAGCGTCAACCACTGGAGGAGGATTACTCTCCCATATCTGAGTTGTGGTAATTTCCTCATTGTCGTAAATAACGTGAGCTGTTACCTTTGCAACAATGTGATCCTCAGAACGCTTTCCTGCCTTGAAGCGGTCTGCATAGTCAGCACCTTCACCGAAGTCGTAGATTCTTTCGAGAACCTCAACCGTGATCCATACCTTGCCTGCTCCGTTGTCGGAAAGCTTTCCGAACTGAGAGTTGGTATCGGGAGAGCCGTCACCGTCAGTATCAAGAGTACCCGAACCGAAGCCGTCGAACTGAGTGAGGTCATATCTGATAAGATTCGCCTGATTTGTGCCCGATGGTGTAACAGGAGTGAACTGATTGTAGAACTGACTGTATGTACTCGAATCGGTGAGCTTTGATGTATTAAGATTTACATAATACTGCTCGAACTTCTGATAAAGCTGAGTGCCTGTATAAGTGTTGGATGTTCCCTCGAAGGTGTTTATCTGCGCATTGAGAGCTGCTTCGTTCTCATCACAGTAAACCTTGAGCCACTCTGCAAAGTTACTTCCGTCTCTTGTTTCAACCTGAGCCTTGTAGAGGTCAAGCTCCAGAGCTCTTCCTATACACATGGGATTAGGCTTTACCGTTGAGTTTACAAGATCAAGCGAATAGTATGTTCCTACCGCTGTACCGCTTGAATCCGTAGTATCTGTTGATGCTGAAAGCTCTTCAAAAAAGTTATCCAGAACTGATCTTGCGGTGTAATATCCCTGGCTTTCACTGTACTTTACCACAGCTCTGTTGTGAGCCGAATAAACCACAGCAATAGAACCTGCCAGCAGGATTATCAGTACTGTCATAACCGCAAGAATCATAATCAGTACTGCGCCTTTGAATTTTGCCGTTCGTTTTGCCGTATTCATGATTAGCCACCCTTTCTAAAAAATTAATATTTTGCGCAAGATTTGGTAAAAGTTTTTGCCTTTTTTATAAACAAGCCCACCCGAAAAAAGCCTCTTGTTTTTTCGGGTCGGACAAGTTATTAAGGATTACTGTGCATCTTCCTCCGAAGCCATTTCAAGAAGGTTCTCGGGAACTGCGTCCACGTCCTCAGGATCAAGAGGATAGATCTCATAGATTGCAATTGTCATATCGCCTGCAAACTTGGGCATCTCAGGATCTGCGTCGGGATCCTCGATATAAGAGCCGGAGAATGTAAGAAGGTAAATGTTCTTGTCATTGTCAGCAATAAGCTGAATGGAATCAAGAAGCTCTGTGGAATCGTCACATCTGTAGGAAACGGTTGCAACTGTACCGCCTACCTGTACCGATGCGGGAGGCTCGGGCCATGTATCATTGTATGCATAACCAACCTCGGGAGGAAGCTCGCCTGCGATATCAGCATTGACCTTCATAGGATATGCGCATGCATTCTTGTTGTAGAAGTAAGCCTCAAGATCAGTGCTTGCAAGAGCGTCCATTGTAACGCCTGTGATCTCAAAGCCGGAAACGGGAGAAAGCTTTTCCATAAGGTACTTGCTTATCTGGTAAGTCTCACCGTACTCTTCTTCGCTGAG
>JAGAJY010000015.1 GCA_017848125.1 Oscillospiraceae bacterium
CGGCAGAGCGGTCATTTACCGCAGGAATCATTCCGAAGCGCAGGAAAAGGTCAAACTTTACTCTGTGAGCGTCTGCGTCGGGATTTGTCTTGTATTCGTTTATGCGGTATTCATATCCGCTGTCGCCGTATTTTTCGGCGTATTCTCTGAAAAGGGGCATAAGATCCTCCCCCTCCCATGTGATCTCGTCATACCATGAAAAACCGCTTATTCCCAGCAGATTTGTCTTTATATCACGCCGTCTTATGCCGCTTATTCCCCTGCTTTCGCATAGCATGGTGGCAATAAGCTCCCTTGATGCAAAGGTATCCGAGGAAACGCCCACAAGCTTCATTTCGGTAAATTCATTATGAAGCACAGTCATACACTCAGCCATTGGAGTGCAGAGATTTATCACCCATGCATTGGGGCAGAGGTGCTCTATCATATGGGAATATTCGGCGCAGAGGGGCATTATTTTAAGCGCTCTTATAACAGAGGAAAGCCCCGAATTTTCGCTGCCTGTCTGAAAAATGCCGTAAGTTTCGGGCAGATGGAGCTGGCTTACCTGCTCCTCAAGTCCCCCCGGCTCAAATGCGAGAATTACAAAATCAGCGTCCCTCAAAGCCTCCTCAGCCTCGTCGCAGGCAAGATAGACTATATCCCCCTTGGTATTTCCCCTGTCGTGGATATTGTTGCCTATTACCTCGTTTGCAAGAGCGCAGGTCTTGTCAATGTCGTAGAGCTTCACCATTGCGCAGAGTTCTATATCAGCAAGCTCGGGGATAAGCTTCCAGCCGAAATTGCATGAGCCGCCGCCGATATATGCTATATTAAGCCTGTCACCGTTCATTATTTTTATTTTCCTTTCCTGTTCATCTGTCATCTATTTATATTATCCTATAAATACGGCATTTTGTCAAGAGGGGAAAGAAAAACAGCGGCATTGTCCGATATTTTCGTCAAAGAATTTCCTTTATCCATCTGATACAATGGGAAACCCAGTCGGAGCAGTATTTTACGCCGTGATAAATATCCTGCGGCTTGCTGACCGTTTCATCGCATAAGGACAGCCCGTGATGTCCTCTGGGATAGAGATGAAGCTCTGTTTCTATGCCCTTTTCGTGAAGCGCCGCCGCAAGGTAAAGGGAATTTTCCGCAGGCACAAGTCCGTCCTCGCTTGTATGCCAGATAAATGCACGGGGAGCGTTTTCCGTCACCTGCTTTTCAAGGGACATTTTTTCCAGCAGCACAGGGTCGGGATTTTCGCCCAGCAGATGCTTTATGCTGTCGGGGTGAGTGTATTTTCCTGTAGTTATCACAGGGTAGCAGAGGATCATTCCGTTGGGTCTGTCCTCTCCGTGGGCTATTTCAAGAGTCTCTCTTACAAAATCCTCCTGCCAGAAAAGACCTGCGGAGCAGGCGGCGTGACCTCCTGCGGAAAAGCCCATTACGGCGATCTTTTCGGGGTCGATGTGAAGCCGTCCGCTGTTTCTGCGGATATATGTCACCGCCGCAAGTATCTCAAGCAGCTGCAAGGGGTAATGCTGTTCCCAGCAGGCATAGCTGATAACCGCCGCCGCAATGCCGTTTCCCGCCATTTTAAGCGCAACAGGCTCAGCCTCACGCTCCGAACACCACTGATATCCGCCCCCGGGGCATATTATTGTGCAGGGGAATTTCTGTTCAAGGTCAACCTCCTGCCAAACCTCGGGAATATACAGGGTCAGCGGTGTTTTTTCCTTTGCCTTCGGGAGCTTCGGAAAAAAGTCTTCAAGGTAGATTTTTTCATTTATCATATGTATGACCGTCCTTTCGGCAGGCTGTGCCTGCGGTGATTTGTAGGTTGGGTTTATTTTAATTGCTGATTTGGCAATCGGTAACGTTAATTCGGTATGAATGGCAAATTGAAATATTCACTCAACTAACTTTTCGATTAGGTCTTCTCTTGATCTTCAGCATTTCAATAACATCTTCAACACTCGTTTCATTGTCGAGCGGAATCCACAACCACTTTCCGTCGTGCAAAGTTTCTGTTCTATCATATATATCCTGTAACTGCTTTGAAACAGATCCTTTTATTTTCTCAAACTTTTCTCTTTCCGCTTTACCATAAGTTATCAAAAGATTTGCAGCATTTTCCTTTGCATAAAATGTGCAAAGAGTTTTTCCGCCTCTGCGATACTTGTATTCTATCTTCCATGCACCAAATCCCTTATTCCATATTCTATCTACATCATATAACGAATCTATTGCATCTGTCAGTTTATTCCACATAAATAAGGCTTCTTTGGATAATAAAATATTTACTTGTTCTTTCATACTGAAAGACTCCTTTCTCTGCTAAATTCATCAAATTCAAATTTCTCACTCGGCAATGTTAACGAAATTTAATCCATATCAAAAACATACTATACCCGTTTCACAAACGATACAAGTTCCTTTAATTCAAAGAAACCGTTTTTCTGATAGAAACCGTATGCAGGAACATTACTTCCCGTTTGCAGAAAAATCTGCGTCATTCCCAGCTCTTTTATTCCCTTTTCAATTTCTTTCAGAAAATAAGTTCCTATGCCGTTTCCCTGTTTATCCGTCTGTATGCAAAGCTCATCAATATAATATTCCGTACCCGAATACCAATGCTTGATATGTCCCATAGATAAGCCGATAAGCTTTCCGTTTTCAAACAATCCATAGGTCAGGGAGTTGTTCTGACCTATCAGATCCTGAATATACAGGTCAAGCTGCTCC
>JAGAJY010000016.1 GCA_017848125.1 Oscillospiraceae bacterium
CCTTATTTCCGTGAAATAACGGAGCAAGGGGTGAGAAATGCGACAGCATTTCGAGGGGAGGCGAACAAGACCGCCTCCCCTTGTAGAGCGGTTGTGCTTACTTACCTTTCAAAACGTTCCGGCGGAACGTTTTGAACAGAACTTATTTTTTTGCGTTTTTTGTGCAAATTTAACAACAGCGTTTTCTTTTTCGACAGACATAATATTCTAACCTTCCTCACCTTCACCCTTTTTTACCAGACAGGAAGCCACCGCACCGAATAAATATCCGCCTGCCGAATGAGAATACAGAAGAATAAGTATAAGCCCTGCCGCCCCCATATTTGAAGCACTCAGATAATTATCCTCAGAAGGCTTTCCCCCGAGCATTATGAAATCATATATTCCAAGCCGCCCGAAAATAAATATGGTCAGCGTAAACAGGGCAAGCACGCATATTGAACAAAGTGCAGTCCGTGACGCTTTTTTATCTCCGCACAGCACACCGCAGAAGCCGCCCGAAATAACCGATAACGGCTGAATTATCCATAACAGCTCAGTCTGACACAGTGCAAAGCACAGAAAATAGAAAAATATCATAACCACAGCGGATATTATCACCTTAAGGAAGCGCTGATTAAATCGATTATCGCCCCTCTCAGTAACGGATTTTCGAGCGGCGTAATCGATGGCTGCGCCTTTAATCAGCGATTCCTTAACCCTCACGACCGTTTACGACCTCACTAATTGTTATCAGTCTCATATCAAGATTTCTTGTTTTCTTTGAGATAATTTCCTCCAGCATTTCCGCCTGCTGTACGCTGATATTGCCGTGAAGCTTTCTTGCAGCAGGAACAGCGTCTGCCGAAAGCTCTCGGAACATAGAAATATCCACCGTTTCAAGAGAGCCGTTCAGATATCGGCTTACATTGTATTCCGCAATAAGCCTGTCAGCCCCCGAAAAGCACAGAAGCGCAAACATAGCCGTAAATGCCGTTACTGCAAATCTCGGAAGATTAAAGCCATTACGGAAAGCCGAAATAAATATACCCGCAAAAATAATTGCAAGAAGTATCATAAACCAGCTTGTGTAGAATCTGAGACGGGTAAGCCCGAAAACGTCTATGTACATAGCCATTTTGCTCATAGCGATAACTATAAGGAACAAAGTCATAATGCAAAGCACACAGGTTATTGTCCTTATGTAAGCAGACTTTTTTCCGTCAGAGCGTCTGCATGAAAAAATATTGATAAATGCGATTGCAATGAGATTCACAAGGGCTACAAGACACAGCTCAAAAAAGCCTCTCCGTGCATATTCCGAATAGCTGTCAATATTTTCGGGCAGGCTCGAAGCAAAGGACGACAGGAAATATGAAGCCTGAGAAAAGAAGAACATAACATACAGCAGACACAAGGGGATAACCGAGAAAAAAGCCGCCTGAGCAGGAAATTTTCTTGCCATTGACATTCTGCGGTCATAAGCCTCGTCATACTCAGACATATCCTCAGCAGGTGTACGCATAAGAGCGAAGATATAGAAGCTTACGGGAATACCTATCCCAAACTGAAATGCAAACTGTACAGCTGATGTGAAACCGCCGTTTGTAAGCTCAGAAAGCATATCAGCAAAGCCGCCGTCTGCACTCATAAGAAGCACAGCCGCCACAGGAGTCAGGGGAATAGCCGCCGCAAGCCCCAGAAGCAGATTTTTCATTGTGCCTGCCGCCGAACAGCCGCTTACCGCAGACTTTGCCGCACGGGGACAGTCGCTCATATATGAAACGGGAGCAAACGCCGCCGCAAGCATATCCGATATAAAGTACCCTCTTACCGAATCAATTTCCCTGTGAGAATCCGCAAAGCAGCCGTAAATGAGGATAAGAGCGCAGAATACAAATGCAAGCCCCTGAATAAGCGTGTTTGCGCTTATCACGACCACCGATGAAAACAGCACATACAATATAATACGAATAGCCTTGTTCCGTGTTATCCGTTTATCCGAACTGCCTGCAAGTGTAAAAAACAGAGCAAACAGCAGAAACAGCCAGCCGCCTATGCCAAGTCCGCCGTAAACCATATAGGGAGCGGCAGCAAGCTTTATAAAAAGGAATCCCAGAATCATTGCCGCAAAAGCCATAGCTTTTTCCTTAGCTGAAAAAACCGCTTCTTTCTTTACCGAGCTGTCATTAGTGATTATGATGTTTTCCATAAAATTACCTCCGATCAGTCATCTCTTGAAAATTCAAGGATATCTCCCGGCTGACAGTCCAGAGCGTCGCAGAGCTTTTCAAGAGTGGAAAATCTGATAGCCTTTGCCTTTCCTGTTTTCAGAACGGACAGATTTGCCTGTGTGATACCGATTTTCTCCGCAAGCTCACCCGAGCCTATCTTTCTCTTTGCCATAACAACATCAAGATTAACAATTATTTTCATACCGCTTACCTCATATCGTAAATTCATTTTCTTCTTTAAGTCTTACCGCTTCCTCAAAGCAGTTCTTGATAACTCTGAGGATAAGCCCGATAAACGCCGCCGCAAAGGTAACGATAAAAGCAAGTAACCTGAATCTTGCAAAAATAAGAGTGATGACAGCAATAATAAAACAGCAGTAAGATAGGATACGAAGATATTTTATATTCTGCGGAATAAAAACCTCGCCCTTTCTGATATTGCCCACCAGCCTGTCAAGAACAAAGAGAATAACAAAGCCTGCCGCCGCACAGGAATAGAAAGTGATAAGAAGCGGAACAGTAACATCATCATTCATAATGGAAATCTGCTTGTACATCTGAGCCGCAAAGGGCATTGCAAACAAAGCTCCCGTACAAAGAACAAGTGCCACTTTGATAAGAATTGACGTTACTGTTACCGATCTGTTTTGTGCTGACATAATATGACCGCCTTTCAATTTTGTATTACTGTAATCTGATTATATCACAGCGAAATGCGTTTGTCAATAGTTTTTTATCGAAAATCAATAAAAAATATTCGATACACAAAAAAGCCGCATTTTTATGCGGCTTTTATACTAATCACTCATTGAATTATGGGAATCTCTCGCCACAAAAACCTTATATCAAAGCTTTTGCGGCGATTTCTTCTCCATAATTCAAATGGTGATTAGTATTAAAACAATAACTTTTTTAAACTCTCGGAGTAAATACCGACAGACCAAGCTTTAATCTTACAATATCCTTGTATTCAGGCTTAGCCATATAATAAACATAGCTTTCAATAACATTGAGAGGGTGCATTGTTCTTCCCTCTATCTTGAAGTGACTGAAGCCCATAGGAATATACTTTTCAAAAAGCGTCTCGGGAGCAACGTGAGTGGAGAACTCTGTTGTTTCAAGGAAATTCCTGTTGATAGCCTCGCATACAAACTGCTTTTCCTGCTGAACATTGAGCCTCATACCGTTCATACCTTGAAAACTGCTTATTGTTGCACGTTCTATCTGCTGCTTGCCAAGAAAGCTGTAGTGCTCGCCTCTGCGCTTGCAGTCGGGGAAACAGTAGGGGCAGATAAGGACTTCAAGCCTGTCCCTGTACTTTTCGGGGATCTTTTCAAGAGCCTCAAAATCATTGTTCCAGTTGTAGTCCAGAACCACAAGGCTGTAGTCCTTTTCAAGCTCATCAATAAGCGGTTCAAGCCCTCTTATCTGCTTGCAGGTTGATGAAGTGATCTTGTATTTCGGGAAATTCTTTCTGATATGATCTTCAACCACCTGCGTGTTAACAATAGCCTCGTTCAGTCCGTTTTCCGCAAGCACCATAAGACGGTTGCAGAACTTGTCCTGCATATGCTCCTCGGTGAGATGAGGATTTGTAAAAGTAAAACGGCAGGGGATACCTCTTGAATTGAATTGCTCCAGAACTCTTTTTATAACGTCCTCCTGAGCAAAGCCGTTTATATTTCTGCCGCCGTTCCATACAGCAGGAGGGAAGCAGCCGTAAACCGAAGCGATCTCCACACCCTCATGAAAATATTCGGGGTGCTCCTTTATCATATCAATAAGAGCTATATTCAGAGGACCGTGGGACCAGAAATCGGGAAGATGGAATTTTAAGCTCATTTTAATATCTCCTTAGATATAGTATTACACTAATATTTTAACATCTGCGGACATAGATGTCAAGTGAAAATCAACGGTAATACTTCTCAAGAAGCTCCTTAACGGGAATGCCGTCAATGCTCATTCCCGATATCTGACATGAGCTGATGGAAAGCCCCTCCAGATTGCAGTTTTCAAGGAGAGCGCCCGAAAGGTCACAGCCCTTGACGGAAATGCCGTTCATATCAACGCTTTCAAATTTACCTCTCTGAATATCACCGTTTGTCATACGAAGACCCGAGAGGGAAATATCCGAAAAAGAAGCATTGACCATATTTCCGTTTTCAACGGAAGCGTCCTCCAGCATAACATTGTCAAACTGAGCGGATATCATATTGCAGCCGCTTACCGTGATCTCCGAAAAATCGCAGTCAACAGCGGAAACGGAAGTAAAGTCAGAGCCTGCGATATTGGAGTAGGAAAAGTCGCAGTCACGGCAGATATCTATTTTTTCGTTTTCAAGAATCATAATAATTCCTCCATAATTATTCGTTCTTTTTTATTCTGAACGAATCCGAATTTTTTCAAGAGAATAACCGAATACTTCGGCTCAGTCTGTCGATAAAGTGTATTTATGAAAAAAGTTGCACAAATAAACACAAGTTAAAAGTTTCGGTCAAGCCTTTTCAAAGGCTTGCGGGTTTCCAAAGGGCAGAGCCCTTTGGTCGCTGTCCGCAATGGTAAGCAAAGCTTACCTGCGAAACCCTCTTATTTCCATGAAATAACGGAGCAAGGGGTGAGAAATGCGACAGCATTTCGAGGGGAGGCGAAGGAATCAATTTGTTGATTCCAGATCGCACTCCCATTGTAGAGCGGTTGTGCTTACTTACCCTTCAAAACGTTCCGGTGGAACGTTTTAAACATAACTTGTCTTTTTGCGACTTTTGTGCAAATTTAACATTAGCGTTTTCTTTTTCGACACGCTGAACCGAATACTTCGGCTGATTCTCTGTCGCCGACCAGTTCAGCTGCATCAATAAGTTTGTTTAAGCAGTTTGTGCCGAATCGGTCAGGATATATCAAGGCAAAGCGGCTCCATTTACACCAAAGAGCTTCTGCGTTTTCGGGAAGTCTGATTATCAGGTCTGCGGCATTTTCCAGAAAATCACGTCCCAGTCCGCAGGAATACCATTTCTCAACCTTGAGAATACATTCCGATTCTTTGCAGAAAACCTCAAAAGCCTTATCGTACATTTGGTATCTGATATATTCGCTTATCAGATCGTTGCAGACAGATGAAATACTCCAATTGTCCCCGTTTTCAAACTCCATTGTGCAAATGGATTCATACAAAGGAATATTTTCCTTGAATCTTCCCGTCTGCTTGTTAATGTAAATCAATTCTTTGTATTGCGGAATTGTTTTGGGCGGATATTCCCGTGAATACCATTCAGCCGCCATAGCCGCCTTTTCGGTCTGACCTATATCTGCAAGCATATAGATACATTCGGCAGAGGATAATTCGCTTATATTTTTACAGACAGATTTTTCGCAGCTATCAGGGTCATATCCGCAGAAGCAGTCAAAATTAGCATTTTTTGCAAGGGAAAAAAGCTCATCATACTTTCCGTCAGAGTTGAATTTTTTCAGCATAGCGGTAAGTATAATAATACAGTCACCGATTCCTTGATATGCGTCCTGATGACGTGCCGAGATTTCCTCTTTCATAAGCTTTGCAATAACATTTTCAATGCTGTCCGATAAATCGCCGCATAATAGGAGATACTGCGCCGTAAGCAGACGGCTTGCACCGTTGCTGTCATACTTTCCGCCTCCGTCATATTCTCCGTCCATTTTGCAGCAGACTTCGGAATAATTGCCGCTTATTATGTTTTCGAGTATTTTCTTTCCTTCATATACAGAACTGCGAAGCACAGAATGGCAGAAATCCTCCATTACTATCTACCCCTTTATGAAAAAACGGGACGAAGCAGGCGCTCCGTCCCGAAAAGATTTTTCAGATTACTTTTCAGCGATCACATCAACGCCGGGAAGAACCTTGCCCTCAAGGTATTCGAGGGAAGCGCCGCCGCCTGTGGAGATGTGGGACATTTTGTCAGCGAAGCCAAGCTGCATAACAGCCGCAGCGGAATCGCCGCCGCCGATGATAGTTGTAGCGTCAGTCTCAGCAAGAGCCTTTGCAACAGCAATTGTGCCCTTAGCGAGAACAGGGTTCTCAAATACGCCCATAGGACCGTTCCAAACAACAGTCTTAGCGGACTTGGCAGCATCAGCAAAAAGCTCCATAGTCTTTGTGCCGATATCAAGACCCATCTTGTCAGCAGGAAGCTTGTCGGAATCCATAACCTCAACAGCTATCTCAGCGTCGATAGGATCGGGGAAGGAAGCAGCAACAGTTGTATCAATGGGGAGAAGAAGCTTCTTGCCCAGCTTCTCAGCCTTGTCCATCATTTCCTTGCAGTAATCGAGCTTCTCATCATCAACGAGAGAAGTACCAACCTCGTAGCCCTTAGCCTTGAGGAATGTGTAAGCCATACCGCCGCCGATGATAAGTGTGTCGCACTTTTCAAGGAGGTTGGAGATAACGTTGAGCTTGTCAGCAACCTTAGCGCCGCCGAGAATAGCAACGAAGGGACGAACAGGATCCTCAACAGCGTTGCCGAGGAACTGGATCTCCTTCTGCATAAGGTAGCCTACAGCGGTTTCCTTAACAAACTTTGTAACGCCTGCTGTGGAAGCGTGAGCACGGTGAGCGGAGCCGAAAGCGTCCATAACGAAAACCTCGCCGTCAACCAGCTCTGCAAGCTCCTTGGAAAGGTTCTCGCCGTTCTTTGTCTCGTCAGCGCCTCTGAATCTTGTGTTTTCGAGAACAACGATCTCGCCGTCGTTCATTTCGGAAACAGCCTTCTTAGCGTTCTCGCCTACAACGGTATCGTCAGCAGCGAAAACTACCTTTGTATCAACGAGCTGTGCAAGTCTTTCAGCAGCAGCCTTCAGAGAGAACTTAGCCTCAGGACCGTTCTTGGGCTTGCCGAGGTGGGAGCAGAGAACTACCTTACCGCCGTCGGAAATAAGCTTCTTGATAGTGGGGAGAGCGGCCTGAATTCTGTTATCGTTAGTGATAACGCCGTCCTTCATGGGAACATTGAAGTCAACTCTTACGAGAACCTTCTTGCCCTTAACGTTAATGTCTTCAACAGTAACCTTGTTTAATCCTGCCATTGGTATGACATCCTTTCATAAATAAAACTCGGCAATAATGCCATCATATATATTTTAAACCATTTCATCTGATTTTGCAATAGTTTTTCGGAAATTTCTGTAACCGAACAGCAAAAAAATGCAGATGAAGCGGAGAAAACGAAACAGACTGCCCGACCCTGACAGGTCAGTATCAATATTATAGCACATCCGTTCTTTAATGTCAATGAATAAATTGTAAATATTGAAACTTCTGTTCTGATTTGCGCAGTAAAGTGTTTATTAAAAATATCTTAACAAATCATTGCCGTAAGAATGATATAATAAGACAGAATACAAGATTCATTCACATAAATCGGCAAAAGTATTATTATGGACTGCTATTTAAACAGAGGTGTACCAATATGAAAATGTACAAAGTGCTTACAAAAAACAGCGGAATAACCTGCATTTATGATAGCAATAGAATCAAGTGTATAGATATGTGGAACTATTGCAGACCATATATGAACGAAGATAAATTCATTGGGAATTGGATTCCATCACATTTTACAACCACGAGTGATATAAATAAAAATAAAAAAGTGTACAACGTCATGCGGCATAATTTAATGTATTACATAGTAGATGAATTGACAAAGAATGTCATCGAAAAAGAATTTTCGGATTGTGTTCAGTTTCTTGATGCTATATATGATGAAGCACCATCAACAAAATACTATCTGCTATACCCGTATAAAAGTATTGATGGGCTTGATATGGACAAATCGGATTGTTGTTTTAAGGAAGATAAAACAGATTATTCGTATATTTACAAATATGTATTTAAAAGAAATGTCGAATATTGCCCGATTTTTAAAATGAGATGTGGCAATAACGTTCATGAACTTATGGTAATGGCAACCGACAAATTTAAAAACTTCATAGAATCAAATAATATTACAGGTTTTGATTTTGAGGAAGTCTTTGATTTTGACAAGGAATGATTCTTGTCGGAAGTGGGCTGTGATTTGCAAGATGATACAGCTTTAAAGTCATGTTTATTTGCACCCTCAGCAGGGAAATAGCGGTTGTCTTGCTGAGGGTAAATATTTTTGCGAGGTGAGATGTATGATGCAGGAATAAAGAGTCCGCCATACCCCAATGCAGCTCATCATATTGTTCCTACTCATACAAAAAACTTTCTCGGATTTAAAGAATTTAGGAGGAAAATAAAATGTTATCAGAACTTGCAAAACAGCAGCTTAGAAAAGCCGGATGGTATGAGGGCAGAAAAATTGATGTAACAAAATATGAAGAGAAATTAAGCGCAGAGGGATACGAGTTATTCCCTGCCGCAAGAAAGTTTCTTGAAGAATTCGGCGATTTATATATAGCAGATAAATATGAGGCTCTTGATGTAAAAAAAGGATACTGCATAAAAGAAAGTCGAATTGAACTTCCTTACTGTTGTGGTTGTCCGGAAGTTGAAGAAAAAGTTAAACAATTGACCGGTCAAAGAATACTGATGGTAGGAGCGATTGATTGTGGTGAAATATATATCTATATATCTGAGGACGGAAAATTCTATACTGATTGGTATAATTGCGGGCTGCATGCAGAAAATTCTGACCAGCTGTGGAATGAATACTATGGCGAAGATTATGGTTGGGCGACATGGGATGATTTAGCGGCAGGAAAAGGCAGAACAATGAAAAAAAAGCAGGTTAAAAAATATCTTTAAAATCAGATAACAAAAGCCGATATGATATAAGTTGTTACATTTATTCGTAGCGGCTCTGATGTGTTTGGAACAGTGAAGGCTTCAGCGACGCACCCAATGCTCTTGCACTGCGTAAAAAGTCAATATAAAAAGGTGCTACATATAGCACCATAGGCGGTACATCTGAAAATTAGCTCGGCTGTAGAATTATATTGAAATTCGGGTTTGTTTGTGATATAATGAGTAAGACGGGCTGATAATCTGCTCGACAAATCGGAATTTGCCAATTAAATTCCGGTAGACATGACGTGTCTACCATTAAATTGTGGCAATTCTCGCTTTGTGTCGTGGTATTTATTATGTGGCTCTGTTATAATTTTTGTGAAAGGAGGATTGTGGATGGACCAGCAAAAAATAGGTGTATTTCTTAAATACCTTCGCAAGGACAAAGGTTTGACTCAAGAACAACTGGCAGAGCATTTTTGTGTTTCTTCTCGAACCGTTTCACGATGGGAAAACGGAAACAATATGCCGGATGTGGATATTCTCATTGAGCTTGCAGATTTCTATGAGGTAGATATTCGAGAACTCATTGATGGAGAAAGGAAAAACGAAAATATGGATAAAGAAATAAAAGAAACAGTATTAGAAACAGCAGAGTACATGAACATGGGAACAGAACAATATACGAAGCGTGTACACTTACTTTTACTGGCAGGGGCAATTTTTTGGTTTGTGGCAAGTTTGATTAGCCATACGGAACTAAATAATACTGCAGTTCTAAATGCAATCTCAAACTTTACCGAAGGTGCCGCAATCGGAATGATTTTATGCGGTATTGTCTTTACAAGTCATTATGGGCAAAGAATAAGAGCCTTCAAACAGCGTTTAATTAAAAGGCAGTGACAACTTCCCATAAGTCGAGCAGTTTCTGAAATGACAAACGACTAAAGACGGCTTGTCTTTGGTCGTTTTCTATTTAAGGAGAACACAGTAGAATACCCACAACTTGATAATTGCAAGGTGCTTCATATAGCACCACAAGCTACTCCCGAAGCCGTGAACAGTTTCGGGAGCGTTTTGCTTATACGGTGGTGGTTTCGCCCGATTTAAGGGCATTGGAGAGTTTAAGGTGCTTTAAGAGGATTTCTTTTTCAGCTGTGGTAAAGAGGTTAAGCTGCTCGATGATGTCGGTTGTGAGCGGGTCAAGACCGAGAGTGATAAATCTTCTCTCTGCGGAACGCCCTAACAGGTAATCAGTCGATACCTCGTACAAGTCCGCAAGCAGAATGAGGTTTGAGAGGGTACATTCGCCTTTCTCAATTTTGCTGATGCTGCGCTGCGATAAGTACATCTTCTCCACGAGGTCGCTCTGCGTCCAACCTCTTTCCGTACGGAGCTGCACTAGAGCTTGTTCACATTAAAGCGTTGCAAATTTAGAGAAAATATGTTATAATAAACGTATGAGATTAACAAAAGAACAATTTGCGAAAATTGAGCATTTAATGCCCACACCTCGCAG
>JAGAJY010000230.1 GCA_017848125.1 Oscillospiraceae bacterium
TCTGTTGAACTTATACATAGGCTCCTCCTTAAGTGCAAGCTTTTTTACTCTTTTACGCTATTTTCCTTGCACTTCTATTATACCACTTTTGCCTGTATTTGTCTATATTTCTGGCTTTGGAGGTTATTGAGGAGAGACTATATAGCAATCTTTTGCGGCGATCAATCCTAAATTCAAACTATTGCTCGGAATAAATCTCCTAATACTAAACACCATTTAAAAACAAGATAAAATCCAATCTCTACCTGTAATGCTTTTAATGGTTTCTTTAGACAATGAGCAGATAGTATCACAAAGCCTGTCAACGACCTTTTGAAAAGTATTCTACAGCTTGAAAATGTCTCGGAAGACAACAACGTCTTTCGTACTATTTTCAAAACCAAACACGTACGTATCGTATATCTTTCGCTTGCAACAGATAATGATTACTGTACAATCATTGACTGTTACTACGCCGATCGAAAGCAGGTTAATTCTGAAAGCCAGCACTGTAGTTCCAGACCTAAAATGCTCAAATCAAAGCTGTTTCCTGACGATAAACTGCTGAATGTAATCAGTGAAGAGCTTGACAAGACCTTCAGTCGTGTTGAATTCGTTACAAACGAATCAAGTACGCTGACACAAGCAGAGTATATCGACAACTGGAAAAAGTCGGTTGACCATCCATGTCGCTTTCTTATCCTTGTTGGTGACGGCAGGACGTATAACGGCTTGCCCTCCCGACTTCGTACCCGTTTGAAGAATAAGCTGCACCGTTCTGTTTACATCGAACTGGCGTTTTATAAGTATGATAAATGTGTTGTAAAACAATGCTGTTACTACGACCGCAAATATAAAAGGAAAGGGGTAAAAATAACGCCGCCGATGCTTTTAAAATATTTCTTCCCATACACAAAGGAAGGGATTATTGAGCTAATAAATTCGGAATTGTTCTGCGACTTCAGCCATATACTTATGATACAGATATAGATATCGATAACAACACCGCTCTGCAGATATATTTACGGGAGGTAATAGCAATGATAAAGCTGAAAAGCGAGTACACTGACATTAAGAATGTAACGCATACCGTGCAGCATACAGTACTTCATAAGAAGGATACTGCACTCAGGGAACGTATTCTTGAAGATCTGCTTATTGCTTTGACAAAAGCACACAAATAGCATTCCACTTCTGTTATTTTATCCCATATGAAAGGAGGGATGGCAATTGGCAATCATTCTTTATGCCAGAAAATCTGTTGAACGTGAAAACAGTATCAGCTGTGAAACTCAGATAGAATACTGTAAAATGATGATTCGCCCCGACGAAAGGGACGAGAAGGTCATTACCCTTATAGATAATGGTTTTTCAGGCGGCAATGTCAATCGTGATGGATTTCAGAAGATGATGAAGCTGATACGTCAGGGTAAAATAAGCAAGGTAGTTGTTTATAAGCTTGACAGAATAAGCCGTTCCCTGTCTGACTTTGTAAATATTCTTCAGGAATTCAAAGCCTATAAGGTTGAATTTGTTTCCTCTCAGGAAGCTTTTGACACATCTTCGCCTTATGGTGAGCTGATTGTCAAGATACTGATGGTATTTGCCGAATTTGAACGCACCTCTATCATTAACCGAGTAACTCAGGCATACGCTCACAGAAGTGAGATGGGTTTTTATATGGGCGGCAGACAACCTTATGGCTTTGAGCTTGTTCCAACGATAATACATAATATAAAGACTAAAAAGCTTGAGCCTATCCCTTCTGAAACAGAGCAGATACAATACATATTTGAGGTTTATTCGCAGGAAAATATCTCTTTGGGAAAGCTATTGAATATTTTGACCGCTGAGGGAAAGCTGCCGTTAAACGGAAGCAGCTGGAGTACAGCCAAGTTATCCTCAATGCTAAAAAACCCCATTTATGTTAAATCCGATTCAGATGTGTATGACTATTTTGAATGTCACGGAACTCAGATGATAACTGATGTATCTATGTTTACAGGAGAATACGGTGCACAGCTGTACGGTCACAGCAAGCATAACTCCAACAGTCCCGACTGGTCGGATATGAAGCTTGTACTGCTGACACACAAGGGTATTATTGATTCGGGTATCTGGCTGAAATGTCAGTACAAGCTTGAAAAGAACCGCCAGATAACAAACAGCTGCTGTAACCGTACAAGCTGGCTTGCGGGCAAGGTAATCTGTGAAAAATGCGGTCACACCATGACTACTGTCAAAGGAAAGGTTAATAAAAACGGTGAGATGCGGAGATACTTCAACTGTACGGGTAAATCACACCTTAAAATCTGTACAGGAACGCATTATACTGTTTACGCCGAAGATCTTGAAAATATGGTATGTGAGTGTATTACTGAAAAAATGTCTGTTCTTACAGATATTGGAATTAAAAGCAATCAGAAAGGAACTTCTGAGCTTAATGATTTAAAATTGAAGATAAAGGCTGTTGAAAAAGCTGAAAATCAGCTTATGGAAACTATATTGTCCGGTGGCTTAAACAATGACCTGCTTGATCTTGCAAATCAGAAAGCCACTCAGTTAAAACGTGACAAGCAGGTTTTATACGATAAGATCGATGAATATAATTACAAGCATGAGGACAGCGGCGTTATAGTTGATCTTGCAAAATCGTGGAAAAAAGCTGATTACAGCCGTAAGAAGTCTGTCGCAGAGATAATGATAAATAAGATACTCATCAGCGAGGACGGAAATATAGAAATCATCTGGAACATATGAAAAAGGGCTTTGGTGCACTGCATTATATACCAATCGGTAATTACGATAAAATATCTGAGGCTTATGCAGAATTATTCTGCATAAGCCTCAGATTTATGTAGCTTCAAAGCTTTTGTATATTATTTTCTGCGAGAAAGCAGCATTGCTGTTCCCGAAATCGCAATAATGCCGAAAACGAACGATACATCTGCATTTCCCGTTGAAGGAACAGCCGCAGTATCATCGGAGGAGGGGGCATCAACAATTCTTATCCTTCCCTGAGGCTCTGCATATTCTTCGCCGATAACGCCGCCCAGATCCTCATTCAGATATGTAATAAGAGCGGCATTGTCAAGACTGATGCTGTCAAGAAGGAGCTTATTGTCCATAAACATATTGTAGCCGTCTCCGCCATTTTTGATGATGTAGTTATTTGTTGCAAGGGTATAGGTCTTATTCAGGTCAAGAGGCTCACCGTTTACTGTAACATTCTTTACTCGATATTCGCCGTCAACACCCACAAAGGTTTCATTTTCATCAAGCTTTACGGATGAAGGAATATAGCTGTGTATCTCATATGTGAGACCCGATACCTGCAAAAATCCGCCCGAAGCGTCGGGATAATCTGTCACGCCAAGCTCAAGAGCGTCAAGAATGTCCTGACCTGTTGCTTCTGTCAAACAGATCTCATTGCAGTAAGGGTGAACAGAAATAAACATACCGTATGTAATGTCACCCTTGCCGATATTTGCCCTGATACCTCCGCCGTTTGAGATACCAATATCAGCTCCCGTAACTGCTCTGTATGCATCTGCGCAGTAGTCGCCCAGATTTGTTTCCTGCATACGCACGAGCCTTACATCGGGATTTGCGGGATCTGTTGCAATAAGCTCTACAGCACTTTTTCCGACAACCTGATTTGCCGATTCCTCATATTCCGCTTCGATTCCCTCTATCAGATCAGAGGCTTTCATATATGCGTTTGTTTCATTTGTTTCAAGATCTTCGGTGTAGGTATATTCATCTTTTGAAATAAGCTCTGCGGAAATGCCGTTTGCGTCAACTGTCACAGCACCTATATTGCTGAGCTTTGTTCCTGTTGAAGAAAGTATAACAGGCTCATTGTTTTTATTAAGATAGCTTTCTCCCTCGATAATGCTGTGAGAATGTCCGTCAATAAACATATCTATGCCTGTTGTGTTTGCGATAACAAGGTCGGAGGTCCAAACATTGCCCTCACCTATGCCAAGATGTCCGAGAGCAATTACATAATCAGCACCCTGTTCAGTCACCTCATCAACAGCCGCCTGAACAGTATCGTAAAGTTCCTGTCCGTTATCTCCGTAGCAGAAGCCGTATATGTATTCGCCGCTGTCATTCTGGAAATACTTGGGTGTGGAGCTTGTAACAGTTGCAGGAGTGGTGATTCCCACAAACCCCAGCTTAACACCGTCAACCTCTTTTATAACAGATCTCGAGAGAACAGGCTCATTTGTGGAAAGCTCAACAAAGTTTGATGAAATAACATCAAATTCCGAAAGCTCCTTCAGCTCGATAAAACGATCCATACCGTAATCATATTCATGATTTCCCGGAACAGCAACATCATAATCCAGCTCATTCATAATTCTGATAAGATATTCGCCGCTGCTCACCGTACCGATAACATCACCCTGGGAATAATCGCCTGCGTCAACGAGAAGCGTAGTATAGCCCTCGCTTTCAAGCTTTGCTCTGTATGCGGCAAGGTCTGCATAACCGAAGGTATCTTCGTCTGAATTTATGCCACAGTGAACATCATTGGTGTGCAAGATAACTATCCCCTTGCTTTCCTCCTCTGCCGAAACACCCACGCCTGCGGATACTGCGACCAATGCAGATAAAGCTACTGCTGTAATTCTTTTTATTGTCATAACAAGACTCCTTTAATATAATGTTATAAATATTATATCATATTTACAGCAGTCTGTCTATAGTTTTACCAAAAAATAATAATTCGTACGAAAAATCTGAGGGTGTATTAAACCATTCATTATGTCCTGTCACCTTATAAACAACGTTCCTTCATACCGTCCTTTCTGCACATCAGTTGAGAATAACCACCTCACTGTCTGCGCTTCTTCGTCCGTTCTTCATAAGTCCGCTGCTTTCCATTTTTACAATGTCATAGTCGAAAATAAGATTGCCTGTGTAAAGCTTTTTGTAGCAGGAAAGTATTCTTTCCGCACAGATCTGTCCGCCGCTTTCCTTTGAGTCAAAGAGCATTACGATAACCTGACGGCTGGAATATCTTGCAGAAACGTCAGCCCTTCTGAGAGATGTGAAAATAGCACGGTCAAGCATTTCTACCGCGTCCTCGACCTCGGCAGGGTCAGCATTATCGTTCTGCAGTGTAAAGAGGATAGTGTTAACGTCCTCGTCCTGTCTTTCAACAACTCTGCGTATGAAATTGTAAACATAGTGGAAGTTGTCAAAATCAAGCATATATGCGCCCTTGCCGGGGTCGATCCTGTGCATCATTTCACGGAGATAGCAAATATCAACGCTGTTGTTTGCACGGCGGTTTTCTGCGGCATACTGGTCGCTGTAGAAATGGTAGGAGTTTTTACCGTTCTGCTTTACACAGTAAAGCGCCTTGTCAGCAGCATTATACAGGCTTTTGAAATCCTCGCCGTCCTCGGGGAACTGAGCGATTCCCACAGAAACGGAGGAGTTTGTCTCAAACTTGCTGTTTTCAAGGAAGCAGCCCATTTCTGCTATTATATCAGCGGCATGCCTTCCCAGCTCGGATTTTGAAGACGGACCTGCAACAAAGGTCATAAACTCGTCGCCGCCGATACGGCATACAACATCATCTTCTCCTGCAAATTTCATTAAGGTATCCGCAAATGCTTTAAGTGTCGCATCGCCTGCCATATGTCCGTAATTGTCATTTATTGCCTTGAAGTTGTCCATATCCATCATAAACAGTGCGCCCTTGATACCTTTGCCAATCATCTCGCTGACCTTTTCCTCGGTGTGAGCACGGTTCCAGAGCCCTGTAAGTGCATCCTTGTTTGACTTGCTCTTGATGTCGGAAACCTCCTTGATCTTTTCGTCAAGACGGTCAGCAAGACTTTTTCTCAGTTCTTCAAGCTCAAGAGTTCTGCCTATTCTTGAACGCATTACTGTTGTAACAAAGGGCTTTGCAATGAAGTCAACAGCGCCCGAATCAAAGCATCTCTGTTCTGTTTCGACATCATTGTCTGCGGTAAGGAAAATAACGGGAATGTGTTCGCCCTCAGGCATTGCACGAATTCTTTCAAGGACTTCAAATCCGTCCATTTCAGGCATATTGATGTCAAGGAGAATAATATCGGGGATATTCTTTTCAAGAAATTTCAGTGCCTGTGCTCCCGAAACTACGGCAGTTGTCTTGTATATTTCGGAAAGAGCGGTTTTTGCCGCTGTAAGATTTGCCTTGTTATCATCAACAATCAGAATATGCTTCATAATCAGGTCTCTCCTTTATAATTATTTGTTTTCCTTTACATATAACAGACCGAAGGTGCGGGGACCGCTGTTTCCCGATACGGTTGCGGAGGCTTTTGTTACGATCACCGAATCGAATTTCATAATTCGGCTGACCTCATTCTTTATCATCTTTATATCGCTTGCTGTGCAGCCTGCATGGGTAATAAATAGTCTGTCTGTTTTAATATTAGGTGTTTTCAGCTCCTTGCGGACATATCTCAGGGCGCTTTTTTCATAATTGCCTATCTGTATGGCTTTGAGCCCAAGAATACCGTTTTTCATAGCCAGTACCGGGTGAATATTCAGAACGCCGCATATAGCTTTAACAAACTTTGAAACACGTCCGTTGTGGTAAAGATAATCTGCGCTGTCAGCCATAAAGGAAGTGGATACCATACTGCGCATTTTTTCAAGCTCCGTAATTATGCTCTCGCTGTTATCCGCACCCTTTCTTATCATTTCAGCGGCTTTAAGCACCATATGCCCCATTCCTGTGGTAAGGTGTCCCGAATCAAACACATGCACTCTTTCGCCGAGACTGCCCATCTGCTCAACGGCTGATTTTGAATTTTTTACCGATGCACTGATCCCGCTGCCTGTAGCAATATGTATGACCTCGTCATAGTTTTCCAGCTTTTCGGTGAAAAGCTTAACAAAATCATCAGGCTCGGGAGCATTTGTGATACTTTTCTGTCCGCCGTTGTTAAGATAGTCAAAGATATTCTGAGCTGTTATTTCGCTGACATCTCTGAATCGTCCCGTGTCAGTTTCAATGTAAAAATATACAAGGTCGATATTGTCCTCTTTGAGCATTTCGTCCGGCAGATCGCATACGCAGTCGGTTGTAATGCAGATTTTTCTTTTATCAGACATATCAGCAATGTTCCTTTCTCAAATCAAGTTCTGTTATCATTTTGTTAAGCTCCTCAAGTGAACTGTCATATTCAAAATCCGCCGCTGATTCGATTATCTTATCAAAATACGGCTTAAGAGGCTTTCCGCCGAAGGAATATGCAGACATTTCCTTTGCTCTGCTGATAATTTCGTCGCCGTCGAAATCGGAGCAAGCCTCCTCTATTGCTGCGATGCATTCATTCAGCTGCTCTGCGGAAATACTTTCAACAGAGGCTTCATCGGCAGTTTCATTCTGAGGAGCAGTATCGCCTTTCCGCCCTCTTACAAGCCTTTCGCCTTCGGAAATGACCTGTCCGTACAGCTGAGAAAGAGCATTGTTTTCTTTCACAATGGTATCATAATCGCCCGCCTTGCCTGCAAGCTCAAGCTTTTTGGCAAGCTCGGACAGCTCAGCCGCACCGATGCTGAGAGATGTGCTTTTCAGAGCGTGGACTTCAATAATGTAATTCTTCCAATCCTGTTTTTCGGCATATTCATCTATCTGGATACGCTTTTCTTCGCCCTTTCTTGCATATACCTCAAGAATATCGAAATATGCGTCCTCGTTTCCGCCTGTGTAGCTGACGCCCTTTGAAACGGAAATCAGCCTGTTGTCGCTGTATTCCTTGTTTACTCCGTTCTTTCTGCGGTCATTTATTCCGTAGCTTACATGAACAGGGGGCATAATGAGCTGGTGCGGCAGCCATGTTTTCAGCACTCTGTCAAGTGCAGAAAGCTCTATGGGCTTTGCAATAAAGTCGTTCAGTCCCGATTCTATGAACATCTCACGGACGCCGTTTACAGCATTTGCCGTAAGAGCGATGATAGGAAGCTTTTTGTAATATTCTCCGTCCATTTCTCGTATATGCTTTGTTGTTTCAACACCGTCCATAACAGGCATCATATGGTCCATAAATACAATGTCGAAATCCTTTGAGCGGAGCATTGAAATTGCCGCCTTTCCGCTGTCAACGGTCATGACCTGCATATGATACGGCTGCATAAGACCCACTGCGACCTTAAGGTTTATGATATTGTCATCAACAATAAGCACACGGGCTTTGGGAGCTGAGAATGTAGCAGACGAGCATCTGCGCTCATTGATATTCATTATTATGTTTTCGTTATTGAGAGTTGAAGCCGCTGACATAGTGTAGAATGGCTTATATACGCATTTTATGCTTGGAGGGACCTGAACAGAGTTCATCATATCCTGCACTATGGTAACGCTGACCTTTGAAGCGATGCTGAGGAAATAATCCTTGTGGTAAATGTATTCCTCCTTGCCTATGAAGCAGTTGGTTATCTCATTTGTATCCACAAGCCTTTTCAGTTCATTGAAATCAGGGGTGTGGAACATTTTTACATGAAGCTGACGGCTCATTTCGTTCATCAGTGCTTTGTACTGACGCTCGATGGAAACAAGCTTGAACTTGCTGAAATCAATATATACCGCCGCATTCAGCTTTTCAGGCTCATTTACTCTGATAAACGGTCTGCTGTCACTTACCTTCAGGGGAAGCACAAAGCTGAAAACAGAGCCTTCGCCGTAAACGCTGGATACATTGATAAAGCCGCCCATTTTTGTAACAAGGCGCTTTGAGATAGCAAGACCGAGATCTGTGCCCTCGATAGAGCGGTTCTTTTTGGTATCAACCTGCTGGAAGCTTGAAAAAAGCTTTTCAAGATTTTCCTCGGTGATTCCTATGCCCGAATCCTCAACGGATATTTTCAGGTTTATACCGTAGTCCTGCCTGCTGAATGATACATTTAGGGTTACCGCACCTTCGCTTGTGAACTTTACCGCATTTGTCATAAGGTTTATCATTATCTGCCTTATGCGCACCTCGTCTCCGATAAGTCCGCAGGGAATATCGGGGTCGGCATGGACCATTATCTCTATTTTCTTGTCGCCCTTACGGGTCATAGTCATATTGATAACATCATTGAGCGTAGAAGCGATATTGAACTCGGACTCGATTATTTCCATTTTGCCCGATTCTATCTTTGAAAAGTCAAGTATATCGTTTATAATGGAAAGAAGGCTTCGACTGGAGCTCTGAATGTTGAAGCAGTTATCCCTTACGCTTTCGCTTACGTCCTGTTCACGGAGAATAAGCTCGCACATACCGATTATAGCATTCATAGGAGTTCGTATCTCGTGGGACATATTTGCAAGAAAATCACTTTTTGCACTGCTGGCGGTTTCAAGCTGGTTTTTCTTGCCTTCATATACATTTGTCTGATACTTGAATATACAGCCGAAAATACAGCTTACCGCAAGAAGTGACTGTATATAATCCCAATACACCTGTTCACGGGTATCAAGGGGTGTAACAAGCTCAGGGAAATACATATCCGTCATCATACATGCGATAACTGCTGCCATTCCCAGCAGATTCATTATCAGGCATTTCTTTCCCGTCAGAAGAAGCCACGAAAATATAAGCCCCAGAAGATACCACATAGGCATACCCGAATCAATGCCGCCCGATGTGAAATACATTGCGGGAAAAGCAAGAAAATTTGCAAATGATACAAGACCTATGCTTGCAAGCTCGGGCTTGTTTTTGGAATTTGCAAGCCACAGAAAAAACGCAACGCTCATTACCAGCAAGCCTGTTATAACCACCGAGGTCAGTCCCACGCCGATAAAAACGCTGATGATAAAGGAAAAGCTACCGCCAACAAATGCCGCAAGAAGAATGAGATTCAGCAACCTGTGACGTATATCAAGCTCCTCACGAAAAAAATCGGTTATTGTTTTCTGCATATTATCCATAATACTCCTCCGTATCAATATTCTTAAATGCTGATTTACAGTCAAATGTTATTATTGTTCTTTAATGAAAAAAAGTCCTAATGTACGGGGGCCGCTGTTTCCCGATATGGTTGCGGAGGCATTTGTGACAATAACCTCATCAAAACTTATTATGCGGTCTATTTCCTTTTTCGCTGATTTGATATCCTTGGCGGTACAGCTTGCATGAGTAATAAAAAGCCTTTTAGTATCAATATTCTTATGCTTTTTCAGTTCTCTGCGGATATATAACCGCATACATTGTTCGTAATTGCCCATATAGCAGGAGCTCAGCTTCAGACAGCCGTTCTTCATACTGAGTACAGGGTGTATCCTTAAAAAGCTGCACAGCTGCTGAACTTTCTTGGTGACTTTTCCGTTGCGGTAAAGAAAATCAGCACTGTCTGCCATAAATGAAGTGGAAAGCTTGTCACGCATAGCTTCCATTTCGGCGATTATCTGCTCGCAGCTGCTTCCGTCTTTCACCATCTGAGCCGCACGCAGTACCATATGACCGATGCTTGTTGATATCTGGCGGGAATCGACAATATGGATACGCTTGCCGTCGTCGCCGAGATTTTTGGCAGCCTGCAGAGCATTGTCCACGAATTTGCTTAGCTTTGAACTTACAGCGATATGGATCATGCTGTCATATTCAAGGAGCTTTTCGGCAAAAAAGCTTTCGGTATCTTCTACTGACGCAGGGGCGGTAATGACCTTGCTTCCGCCGTTTTTCAGGTAATCAAAAATATTCTGTGCCGTGATTTCGTCAACGTCCCTGAAACGTCCGCTGTCAGTCTCAACATAGAAATATATAATGTCCACATTATTATTTCTAATCATTTCATCGGGCAGATCGCATACGCAGTCTGTGGTTATGCATATCCTGTTTTGTGTCATATCAAATGTCAATCCTTTCTATGCCAAGTTCAAAGCACATTTTATCAAGCTCACCCATGGCTTTTTCATATTCAAAATCCGCAGCATATCCTCCGATCTTTTCAAGCCATATTTTCAGCGGCTTTCCGTCATATGAATACGCCGACAGCTCATGGGCGATGCGCACGGTTTCATCTCCGTCAAAATCATTGCAGCTGTTTTCAAGCTGAGATATGTAGTTTTTTAGCTTTTCCGAGGTGATAGCTTCTGTTGATGTATCTGAGGGAGCTGTTTCGCTGACCTTTGTCCTGTTGATTTTTTCAAGCAGTTTCCTGCCCTCTGCGATAACATCTTCATAAAGCTTGATAAGTACGTCGTTTTCTGCTCCTATCACGTCATAATCCCCTGATTTTCCTGCAAGCTCCAGTTTTTTTGCAAGCTCGGAAAGCTTTATTGCGCCGACGCTGAGAGAAGAGCTTTTCAGAGCGTGGACCTCGATAGTGTAATTCTTCCAGTCCTTCACAAAAGCAAAGCCGTTTATCTGCTCAAGCTTTTCTTCGCCCTTGCGCACATACATTTCCAGGATTTCGTAGTACGATTCCTCGTTTCCTCCTGTATAGGCAAGTCCCTTTGATACAGAGATATTCACCCCGTCATTTTCCGTGCTTACACGAGTGTTCTTTCTGCGGTCATTTTTGCCGTATGACCCTGCGGCAGGGGCTTCGACCTTATTTGCGGGCAGCCATCTTTTCAGCACTCTGTCAAGTGCAGTAAGCTCAATGGGCTTTGCGATGAAATCGTTGAAGCCGGAGCTTGTGAACATTTCACGAACACCGCTTACAGCGTTTGCTGTAAGGGCAATAACAGGTAGGTCTTTATAATATTCGCCGTCTGTTCCCCTGATTATCCCGGTAGTTTCAACACCGTCCATTTCGGGCATCATATGGTCCATAAACACAAGGTCAATATCCTTGGAGCGGAGCATTGAAATTGCTGCCTTTCCGCTGTTTGCGGTCATAAGCTGCATATGGTAGGGCTGCATAAGTCCAGCCGCAACTCTGAGGTTTATTTCGTTATCGTCAACTATCAGCACCCGTGCTCTGGGTGCGGAGAAGGATATGGAGGAGCTTCGTCTGTCATTGAGATTGAGCAGTATGCTTTCGTTGTTCAGCGCCGAAGCCGCAGACATTGTGTAGAACGGCTTGTAGATACATTTTATTGATGGAGGAAGCTGAACTGCGTCAATAACGTCCTGTATCAGAACAACGGTTATTTTAGAAGCAGCCGTCAGGAAATACTCCTTGTTTGCGAGATATTCCTCCCTGCCGATAAAGCAGTGCGTTACAGAGCCGCTGTCTATGGAATCTGAAAGCTCGGCCATAGAAACAGTGTGGAACATTTTTACCCGAAGCTGTCTGCTTATCTCGCTCATAAGCGAAATGTACTGCTGCTCAACGGCTATTTCCTCAAATTTGCTGAAATCAATAAACACAGCCGCATTCAGCTTTTCAGGCTCATTGACCGTGATAAACGGACGTTCATCGCTTACTTTAAGGGGGATAACAAAGCTGAAAACCGACCCCTGTCCATAAACGCTGGAAACGTTTATAAAGCCGCCCATCTGAGTTACAAGACGCTTTGAGATCGCAAGCCCAAGACCTGTTCCTTCAATGGAGCGGTTTTTGCGGGTATCTACCTGCTGGAAGCTTGAGAAAAGCTTTTCGAGATTTTCCTCAGTAATTCCTATGCCCGAATCCTCAACGGAGATCTTCAGGTTTATTCCGTAATCCTGTACTGAGCGTGAAACCTTGAGTGTAACAGCGCCCTTATGGGTAAATTTCACCGCATTAGTCATAAGGTTTATCATTATCTGTCTTATACGGACTTCATCACCTATAAGACCGCAGGGAATATCAGGGTCTGCGTGGACCATTATCTCTATTTTCTTATCGCCCTTTCGGGTCATAGTCATATTTATAACGTCATTGAGCATAGAGGCGATATTAAATTCAGCCTCAATAAGCTCCATCTTGCCCGATTCGATTTTTGAGAAGTCGAGAATATCGTTGATAATGGAAAGCAGGCTTCTGCCTGAGCTTTGTATATTAAAGCAGCTTTCTCTTACATTTTCGCTTATGTCCTGGTCACGGAGAATAAGCTCGCACATTCCTACAATAGCGTTCATTGGAGTTCGTATCTCGTGGGACATATTTGCAAGAAAATCGCTTTTTGCACGATTAGCGTCCTCAGCGGCGATTTTTGCAAGACGCATTTCCTCGCTCTGCTGAACTTTATGCTCCGCACTGATAAGATAAAAAATGATTATCACAACAAGCAGCCAGAGAAGCCCGAATGTCCATAGTACAAGAGGGATTATCAGAGAAATTTCTCCCTCGGGGGCTTCCGACGGTACATATCCCATTATGTACAGACCGGTATAGCTTGTTTCCGAGGCGAAAATAACATTGCTGCCGTCACTGCTGTAAGCCGCTGCGGAAATATTTACGGTCATAGACTTTCTTATTTTTTCAATGGCAGCGGCATTGTCTTCGGTGTTAAGTTCACTTATCTGAGATACCGAATCCTGCGAACGCAGAATGATATTTCCTTCCGTATCTGCAAGAAAACATTCGCCCATACCGTTGTAGCAAATAAGATTCAGCTTTTCTTCAAGCACCTTGCTGTCATAAAGCTTGTACAGAGCGTATTTTACATTTGAGCCGCTGTAAACAGGCACAGCAAACAGAATTTTATTTTGGCTGACGCATACCGAGGGGTTGCCTCGCACAGCCTGAAAAAATCCGTCATAATCGGAAAAGCTCAGACCTTCACCGTAAGCGGCAGAGCCGTCTATACGCATAACGCCGTAGGACATGCCTTCCTGTTCTGCGAAAATATCATTAAGCTGACCGTTTTCAATATCCACAAGAACGGTTGCTTCGGAAAGTGTATCAAGCTCATTTTTAAAGATACTGTCAACAGAGCGGGCAGCCATACGGCTGTAGCCCGAAACGTGGTTTTCTACCTGCCTGAATGTTATCTCTTTAAGCTTTGACCACATAAACAAGCAGATCACGCCGATTATCAAAAATACAAGGATTATCAGTACCGCCGCATACAGCAAGCGCTTACCGTTGATCTTCCTCATTGTATATCTCCACTCCTTCAACAAACCAGTCCATCTTTTTCAGCAGAGTATCATCGCTTAACACTTCGCCCTCACTGCATTTCAATACGCCGCAGTTATCATATATCTGCCCCGAAAAAACGTCGCTGCCGCTTAATAGCCTGTTTTTTGCGGTTTCTGCCGCCTGACGGGCTTCGGTGCTTACCTGCGGAGAGAACTCGGAAAGGGAAACGACGCCGCTGTCAATGGAGAACCATCTGCGTTCTGCGGCATTGGGCTGCCCCTGCATAAATTCTCTTATTATCTGAAAATACAGACTGTCCCAGTTCCATACAGCAGCAGTCAGATACTTGTCCGACAAGCCCTCGGCATTCTCGTTGAAGCCTATGGAATAAACGCCTGCCTTGTCCGCAGTCTGAGCCGCATAATGCTTGTTCTGGTGGTAGGTTATCACATCGGTAGCTTTGTTGTTTATCAGAGCATTTGCCGCCTCTGCTTCCTTTTCGCCGTTGTCCCATGAATCTGTCCAGCTGACATAAACCACAGCCTGAGGATTTACGCTCCTGACTCCCAGAGCAAAAGCGTTTATGCCTCTGTTCACCTCGTTATTGGGCATTGCGGCAACATAGCCGATCGAGCCGCTTTCCGTCTGCATACCTGCAATAATGCCCGAAAGGTATCTTGCCTGATACATTCTTCCGAAGTATGATGTAAGATTATCGGCGGAATATTCGGAGGAAATTGCATAAAATGCAATATCGGGACAGCCGAGTATAGTATCCATAGCTTCCTCGGGATAAGAATAGCTTGAAAGAATTATCATATGAGCGCCCTCATTGGCAAGCTCATTTATTGCTTCGGGGCATCTTCCGCTGTTTTCCGTTACGTTTTCCTTTACAATAAGCTCTGCTCCAAGCTTTTCGCAGGCAGAGACTGCCCCGTTATAATGTGCACCGTTCCAGCCGCTGTCTGTAATTTCCCCCGTAATGATAAGACCGACCTTATGAGAGGGAGTTTTTTCATTTCCCGTTGCCATTATAAGCAGTATTACAGCTGACAGTATCACTATTAACGAAACAAGCAGAAATGACGGTCTTAGCTTGTGTTTATTCATCTATCACTACTCCCTCTACATACCAGTCAAAATCATTGAGCATAGCGCTGTCGGTCATAGATTCACCCTCGGCTATACGCAGATTTCCTTCATTGTCATATATCGGGCCGTAGAAAACGTCAAATGTGCCGCTGTTGAGCCGCTGTTTTTCAGCCTCTATAATATCTGCTATACCGTCTTTAGCATTGTCTGACAGGGGGGCTATATCCATAATCCCCGTATCCGAGCTTTCCCAGTAATTTATCCCCTCAAACTTGCCCTGAAGGCATTTGAGAATATGAGGTGTGTAGAATTTTTCCCAGTTCCATACAGCCGATGTAAGACAGCTGTCGGGGTATAGGGCGCTGTTATCAACATTATATCCGATGGACATTATCCCGTGTTCATCTGCGACCCTGAGAGGCTCAATGGAATCCGTATGCATAGCCAGCACGTCTATATTATGATTCTCAATAAGACTTGCGGCGGCTTTTTCAGCCTCCATATCCGCTTTCCACGAGTTTATCCATTTCACATATACCTTTGCGTCGGGGTTAACGCTCCGCACGCCGAGAGTAAAAGCGTTTATTCCACGATTGACCTCGGGAATGGGAAAAGCCGCCGCATAGCCTATCTCATTAGTCTGAGTCTGCAGCCCTGCCACAATGCCTGTGAGATAGCGCATCTGATACATTCTTCCGAAATATGTGGATAGATTCTTGCCCTGAGTTGTTCCTGTTGCGTGGAAAAAGAATATTTCGGGGTGCTTCTGAGCCGCCTTTACGATATGCTCGTCATAAACGGCAGAGTTTGCGATTATTATCCTGCAGCCTTCCTCCGCAAACTCATCTATAACGTGATAAACGGTATCCGTGGTAACATATTCCTTGTATGTTATATCGAGATTCAGCTGCCTTGCGGTTTCCTCAAGCCCCTCATAGTGGGATTGGCTCCAGCTTTTGTCGTCCTTGAAGCCGTTGAGTATAACGCCCACTCTTGTAACCGTTTTCGTTACATCAGTTTCAGATTCATATGTATTGACGAAAAAAACACCTCCGATGATAGCTGTTATTATTATCACCAGGGTTATTACTATCTTTTTCATTAAATCACTCCGAAATGTAATTATAATTATATTCATTATACCATAAAAATGCAGTCAATACAAGTGTTTTTATAATAAAATTCGGCATATTTCGCCGTTGATCTCAATAAACGTTATTCAAATTTATCTGTCTTATGGTTTTGACATACAATTGAATGATACTGTTCATCGCTTCACCCGCAATATGCAGCTGCACCGAGAGGCTGATTTTCACTTGAAAATCTACTTAAGTTTGTAAGGTTCGAGTCGCCGAACCTCTGAAAATGCACGATTTCCCTCTGTCTGAGGAACTTGATAGGATCACGCACATCAGGGTCATCGGCAAATCTCAGGATATTATCATAGGTAGTACGGGCTTTCTGTTCAGCACCCATATCTTCGGTAAGA
>JAGAJY010000231.1 GCA_017848125.1 Oscillospiraceae bacterium
CTCCACGATACCATTCTCAAGCTTGACGAGCTTGGACACGATGTGCCCACGCTTTACAAGCACCTTGAGGATATGACGGGAGTAAATACCAAGGACATTTTCCCTGCCGACGAAAAGGTAATGAGCCTTTATCTGTCGCCCGAGGCTCTTGGCGTTACCGCAGAGGACATCGGCTGGCAGACAGGAACTCTTGCCATTCCCGAAATGGGAACAGGCTTTGCTATGCAGATGCTTCTTGACGCTAAGCCCACAAGATTCTCCGACCTGCTCCAGATCTCGGGACTTTCCCACGGAACTGACGTATGGCTGGGAAATGCACAGGATCTTATCAAAAACGGCATATGTACAATATCCGAGGTTATCGGCTGCCGTGACGGTATTATGACCTATCTTATATATCACGGCGTTGACCCGAATCTTTCCTTCAAGATAATGGAGATAACCCGAAAGGGAAAAGCTCCCAAGCTTCTTACCGAGGAAATGAAGCAGACAATGAGAGATCACGATGTACCCGAATGGTATATCGAAAGCTGTCTGAAAATCAAGTATATGTTCCCCAAGGCACACGCCGCCGCCTATGTAATCGCCGCAAATAAGCTTGCTTGGTTCAAAGTATATTACCCCTTGGAATTTTACGCAACCATATTCACCGTCCGAGGAGAAGACTTTGACGCTGAGACCGCAATGCTTGGCAGACAGGCAGTAAAGCTGAAAATGAACGAGATAAAGGCAAAGGGAAATGACAAGACCGCAAAGGATTCGGGTACATACGATATGCTTCTGCTTATCAATGAAATGATGGCAAGAGGATTTGATTTCCTGCCGATAGATATATATAAGTCCCACGCCGTAAAATACACCGTAGAAGACGGAAAAATAAGGCTGCCCTTCTCATCGGCGGGCGGAATAGGCGAAAACGCCGCAAAGGCTTTATACGAGGCAGTTCAGGCAGGAGATTTCATTTCCATAGATGAACTTCAGGAAAAAAGCGGCGTTACGAACTCAGTAATAGAAAAGTTTGTTTCTTTGGGTGCAATGGGCGATTTGCCCCAGTCTGACCAGATCTCGCTTTTCTGAGAAAGGACATTGATTATGCACAGAGTATTATGTTCCACAGGTTCACTTATCACACGTGCAAACGGAAGAAATCACAGGCTTCTGCTCGGATTGGCGGCACAGCTTGATTGTGACGGCTTTGAGTTTCTGATATATGAGCCTTGGTATGCAAAGCTTGATGAGGTCACAGCGGATATTGTTTCTTTCGGCTTGACCGTGCCGTCGGTTCATTGCGATAAGATGATAGGTGAACTGATCGCAAATAAAGACAGTAAAGCCTTTGAGCTGTTTGAGATCAATTGCAGAGCGGCATATGCCTTGAGTGCTGAAAAACTTGTTCTTCATCTTTGGAATGGACAGATTTCCGACAGTAATTTTGATGTTAATATGGCTGCATATCCTCAGCTTGCGGAGATCGCCGCAAGCTATGGTTTACAGCTTACTGTTGAAAATGTTGTCTGTAACTGCAAAAGTCCGTTAATTCATCTGACAGAGCTTATGGAGAAATATCCCGATATTGCTTTTACCTTTGATACTAAAATGGCTGAATTCCATGGAGAGATCATTGATTGTTACGATGAAACCCTCTGGTCGCATATCTGTCATCTTCACATAAACGATTATAAAGGCGGTATTATGGACTGGAGTAATCTCAGAACTCTCCATTTGGGGGAGGGTCAGATCAACTTTGACGATTTCTTTGCATATGTGAAGAAAATCGGATACACAGGCGATTTTACAGTAGAAGCCACATCTGTTCAGACTGACGGCACTGTTGATATAAACAAGCTTAATGCTGATTTTTTGAAAATAAAAGGCTATATTGCCTAATTTATAATACGCCTCTTGACAATGGCGTGCTATTATGGTATCATACTATTATGATAATACGATACCGCTTTACTATGATAAAATATTAGGAGAATGACCGCAATGAAAAGATATGATCTAATTACTCCCGAAGGAACAAGGGATCTGCTGTTTGAGGAATGTGCAGCAGTCAAGGCTGTTGAGGACAGGCTCAGAAGCATATTCAGAGCAAAGGGCTATTCGGAGGTAATAACCCCCGGGCTTGAATTTTATGACGTGTTCAATATGAAGTCCAGATATTTCCCTCAGGAAACAATGTACAAGCTTGTAGACAATAAGGCAAGGCTTATGGTAGTCCGTCCCGACTCCACAATGCCTATTGCCCGAATGACTGCCACCCGTCTGAGAGAAGAAACTCTGCCTGTCAGACTGTGCTACAGCCAGAGCGTTTACCGCAACAAGCCCAGCATGAGAGGAAGAAGCGACGAGATACGTCAGACAGGTATCGAGCTTATCGGCTCATCTTCGGGACGTGCCGAGCTTGAAGTGCTTGCCAATGCCCTTGAAGTGCTTTCCTCCTTTGAAACAGAGGGCTTCCGTCTTGAAATAGGTCATATCGGCTTTTTCAAGGTGCTGCTGAACAGGCTTGACTGCGACAGCGATACCGCCGAAAGCATAAGAAGCCTTATAGAGGTGAAGAATTATCCTGCACTTAATGACCTTCTCGAAAGTATAGGGGATAATGAGGTTACCCGAGCGCTTAAAAAGCTGCCCCGTCTTTTCGGCGGCGAGGAGGTATTTGCCGAAGCTGAAAAGCTGTACAGCGACAGCGAAGCAGCGGCTGTACTTTCTGAGCTGAGAGAAACCTACGAAAGAGCTGTTTCTCTGGGATATAACGGAATGATAACAATTGATCTGGGGCTTGTAAACCGTATGGATTATTACACAGGCACAGTTATCAAGGGCTATATTGAGGGCTGCGGAGACGCAGTGCTTTCAGGCGGAAGATATGACAAGCTTCTTTCCGAATTCGGCTATGATGTTCCTTCCATAGGCTTTGCAGTCAATGTAGATGCAGTTGCGGCGGCAGAGCTTAAAAAGGTTGACTTCACTCCTGCGCCTGCAGATGTGCTTGTTTTCGGAGAGAATGGCTATGAAGCAGCGGCAGTTGCCCATAGCAGAAAGCTTATTTCCGAAGGAATGACTGCAGAGATCGCTGTTTTTGATACCATAAAGGAAACAAAGGCATATGCGGCGAAAAAGGGAATAAAGCGTGTGGATACAGTCTCATCAGAAATAGTTTCGGAAACTCTATAAGCACAGTTGAAAGGAATACATATTATGAATAACAATACATCAAGACCCCTGCGAATCGCACTTACAAAGGGAAGGCTTGAAAAGGATACAGTAGCCCTTCTTGAAAAGATAGGCTATGACTGCACCGCAGTCCGTGAAAAGGGAAGAAAGCTGATACTTCCTGTAGGAGACAGTATAGAAGTCGTGCTTGCAAAAGCGGCTGACGTTATCACCTATGTGGAAAACGGCGTATGTGACCTTGGAGTAGTAGGCAAGGATACCATAATCGAAATGCAGGGAAAATTCTTTGAGCTTTCCGATTTGGGCTTCGGCAAATGCCGATTTGCTCTTGCAGGCAAAAAGGGCGAGGATTTCTATAAGGGAACTCATATCAGAACCATTGCCACCAAATATCCCAACGTAGCCAGAACCTTTTTTGAAAAGAAGAATATGGACGTTGATATAGTGAAGATCGAAGGAAGCGTAGAACTTGCACCCCTTCTCGGTCTTTCCCATGCAATTGTGGATATAGTTGAAACGGGAACGACCCTCAAGGAAAACGGTCTTGAGGTTTACGAATACATCTGCCCCATCTCCGCAAGGCTTATTGCCAATATGGTAAGCCTGAAGCTCCGCAAGGAGGAAATAGAAAAGCTCATTTCCGATATTGAAGCAAATATCTGACGGAAAGGAAGATTTGAAATGATAAGAAAAATTATTGCTGACGGCACAGCTGAAGTAAATTTCTTAAACGAAGTAGAGAAGCGAAACGGCGAAACTGACAAGAAGATATCCGAAATAGTTTCCGAAATAATTGACAATGTAAGGGAAAACGGCGATAAGGCTGTAAACGAATATACCGAGAAATTTGACGGTAAGCTGCCCGAATACTATGAAGTTCCCCGTGACGTTATAAACGACGCTCTCACAGAAGCAGAGCCTGATTTTGTAAACGCACTTCTCAACGCAATGGAGAATATAACCGAGTTTCACAATCGTCAGAAGGAGCAGAGCTTTATAGACGCAAAGGAAAACGGCTGTATCCTCGGTCAGCGTGTAAGAGGGCTTGACCGTGTGGGACTTTATGTTCCCGGCGGTACAGCGGCATATCCTTCCTCAGTTCTGATGAATGCCGTGCCTGCAAGAATAGCTGGTGTAAAGGAGATCATTATGGTGACCCCTCCGGGTAAGGACGGAAAGCCCAATCCCGATATACTCACCGCTGCGGCAATCGTAGGAGTTGACCGTGTATTTATGTGCGGCGGCGCACAGGCAATAGCCGCTCTTGCCTACGGCACAGAGCAGATACCCAAGGTTGACAAGATAGTAGGCCCCGGCAATATCTTTGTTGCCACCGCCAAGAAGCTTCTTTTCGGCAAGGTAGATATTGATATGATAGCAGGACCCAGCGAGATACTTATTGTAGCCGATGAAACTGCAAATCCCGCATATCTTGCCGCCGACCTTATGAGTCAGGCAGAGCACGATAAGCTTGCCTCCGCAATTCTTATTACCACAAGCGAAAGAATTGCCGACGAGACCTCCGCTGAGCTTGAAAAGCAGATGGCTGAGCTTTCAAGAAACGAAATTATCCGTTCCTCTATTGATAATTTCGGAGCAATAATAGTGACCGAAACTATGGAAAGAGCAATTGAGCTTGCTGATTCCCTTGCCCCCGAGCACCTTGAAATACAGGTTGCAGACCCCATGAGCTATCTCGGAAAGCTTAATAATGTAGGCTCAGTATTTATGGGTCAGTACAGCCCCGAGCCTCTGGGCGACTATTATGCGGGACCCAACCACGTTCTTCCCACAAGCGGAACTGCAAGATTCTTCTCCCCCCTTTCCGTAAACAGCTTTGTTAAGCGTTCACAGTTCATATATTATACCGAGCAGGCACTCCTTGACGCAAGAAACGATATTGTCTGCATAGCCGAAAAGGAAGGACTTACAGCACACGCTCACGCCGTAAAGATTCGTTTTGACAACAAGTAAACAGCGAAAGGCGGAAAAGTCAATGGCATACGAGCTTAACAAAAAGCTTAAAAGCATCGAGCCTTACGAAACATTGCCCGTAACATCTCCCGTAAGGCTTGATGCAAACGAATCCTGCTATAATATCGCTGACAAAATAGGCGATATTATAGGCAAGGCAGTTAAGGATATTGAATTTAACAGATACCCTGACCCCACAGCAAAGAAAGTGACCGAAGCCTTTGCCACATTCTACGGCATAAAGCCCGAAAACTGTACCGCAGGCAACGGCTCCGACGAGCTTATCTTTCTTATACTCAGCTCATTTCTTGAAAAGGGTGATACAGTTGTGACCCTGTCACCCGATTTTTCAATGTATGCCTTTTACGGCTTTCTCAATGAGCTGAAAATCCGTAATCTCCCCAAGGAAGACGATTTGAAAATTGATGTGGGCAAGGTTGCCGAATACTGCAACAATAATGACGTGGGAGCAATAATCTTTTCAAATCCCTGCAATCCCACATCTCTGGGAGTCCGCAGGCAGGACGTTATCCGTCTTGTGAAGAATGTTTACTGCCTTGTTATCGTAGATGAGGCATATATGGATTTCTGGGGCGAAAGCGTTATCGACCTTACAGACGAATACGATAACCTTGTTGTGCTGAAAACCTGCTCGAAAAATATGGGAATGGCGGCGCTCAGACTTGGCTTTGCCGTTGCGGGGGATAAGATAACAACAGCCCTCAGAGCAGCCAAATCTCCGTATAATGTCAATGCTGTTACGCAAGCGGCAGCGGCGGCAGTGCTGAATCATAAATCGCTTATAATGGAGTACACTGCAGAGATGATCAACAGCCGAAAGCAGCTTCAGAACAGCATATGCGAGCTTTCTGAAAGATATTTCACCATTGAAAAGGTATATGATTCTGTTACAAATTTCGTTTTCGTAAAGACTCCCAAGGCACAGGAAATAAGCGAAAAGCTTCTGAGCAGGGGAGTTGCCGTAAGGTATATGGGCTCATATCTGCGTATAACCGCAGGCACAGAGGAGGAAAACAGTATCTTCCTCAGAGAGTTCAGGGAAATACTTTCTCTACTGTAAGAAGAAAGGAGCAGGAAAATGCGCAGATCTGAAATATCCAGAAATACAAAGGAAACAAAAATAAATATCAGCCTTGACCTTGATGGACAGGGCAGATACAATATAAAAACAGGCATCGGCTTTTTTGATCATATGCTCACCGCCCTCTGCGTTCACGGCGGATTTGACCTTGATGTAAGCGTTGACGGCGACCTTTACGTTGACGGACATCATACCGTAGAGGATACAGGGATCGTATTGGGACAGGCGTTCAAGGAAGCTCTCGGCGATGTAAAGGGAATAGCACGGTACGGAACAAGCTTTATTCCTATGGACGAAAGTCTGGGCTTCTGCTGTCTCGATATAAGCAACCGTGCTTTCCTTGTTTATGAGTGCAGCTTTTCAGACCCCCGTACAGGCGAATATGATAACTGTCTTACCGAGGAATTTATGAGAGCCTTTGCCTTCAATGCAGGAATAACCCTTCATCTGAAATGCCCCTACGGCTCAAACGACCATCATAAGAACGAAGCAATGTTCAAGGCTCTTGCCCACGCATTGAAGGACGCAGTTAAAATAAACGGGGGAGAGATACTTTCCACCAAAGGGGTGTTGTAAATGATAGCTATAGTTGATTACGGCGCAGGCAATATTTTTTCCGTAAAGAATGCGCTGGATTATCTTGGACTTTCCGCAGAGCTTACATCAAAAGCGGAGGATATAAGAAACGCCGATAAAATAATTCTCCCCGGAGTGGGAGCATTTCCTTGGGCTATGAATAAGCTCAGCGAATCGGGACTTGTTGACGTTATAAAGGAAGAAGCTGTTAAAAAGCCATTTCTCGGTATATGTCTTGGAATGCAGCTGATTTTTTCAAAGGGATACGAATTTGAAGAAACAGAGGGGCTTGGTCTTATTGACGGCTCAGTCAGACTGATGACTCCCGATGATCTGTCAATTCCCCATATCGGCTGGAACAAGCTTGTGAAAAACCGTGAATGTGCTTTGCTTAACGGTCTCGGAGATGACGAATATGTTTATTTCGTACATTCCTATGCGGCAGACTGTCCCGACGATGCTTTAGCCGCATACTGCGAATACGGCAGAAAGGTAACCGCTCTCGTAAATAAAGGCACAGTTTACGGAGCGCAGTTCCACCCCGAAAAGAGCGGAAAAACAGGACTGAAAATTCTTCGTAATTTCGCAGAGCTTTGATAAGGAGGCAATAACAATGCTTGCAAAAAGAATAATTCCCTGTCTTGATGTCCGTGAGGGCAAGGTAGTAAAGGGAATAAACTTTGTGGGAATAAAGGAAGTAGGCGACCCTGTGGAATGTGCGGCAGAGTATGACGCACAGGGAGCAGACGAGATAGTTTTCCTTGATATTACAGCCTCCCACGAGGGCAGAGGAACAATGCTGGACGTAGTGCGCAGAACGGCTCAGAAGGTTTTTGTACCTTTGACAGTCGGCGGCGGCATACGGACAATAGATGATTTCCGTGACACTCTCAGAGCGGGAGCAGATAAGGTTTCGGTAAATTCGGCGGCGGTAAAGAATCCTCAGCTTATCAGAGAAGCGGCTGATATATTCGGCTGTCAGTGCGTAGTTGTTGCTATCGACGCAAAAAAATGCCCCGACGGTCATTATACCGTAGTAATAAACGGCGGAAGAATTGATATGGGCATAGACGCTGTTGAATGGGCAAAGCAGGCGGAGGCTCTGGGTGCAGGGGAGATTCTTCTCACCTCTATGGACACAGACGGCGTAAAGGGCGGCTTTGACCTCGATATGCTAAATGCCGTGTGCAGTGCGGTGAAAATTCCCGTTATTGCCAGCGGCGGCTGCGGAGCGCTGGAGCATTTTACCGATGTGTTTGAAAAAACAGGAGCGTCTGCGGCTCTTGCGGCGTCGCTTTTCCACTACAAGGAGCTGACTGTGGGCGAGGTCAAGGCTGAGCTTAAAAAGCACGATATACCCGTAAGAATGGCTTGATGAAAGGAATGTCGCATAAATGGGAATGATTGAAGAAACAAACGAGCTTATGCTTGACTGGAATAAGATCAACGGCATTTCAGAGGAGAATCACGTTATCCCCGTTGCGGTGCAGAACAGGGACACAAAGGAGGTAATACTCATTGCCTATGTGAACAAGCAGTCACTTGAGGAGTCCATAAGGCTCAGAAAGGTAGTCCTCTGGAGCACCTCACGGAATAAGCTTTGGTTCAAGGGTCAGGAATCGGGAAACACCTTTACGCTCCACAGGATCCTTGTAAACTGCGAGCAGAATTCACTTGTGTTCATTGCAACTCCCGATAAGGGCGGCATATGCCATACAAGCTGTAACGGAGTGCCCAACAACTGCTATTACCGTGAGCTTGATATGGAAACAATGAAGCTTGTGAATCTGAATGATAAGTAAAATTAGAGCATATGTTTTATTATAACACAAATGTTCTTAAATTGCAATAGCATTTATATACAAAAATCCCATTGGAGAATTGTTGATTTTTCTCCAATGGGATTTTTTATAAATTAAAAAACTTTCCGAATTCACCCCAGCCGCCGATAACCAAGTAAACGCACAGAATAAACAAAACAATGTAAGCAAGCACAGGTATAAAAATAAATGAAGGCTTCTTATTTTTTAACTTCCTGAAAAGATAAATATTGGGCGGTACAGCGAGAGCAAGCCATATTATAAGCTCAATGAATCCGAAGAAAATGTGGATATCCTTCTCCGAGCCTAAATTATAACCATAGCCCTTTCCGTGCCCCGTAATATCCATATAGATTATTCCGAGGCATATGGGAAAGGTGAAAGCTATAATTCCTGACCACAATGCAGTCAGCAGGAATTTTGTCTGCTGATTCATATCAGTCAGCCTTCTCTATCCTGATGCTGTGAAGCTTCAGACCGCTCTGTGCAAAGTATATCCTTACTGTAGTAAAGCGAGAGAAGCAGTGGGTGCTGCACTCAAAGGAAACAGGCTTGCCTGCCGTGCCGTTCCAGGTGAATGACCCTACGGGAGTACCCATGCTGAATACGGTAACAGGTATCTGCGCCAGCTCGCTTAGCTCCGAGCTTCCTGTCAGCGTGAAGCGATAAAGCCCAAGCTCTGCCACATCAAGAGCAAAGATGAAATCCGAGCCTCTGTCGGTGCATATGTCCTTGCCGTCAATTTCAGTGCTGCCCTCTATCCTGTAGAAGGTCACATCTTCGCCGCCCTCAGAACTGCCTTCATCGGGACGATTTATTATCTCTGCTTCACATTCGATTCCGCAAAGCCTGTCCATAGCGTGAGTTTTCAGAATAAAGCGGAGAATGTTTGCCGCATTTCTCTGAAGCTCTGCTCTTGAAAGAGCTCCCTTTTCCAGCTCGGAAAGGGTATTGTCATCATTAGAGCCGCCGTCTGCACAGACCATATAAACATCGTTCTGAGCCATAGCCATTGCCGCAAAATCGGTTTTGCAGACAGCCTGTCCACGGCGGTTTATATTAGCCCACCAGTCTGTCATAACAAAGCCCGTAAAGCCCCATTCATCTCTGAGAATGGTTGTGCAGAGGTCATAATTACCTGCAGACCAGATGCCGTTAACGGAATTATAGCTGGTCATTATGGTTTCTGCCTTGCCCTTTCTGACAGCTATCTCAAAGCCCCTGAGATAGATCTCTCTCAGTGCTCTTTCGGATACGACTGAGTCAAGATTATGCCTGTTTGTCTCCTGATTATTTCCGCAGAAGTGCTTTATTGTTCCCGTAACACCCTCTGCGTGAAGTCCGTCAAGCTCTGCGGCAGCGATCGTACCTGTCAGGTAAGGATCTTCCGAGAAATATTCAAAGTTTCTGCCGTTTAAAGGGTGACGGTGAATGTTCATTCCCGGACCCAGCAGGCAGTCAACCCTGTTTGCTGTCATTTCTCTGCCCATAAATCTAAACAGCTCTGTAACAAGGGGCTTGTTGAAGGTTGCGGCAATGAGAGTTCCGTTTGGCAGACTGAATGCCTTTGTGCCGCAGTCAAGTCTCATACCCGAAGGACCGTCCGAGCAGCAGCCGCAGGGGATACCGTAATAAGTCAGCCTGTCCGAAACGCCGCCGAATGCTGATGCTGTTCCCGCAGTAACTCTGGGACTGCCCATTCCCTCGCCCCTGATAACGCTTGCAAGCTCTTCGTCTGAAAGCTGTGCTATAAATTCATCAAGAGAATTTTTCCCGCTCCGCACTTCAGCAAGCTTTATTCCCTTGTCACCTGTGAAGCTTATTTCCATAGGGAGATTGTCAAGCCGTCTTTTCTCCTCGTCAACCTCCGAAAGGGGAACGTCCTCATAGGAAACAGCCGCCGTTCCCGAAGAATAATCAGGCTTTAAGCGCTTGAAGGGCAGTACGGGAGCCATTGCCTGACGAGCCTTTCTTACGCATTTGGTTTCACTTATTTCAAAGGAAGCTGTTTCCTCTGCGCTTCTCACATCACTTCCGCAGAAAAGCCTGTATGTGCCCTTTTCCAAAACGTAGCAGAACCGGTGTCCCGAAGCACCCGAATCGTCATATGAAGCAAGGTCGGAAATATTTACGGATATGGATATTTCCTGTTCCTCGTCGGGAGCGAGAAGCCTCGTCTTTTCATATCCGCAGAGAACTCTTGCCGCCTTGCCCAGAGTGCC
>JAGAJY010000232.1 GCA_017848125.1 Oscillospiraceae bacterium
ATTTTTGCGGCATTGCACACAGATGTGCAGTGCCTTTTTATTAAAATTCGATTAAAAACATTGACATAATTTTATTTGTATGCTATACTTAAACAAGACTGAATGTCTAATTTTGTTAAATTAAGGAGATTTTGTTATGATCAAGCGTAAATTTCTTTCGATAGCAATGGCAGCAGCTGTTGCAGTTTCATCAATGTCAGCCCTTTCCGTTCCCGTGTCTGCAAAGTGGTACAAGTCTGACAGCGGATACAGCTACAAGGACGATGAAACAGGCAAGAAGCTTACAGGCTGGCAGACCATTGACGGCGGCAAGTACCTTTTTGATAAAAAGGGCTATGCTTACACAGGCTGGGTAACAGTAGGCGATAATAAGTATTATTTCAACGGTGCAAAGAAGGGCAAGATGCTCACCGGCTGGAACAAGATCGGCGACAGCAGATATTATTTCGGTCAGGACGGCAAAATGAGAACAGGCTGGGTGAAGCTCAGCGGAAAGACCTATTATTTCGGCACAAACGGCAAGATGAGAACAGGCAAGCTGAAAATAAACGGCAAGACCTATGATTTCGGCAAGGACGGTATTCTCAAAAACGGTTCGTCCGCCTCTTCCGATAAGCTCCTTGCACCTCTTGACGGAATTAAATGGGGAATGACCTCCGATAAGGTTATCGAAGCAGGCGACTTTGATATGTATGTCAGCGTTGATCCTATGATCATGGTTATGGATTCAGAACCTTACCGTTATTATCTTTTTGACAAAAACGACAAGCTGATCTGTGTCGGCTACATTTCCGAAGATGCTGACAGCGATGAAAGCAAATTCAAACAGTATTTCAAGGATGCAGGCTGGAAATCTATGGGAACTGTAAAGAAGAACGGCGAAAAAACTACCGTATATTCAAAGGGTGACCAGTACGGCGGACTGTATAGCTCAGGCGATGCAGTAATGACAATGATATTCTCTGATGATCTTTCAGATGATATTGAAAACGGCGCTGATGTTAACGACATTATCGGATTCTGATTTTTTAAAAAATACAAAAACGGCTTTGCTTATGCAGAGCCGTTTTATGTAATCTGCGGAAATATAAATCTCCGCAGATTTTTTATTTCGAAATAATGCCGAAGGAAGAATAACGGCAGGGGAATCACACGGTAATCTGTGACCCCATATCAAAGATAGGGCTTTAAGCTTTCGATATTCTTCTGCTCTCTTTTCAGATATTCCTTGGCAGACTGAATTGCCTCGGGTGAGCCGCAGGTCGTATGGTTAAGCTTTTCTGTAAGTTCGATTATGCCTGTGTTTGTTCCCTTTATCACCATTTTGGCGGCATTGCCTGTGCTGTTGTCACGCTTTAATTTAAGCGCAACAGAGGCTGTTGTCATAAGACGTGCCATCAGGGGAGGGGGAACAGGTTCAAGGCTGTGGCGTTTCATCTGGCTTGCGGTCAGCTCGGTCTGAGCCTTGTAGCTGTTGTACTGCTTTATAAGCAGATTTTTCATTTTGCTGTCAGGAATCCTTGGGATCATAGCCTTGAGAGCAGTTATGCCCATAGATGCGTTGCGGTAAACGCTGTTCTGAAACTGCTTGTAATCCATAGTTTTTCCTCATAGGTTTATTTGTCGGATTTCCGACAATAATATTATACGGCAGAGGATTCTGTATTATTATAGGAAAAAAACTTGCAATATTGAAAAAAATGCTGTATAATATATTTATTCGGTTACAGAACAACGTACCCAAAAAGGAGTATTGCAATGATTGCGGATAAACGTGAAAATTTTGGTTTAAGAGCGGGAAAGGGTATGCTCTGGTGGCTTGCAGGAGAGGTCATCTGTATCATATTCAACCTTTGTATGCTTGTTTTTATGATAAAGTTTATGGCGTTCAAGGTGTTTACGGCGGTTGCCTCGTCCATTATCGTAAACGGACTTTTTATAAACTTTGCCTACAACTGCGCCGTGCGTGACAGGAATCTGGTAAAATATCACAGGCTTCCTCACGACCCCGTGATGTCGCTGAAAATAGCCCTTACAGCACCGCTTCCCATGTATGCTATGTGGATAATGCTTCTGCTCTCAAAGCTGGGAGTAATCAAGGATATTTTCAACTATTATATCTGGGGAAATATTCAGACTCTTGCATGGATAGACCTTTTTACATCAATCAGAACAATTGACGGTCTGAGCTGGGCAGGTCTTTTCGGGCTGCTTGTGATCGTCCTTGCGGCTCCTGTAAGCATTATACTTACATATGAATGTACATTCCGTGAGTTTGATATAAAAGCTTGGCTTTTTTACGGCAAAAAATGATTTGAGCGAGCTCTTGCAGGAAGCATTGCATACAGCTGACGGAATTCCTTGAGTCTGTATTTGCTGATGGCTATATTCTTTCCGATAGGTGATATTGTCAGGGCGGTAGATGTCATTTTTGATATGTAATTCATATTTACAATATAGTTCTGATGTGGAACACCGAAGGGAAGCATACAGAATTTCTGAACAATATCACGCCACAATGAGCATTTTACCCTGTAACAGCTTCCGTCAACAAAGGTGACATAAACCTTTTTCATTATGCACTCAAAATACATTATTTCCGAATACCTGAGAATCATTTTTTCAGGTATTTTTTCTTTTGAATATACAGTAAGCTGAATACATTCGCCTGAGCTTTCGTCGATTTTCGGTAAGAGCAATGCCAACGCTCTGGATAGCTTTTCCGGCAAACCGAGCATGTGAAGAAAGCCGCAGAAATCATATTCAAAGGAAAGGAACATATCCTCCTCGTCTGAGGATATCAGTATCAGTCTTGTACCGGGGTAGAGCCTGTGAAGCCTTTGGGTACACTCCTTTGTTCTGCCCATATCAAAATGGGCGTCGATTATTACCAAATGTGGAGTTATTTCCTGATTGTCAAGACAGTATATAAGCTCATCCGCATTTCTGAAACGATGAAATGCATATTTTTTCTGAAACAGACCGAAGCTTTTGAAAACAGTTTCTTCTATAATATCGAGAAACACGGCTTCATTGTCACACCCGAAAACATTTATCATTTTTTCTTCCCCTCGTAACTTTATACTGATTTGCTTTAAAGCTGTAAAAAGGTATTGGTTTAAAATGGTATGATGTAATATTATAGAGCAAAGTCCCGAAAAAATCAATATGAAAACTTGATTCTTAACCATATCTTAACATTTGAATTGTTCTGAAACTTCAAAATTTATGAAAAATTAACATAAAAAGCCCGATTGGACAGGTTTTTTGTCCAATCGGGCTTTCTCTATTGTAATTTAGCGGGAAAATATGCTAAAATATCAAAAATAAAATTTCAGTTCACTAAACCATAAAACAAGCGAGGTTGATTTTTATGTATTACATAATCAGACTGAACGTTGAAGGCGAAGAAAAGTATGTGTTTAATTCAAAGCTGTTTGTATCAAATAGGGGCTTTGCACGAAAGTTCTACTCCCTCAGCTATGCCAAAAGATACATCAAGAATCACCCCGTCTGTGCCGAATATGAGTGGGAGATAATCAACGGAGAGGCTGAGTGACCTTTTCGCCGTTTCTTGCAAAATCACCGTTTAATGCCGTCCTGTAAAAGAATATGATATTGAATAGGACAGCAGCTATGGGAATAAGTATTGCGAGATAAGAGGGCAGGGCTATTGTTATCGGATATTTCAGAATTGATGATACTATCATTACAACCATCAGCACTATGTATGCTATTAACATCAGAAAAGCTCCTATGTGCTGATTTCTGACCTTGTAGTACATCACATTGGGAACAGCCACAGCCATAACGGAGAAGCACAGGCAGAATATTGATATTTCACCGCCGAAGCCCGTGTAATTGAGAAGCACAGCGGCTATTATTTCCGCTGTTATTATCCCCAGCTGGATAAACCAGACTGTAAGCAAGGGCTTTATAAGCTGTTTTCTTGTTGTTGGCAATACGCAGGCCATATCATATGAGCTTGCAGAGCCGTTGAACATATTTCGGTTGTTATCAGCCCATTTCATCGTCTTTTTTTCTGATGGGGTGGGTCCCATAACAGGCATAACGCTGTGCATCATTGTATATGACATAAAAAACGAGAATATTGAAAGCATTGCAAGAAGCGACATCAGATTTGCGTGACCTCCGAAAATCATATATATGGGAAGAACCACAGCTGCTATCGGTGAGGCAAATATATGAAAAAGAGTGTATGGTGACGCTACTGTTTTAAGAGCCTTGAACATAGAATTATCATCCCTTTCCTGAGAGTTTTGTGTTTGCCGCAAAGAAACAAAGCAAATATTCCTTTACATCTGAGATTCGGTTTCGTGGAAATCTCCCGAAATGGCACGGGGAGCATTGTCGGAAAGCAGCTGTTTGTGAAGCTTGTTCATAATAATCAGGCTTACCGTTCCCAGAACGAATATAAGGATACCTATAACTGCTGAAACAGGGGAATATATATCATATCCCATAATAGAATCGGTGATACCGCTCGTGAAAATATTAAGCTGACTTAGTAGAAGCAGAGTCATTGTTATAAAGTAAAAAATATTTCTTAATTTTGACATCTTATTGCCGTTGCCGCTTTTCAGAGAGGAAATTAACGTAAGTATGGTTATTGGTGTTATAAGACTTGCTAAAAACAATATTGCAGCTGTAACAATACCTGTCTTTTTGAATATGAGGATCGCACCTGTCAGCATATGCGAAACAATGATCATTCCTGCATAGAATCTGTCAAGCCCTATATATGATTCAATTATTGTTTTTCTGTCCGCAGGAAGCTGATACATAAGGATACGGTCCTTGAACTGTGAAAATGCTACGGCTTTTTCGGGTTTTACCGAGCCTTCAAAAACAGGGTGACGCTCAATAAGGCACATATGAAGAAATATATACATCATTTGCGGAAATATTATCAAAAAAGCGTCGTTAATGGATAATCCGTCAAAGAATGTCATTGTCGGTAAAAAGACAGAATAGAAAATTACCATGCTGACCGACATTATGTACATAATTTTTACCGTGCTGCTGGAGCAGAGGTTAATTGTTTTTCTGTATTGTGAAACAGTCATATTATTTCTCCTTGATCGTATCGCCGTTTCGGGCGGTATTTTTTGCGTCTTTAAGGCATTTGCTTCTGCAAATCAGATTGACAATGAATATAAACACAGCATTTGCAAGCATAATTACGCCGATACCCATAGGGTTGTCATCGGGTGCGGTGTCGTTTAGCATAAATACACCGGGGAAGGAAAAGCACATCATCAGCTGTGCGGTGAGCCTTCTGGCAGCTGCGCATTTAATGCCCTTCTTTATTGTTTGGGAGATCAGATTTATCGTATATGCGACTGTACCGAAAACAACTGCACACACAAGGGGAGTGGAATATACGGGGTCACTGCTCATACAGAAGCGTATTCCCTGAGCCGCAAGACCTGCCGAAAAAACTGCCGAAATCACAAGACGGCTGTTATGGTATGCCCGTACAGCGGTTTCCCTTGCTGCGGGAAGAACCGAGGATAATTCTATCACTTTTTCGTTGATAAAAAGATTTAAATCTGTTCCTTTTTTGCTCTGCGGTACGGGATATGAGGGGTCAAACTCGATCTGATAGTATTCCCATGTGAAAAACATTGTGGCAGCTACTGCCCAGCATACCGACGATATTATGTAATTGCCGAAAATCACGGGAACAGCAAGGCATACCCCCATTGCGGCTGTCAACAGAGTGCTCCACGGATATGTTCCCGTGAGCATACCTGCAGCTTTTCTGAATTGCTTTGAAGTCATTGCATCATATCCTTTCAGCTGTTTCTCCTGTTTTCACGGTTCTGTAAAATCGTGTGAACAAGAATATCCTCGTAATTTGGTGTGCGGACATTGACATTTCCCAGCTTTGGCAGATCCTTTCTCAGAGCAAGAGCCTCAAAGCCTATCTCAGTAGTTTTCGCACCGATAAGCAGGGGGCTGTTCTTTATGTCATTGCCGCCCGAAACAACAGCGTATTTTTCCTGTGTCTCGTCTGCGGACATTATCTCTGTAACAGTTCCGTCTATCATAAGTGCGATATAGTCCGCAACCTTGTCAAGATCGCCTGTGATGTGAGTGGAGAACAGCACGGAATGTTCACCGTCCGATACAAATTCTCTGAGAACGTCAAGCATTTCTATTCTTGCCGCAGGGTCAAGACCTGCCGTTGGCTCGTCAAGGATAAGCATATCAGGCTTGTGTGCAAGAGAAAGGGCAAGCATTACCTTTGTTTTCATACCCTTTGAAAGCTCGCCGCATCTTTTCTTGACATTTATCTGCCACAGCTCCATATATTTTGTGAATATATCATTATCCCAGTTGTCAAAGGCAATCGAGAATGCTTTTGCCGTTTTTTCCACAGTTGTCTGCACATAGAGATAATCTTCATCAGCAACATATCCCAGCCTGTTCTTGAAGGCAGCCTCGTCCTTAACGTTGTCCAGCCCGTCAAATGCGGTAACACTGCCGCCGTTTCTTCCGTAGATATTCATAATAAGCTTGATAAGTGTTGTTTTACCTGCACCGTTTTCGCCGATAAGACCCATTATAACGCCTTTGGGGAGAGACAGATTTACATCGTGCAGGGAAAAATTGCTGTCGACGAATTTTTTGCCGAGATTTCTGATTTCAAGAATGTTTTCCATATTTATTATGTTCCTTTCAGTTGATTGATAGCATTCAGAAGCTCGCTTACCGTAAAGCCTTCGGACAGCATTTTGTCCGCATACTGTGAAAATTCCGCAAGCCTGCGCTGTTTGTACTGAGCCATTACAATACTTTTGTCGGGCGCTCTGACGAATGTTCCCTTGCCTGCCGCCGTATAAACGATACCCTCGTGCTCTAAGTCGGAGTATGCCCGCTTAACGGTTATTGCGCTGATGTTGAGCTGTGCCGCAAGGAGTCTTACGCTGGGGAGAAGCTCGTTATCAGCTATCTCTCCCTTTACCACGCCGTTTCGGATATGCTCCTTTATCTGCTCGTACATTGGCTTGTCGCTGTTTGGGTTTAGAAGTATGTTTATGATATTATCATCTCCTGTCTGTGATATACTGTGTATATCGGTATATACACAGTATATCACAGACATTCACACCTGTCAAGTCCTTTTTGAAAAAAATTCTGATTTTTTTTGTGATTTTATTGAAA
>JAGAJY010000233.1 GCA_017848125.1 Oscillospiraceae bacterium
AGGGCTGATAACCTAAAAATCTTGCAGGAGAGCGGTAGTGTATGCTGCCGCTTTTTTGCAGGTGATAAGTCGAAAAATATTGAAATACAATGATTTTTCTGATACAATAGAAATATACCCCATTTCAACATAACAGGAGATAAAAATGGCTAAGAAAAAGAATAAGCAAAGGAATAACCCGTCAAATACCCATCGCAGTAATGACGAAATGAGAATTTCCGTATCAATGCGAAAAAAATACGGGGATATGGCGGAAACAGATAAATACAACAGAGGTTCTTCGGAGTATCGGTCACTCCTCAAAAAAATGACAGAGGAAGTATATAACAATAACATACATTCTCTGAAAAACTACGGTGGAAAGAATCTTGTGGAGAGATTAAAGCTTGATGGTCCGTACAGAAAGCGGCGTCTGTCTGCAATCCTTGAATATGTGTATGCCGCTGCACCCGGGTTTGCCGAGAAATATTCCATGATCAGTGTGGAAGATGAAATTGTAGATTTCATATCCGAGCTATACAATATGCTGCCAATGGAGTATGAGCATAATAATCATATTACCATAGCTATGGCTATTTTCATACTTGATGCTATTACCGAAGCGAGCAATATAGATGAAGCGTCTTTCTTCATACCATATGAAAAGGATATAATAAGCGAGGTATCATTGCCCGAGGATTTTTCGGATTCTGTGTATGATGATGACCTCATAAGAGGTATGGCATATCTTATCATTCACAGAAATGATGATACATCGGTGGACTGCTTTGTCAATAATTATACCGCAAAGATTACTTTGGAAAACGGATATATACATAATTACAGACCCGGCAGATTATTTACTGTTGATGAGCCTTACAGCGGAGATGAGCTTTATGATGAAGCACAGAAAATGAGTTATCCCGAAAGATACAAGAGAGTGATTTCATATATCCGACCGGAAATTATTGAAAGAGCAGTTGCCCGATACAAGAACAGGATAAATGAAATAGTGGATATTTTTCTGTCGGGAATCGAACCTGTTGTTAAGCAGAAGCAAGAGCAGATAAACAGGGTATTGGGCGTATGCAATGAGATCGAACGTTATGAAAATATGCTGTTTGATGCGAGAAAACGTGCAGATGAATGTAAGGGCAGAAAACAAAAGCCTTCTATTATGAGTATTGGAAACTTCAATATTGATGAGGACAGCGAATATGACAAGGTAATGGAAGAAGCGGCTGCTATAATAGAAAAGCTGAAGAAAAAGGCTGAGGTTATTGATGATGTCACGGACGAGCTTGAAAGCCTTGACCAATGTATCTTTGAACATCAGTTTGATATTAGGAATTACCTATGCAGCAGAGATGAGATCGGCACCGAGATACGGGATAAGGAGTTTGTTTCTGCTCTTGATAGTCTTAGAGTGTTAAATCCATTTGAAATGTGCTTTGCATATTTATATCTTCTTGATACGGGAGATAGTGCTGCATGGATAATGTATATAACGGAAATAATGCTTGGAGCTGCCTGCAGCAATCTTTCCTGGGCAAAGGAATTCAATGACAGTCTGATAGATTTCATTGAGGAGCGTGACCGAAAAGAGATAGATGAAAATGATAATAATTGTGAGAAGTTTGTTCCCGTGCCCGAAAGATATGTTGAGGACAGGTCGGAATACTGGGAACGGTTATTCACACAGGAATATACCGACTATCATGTGTGGTCGTATGAGGGCGCAAAGCGTATAAAGAAAAGTGACCTTTTTCATCTCAATCTTTCACAGGTGGTATATAACGCATCGGGAATTTGTATCCCGAGGAAAAAGTTCTTTGAAGTTGACTGCTATGATGATAACGGACTGAAAAAGTCGGGCTTTTCTGCAAAGGAAATTCCTCTGCTAAGAGATTATCTTTCTCTCGGGGCTTATGCTTCAATAAGGTACGGATTTGATTCTGTGTATAAGGTCAAGGCAAAAAGAACACTTGACGGAACAGAAAAATCAAAGGATGATACGGAGAATTTGAAAGCGAAGATAACATCTATAAATGAGGAAAATGCTTCGCTTAAAAATCAGTTGTATAAGGCGGAAAAGGCACTGAAGGATTACAAGGAAAAGGTATCTGCGGAATTATCCGAGCAGGAAGCTGACAGGCAGGAGCTTATTGAGCTTAGAGAGCTTGTGTATAAGCTGCAAAACAGCAGCGGTGCTGAACCTGAGATCGACGAAGCCAATCAAATACAGCTGCCATATACAACAAAGCAGAGAGTTGTAATTTTTGGCGGTCATGCAACATGGCTCAAGGCAATAAAGCCGATGCTGCCCAATGTTAAGTTTATTGACCCATATACAAAGCCCGATGCAAACCTTATAAGGCACGCTGATGTTGTATGGATGCAGACCAATGCTATGCCCCATTCCTTCTATGGAAAGATAATGGAAATTGTCCGTCAGAGGAAGATTCCCGTAAAGTATTTTGCGTATGCAAGTGCGGATAAATGTGCAAAGCAGCTTGCAGAGGACGATATGAAGATAGGGGAATAATAGTATGAAAAATCATAGTAAAGTTGGAGGACAATTATTACAGACCAATAAACATTTTTCTGATCTGAAAGAAAAACAAAAGACGAAAATAAATGAATGGTTGTATATCGAGTACATGAAGTACAGAAAAAGTACAAATAAATTACCCGACAAAGAACAGGACAGAAAGATTATCTGTTCGGTTGGTCAGCTTGTTGCAGATGCAGAGATATGGATCCCCGAGGAAGAACTTATCAAATACTATATTGCTCATAAGAGTAAATTTGAAAAGCGGTTTGAAAAAGAATAGTCATTTCAAAAAGACGGTTGTAATTTCACAGCCGTCTTTTTTATGTCCTAAAGTGTTTACAAAATGTTCAGGCACAAAAAATGTGTGTCAGAACTATGAATATACCTTTGAGTTTTTGAATTTGTGAGATCATTTGCGTTCATTTGGAGTAATTTGAGATAATTTGAGATAATTTGCGTTCACGAAAAAATCCGACTTTTCTGAAAATCGAATATGATATAATAGAATTACAGAAAAAATATTGGAGGAAAACGCAAATGAAATATAAGTCGCTTTTGGCACTTTTGTTAGTGCCGTTCATGCTCACAGGTTGTATGCAGAGCAAGGAACCGGAGCTTACTCCCGAGGAGCTGGAGCGTAACGCACTTGTGGAGTGGTTTGAAACGGGTATGGGAAACGAAGATAAATTTCCCGACCTTCCCGACTATCGTTATTATGCAAGGACGATCGGACTTGACAAGGACGGACTTATCCAGCCCGAAATGTGGGAGATCTTCTACAATGAGGACATAAACATCAATAAGGAGATAGACGGGAAGGCAATCTACCTTATCCGCCTTGACCCGAATAAGCTGATGGAGATTTGGGCAGAAAATAATGAAACAACAGCAGAGGATATATGCCGACAGATAGGCACAACTCCCGAGGAACTGTACTACAATTTTGGTCATACATCAAACTCCATAAATTATGCAAAGGACCACAAAAGCGGAAAGGTCGGATATTCGGATATCGAGAATGAAATATTTGGAGATGATAACGGAGAGGACAGAAGCATTGTTTTCGGAACTCACTTTCTGTATATTGATACGGCTGGAAAATACAAGGTGACATACGAAAGCGAGAACGACAATTTCACCGTCAGACAGAGGGATATTCTGAAAGCAACCTCAGAGGTATCGCACAACTACTCCGATTATACATATGATGAGCTTTACCCGGGATATTTTCTTGATGATGTGGGAATAAGGCGTGTGCTGAAACTGAACATTCCAAACCTCTGGAGCAAGTCGGTGGAAAAGGATATTGATACAGACGCATCGCTGATGTTCAATATGTCCCCGTATTCATACGGCTGCACAAAGGAAGATATTATTGATCTGTATCCCGAAGCCAATACTGATGAAACAGAGGGCGAAGAAACCGAAACATCCGAAAGTGAGGTGACAGAATAATGGTAGGAGATGATGCTTGCTCTGTATGTGCTTCTCTCATTCAGAAGCTGCTTGAATTTATTGCAAATATGGAGCATAACAAACAGTACCGAAAGGGAATGAAACCGCCAAAGACTCCCAAAATCAAAACAGGAAAGCTATCAAAGCGGTGTTTTAAGAAATTACAGCAGGCGGGGACGAGCTTTGAATATCTTCCGGTGCCAAAGGAGCTTATGCCGCAGTTTGAAACGGCAATGAAGAAAATGGGCGGAACGATTTTCACAGGCGGAATTGAGGACAACAACAATATTTATGTTGCTATCCCCGCAGCTCAGAGAAATATGGCTGCACTTGCTGCACAGCACATGCTTTCAAAGGAAATTGAAAACAAACCCGACGCATTTATCCTGAAGGACGGGAATAACAAGATAAGCGAAGATGAAATGCGGATAACCTCCGATGTTATGAACAGCTATGACATTCCCATGTTCGCTTTCAGAACCGATGACGGAAAATATATGACAGTTATTCCAAAGGAATTTGAAGGTCAGTTCAACAAGGCAATGGAAGATGTTAAGCAGCAGCTTGAGCAGCTGAAAAATATTGAGGTTGTCCGTTATGACCAGTTTTCGCCTTTGGATAAACCCGAGAATGTTGCGTATATCGTTACCGAGGAAGAAGCACAGGAGCTTGCAAAGGTTGCAAAAATAGGAGATCTGGACATTCAGTTTGCAAAGACCGAACAGGGTACAGCGGTTCTCTACAATTCGGATATTGCAGAGAAAATCGAAGCAACAAGAGAGGATTACGCAAAGGCAGTTTCCGAAAGCGAAGCATTCCTTATTGATGTTACGGATAATACAATTTCTATGGATATAAACAAGCTGCTTGTTCCCAAGCTTTCCGATGAAAATACATACTTTGTGAGAGTTCCCAATACATCGGGCAAGGACTATATCCGTTTGGATAAATCCGACTGTGAAAT
>JAGAJY010000234.1 GCA_017848125.1 Oscillospiraceae bacterium
AAAATAAAAAACGCCGAGACTATTGTCTCGACGAATCGTGGAGCGGATTACGAGGCTCGAACTCGCTACCTCCACCTTGGCAAGGTGGCGCTCTACCAGATGAGCTAAATCCGCATATATGGTGCCTCCGGACGGAATCGAACCATCGACACGGGGATTTTCAGTCCCCTGCTCTACCGACTGAGCTACAGAGGCATTTGGCGACCTGGATGGGACTCGAACCCACGACCTCCGCCGTGACAGGGCGGCGTTCTAACCAACTGAACTACCAGGCCGAATTATGTGCGGAGTCTTTTCAGACTCCGCTCAATTTGGTGGGAACAATAGGGCTCGAACCTATGACCCTCTGCTTGTAAGGCAGATGCTCTCCCAGCTGAGCTATGCTCCCATTCACCCGATTTTTCAGGGCTGCTGTCGTGGTTGTGAGCGTTTCGCTTTTGAACCGCTGTCCTCAACCGACTTGTTTATTCTACACCTTTTTGCGGTAAAAGTCAAGGGCTTTTTTGAAAAAAATTGCGATTTGTTACTGTTGCATATACTGTGCGACGGCGTACTGTACCTAATATGTGCAATATGCAATATAAAACAGGCAAAAAATATGATGATGTTGCCATGTCCTGTTATTACATATAATCACAGTCTGTTGTGTGAATCGGGAGCATTAACAGTTATTTTACAATATCTGCTTCGGATTATCCTATTTTTAGATTAACCGATTTGTCAAAAGGCAGAAGTGTTTTATATTAAAATTGTCAAAAAAACGAAATGCTATTGAAAATATTTCTACAATATGCTATAATGTTAACATATGCTATTACCAAAATTTAAGGAGATGTTTCAAAATGCGTCTTGTTACCCGTTCCGACTTTGACGGTCTTGCCTGCGGCGCTCTGCTCAAGGACGCAGGTATTATAGATTCCTGGAAATTCGCTCACCCTAAGGACCTCCAGGACGGTCTTGTTGAGATAACCGAAAATGACTGCCTCGCAAATGTTCCTTTTGTTGAGGGCTGCGGACTGTGGTTTGACCATCATTCCAGCGAACACGAGAGAAATCAGCTTGAGGGCAAGTATAAGGGCGAAAGCCGCATAACTCCCTCCTGCGCAAGAATTATCTATGAATATTACGGCGGCAAGGAGCGCTTTGCTCACTATGATGATATGATGGTCGCTGTTGACAAGGTGGACTCGGGAAATCTTACCCGTGAGGAGATTCTTCACCCTGAAGGCTGGATTCTTGTGGGCTTCCTTATGGACCCCAGAACAGGTCTGGGAAGATGGAGAAATTTCACCATTTCCAACTATCAGCTGATGGAAAAGCTTATCGACTGCTGCCGTACAATGACGACCGAGGAGATTCTCGCTCTTCCCGATGTTAAGGAGAGAATTGAGGTTTACTTTGAGCAGAACGAGAAGTTTATCGAAATGGTAAAGGCTCATACAAGGGTTGAAAAGGACGTTATCATTTCCGACCTGAGAGGTGTCGATCCCATTTACAGCGGCAACCGCTTCCTTATCTACAGCCTTTATCCAGAGCAGAACATTTCTGCGTGGATAGTAAGCGGACGAGGCGGAAAGGGCTGCTCCTGCGCCTGCGGATATTCCGTTCTCAACCGCACATCAAACGTCAATGTAGGCAGTCTTATGCTCAAATACGGCGGCGGCGGTCACAAGGCTGTTGGCACTTGCCAGTTCAGCGATGAGGATATGGACGTTAAAGTTCCTCAGCTTCTTGATGAGCTTGTAAATTACGACAAGTATTATTCGGAGAAGTAATTCTATACATAAAATCAGCCGAGGTTTGTTTATAAGCAGACCTCGGTTTTTTAAGAATATCTAAATGTGTTGTTTAGGGAGAGATAAGTTTATTATGTCGGTTCGTAATATGCCGTGTATATGTCAAAAATGTCAGATGGAAATACAGCATGGGTTTGATGTTGATAATGTGCCGCACCTTGATTCTGAATTTACATTGTTTTGTCCCAATTGCAGTTCAGAACAGGTTTTTAGATATAAGGATTCAAAAAAGATAATGGCAGAACGGAAACGTATCCGAGAGGAAATGGAGCTGAGGGAATATGTAAAATCTTTAGCTGAACAATATGGTTTTAGATGTAGTTTTATCTATCAGTCAGTAACGATAACTACACCATGTGGAAGTTGGCGGTTTGATTATCATAAGAGATTGAAGCATTTGATGCATGAAAGTACATATAAATATAACCTTAAAACAGGCAATGAATCATTTTGGCATCATCAGTTTGATAGAAAAATGAGTATAGAAGAAGTTATTAAATATATTGATAATCACGATAAGGCAACAATGAGAAGAAAAAGTATGAAAAAAGAAAAAGTATGAAAAATACCGATGTCTGTTCAAATTATCACAGACATCGGTATCATTTGAAAATTTTTTCGCAGCGGGTATTGACAAACAGAGTTAGCATATGCTATAATCAATATAGTTAGCAAACGCTAACTATATAAGAATAAAAAATATATATAAATCAGGAAAGGAATGTTTAGCAATGAGCGTAGTAGTGGTAGGCGGCAATGACCGTATGGCAACAAGATATAAGGATATCTGTGCCGAATATAACTGTAAGGCAAAGGTTTTTACTCAGATGCCCTCGGATTTTGAAAATAAGCTTGGAAATCCCGATCTTATGGTGGTTTTTACAAACACCTGTTCCCACAAGATGGTCACAAGCGTAAATCAGCGTTCAAAAAAGCACGATATCCCCGTTGCCCGTATTCACAGCGCAAGCGTAAGCGCACTGAAAAGCGTTCTGGAGCGGTATTGCGAATGATAAAGACAAATTACCCCCGAGAAGATTCTGATATTCTTCTCGGGGGTAATTTGTTATACGGTATGTAAAAAAGAGAACAATATAACTATCTGTATATTACTCCGCTGTGAAATATACTACCTTGGATTGGAAATCGCCCGACATCGCCACATTTATGCCGCAGTTCATAAGAGCCGCACCTGTGTGTATCTCGCCTGTTTCGTGATTCTTGTATCTTCTGTCGGGGTCAAGTCCCTTGAGCTTTATTCTTCTGCTGCGGTAATTGGGTCTGCCGAGAACCTGCACAAAGGTGAATACAGCCTCGCTCTTGTCCTTGGCAACGAACATCCAGCTGTCCCACATATTGTCCTCAAACACGTTGCCTATGCGGTACTGATCGCCTGTGCGGATAAGAGGATTGTACTTCTTGAACATTTCTACCTGACCGGGTATCTCGTTTCTGTCAGCCTCGGGTATCTTTGTAACATCCAGCTCGTAGCCGAATGTTCCTACCATTGCAACATTTCCTCTTGTGGAGAAGGGAGTGCTTCTTCCTACAGTGTGGTTGGGGCAGTCGGAAACGTGAGCGCCCATTGCGGAGGCAGGATAGCAGATAGATGTGCCGTGCTGTATCTTCAGGCGCTCAATTGCATCAGTGTCGTCAGATGTCCAGATCTGGGGAGAGTAGAAAAGCATACCGGGGTCAAAGCGTGCGCCGCCGCCTGAGCAGTTTTCAAGGAGAATATGGGGATAATCTGTGGTAAGCCTGTTCATTACGTCATAAACACCGAGAACATAGCGGTGCCAAAGCTCTCTCTGACGCTCTGCGGGCAGGGAATTTGAGCCTACCTCCGTAAGCTGTCTGTTCATATCCCACTTGATGTATTCGATATTTGCGCTGTCAAGTATCTTTCTCATCTGCTCATAAATGCAGTCTCTTACTTCCTTGCGGCTGTAATCGAGAACATACTGCTGACGGCTCTGAGTCATAGGCAGACCTGCTATCTGAATAGCCCAGTCGGGGTGCGCCTTGTAAAGCTCGCTGTCGGGGGAGATCATTTCAGGCTCAAACCATATGCCGAACTTCATTCCAAGCTTGTTTACCTCATCTACAAGGTGCTTCAGACCGCCCTCAAGCTTCTTTTCATATACAAACCAGTCGCCCAGAGAGCTGTTGTCAGCGTCTCTGTGACCGAACCAGCCGTCGTCCATTACCAGCATTTCTATTCCCAGAGAGGAAGCCTGCTTTGCAATATCTATAAGCTTTTCGGTGTTGAAATTGAAATATGTAGCCTCCCAGTTGTTGATGAGAATGGGGCGGCGCTTGTCCTTGTATTCTCCTCTGATAAGGTGCTGTCTGTAAAGGTCGTGGAATGTTCTTGACATCTTTCCGATACCCTCTGCGGAATATACCATTACCAGCTCGGGTGCGGTAAACTCGGCATCGGGCTCAAGTCTCCATGAGAAGTCAAAATGATTTATACCCATAGCAAGACGGGTTTTTTTGTGCTGTGTTACCTCTGCCTGAGCAAAGAAATTGCCGCTGTAAACAAGGTTAAAGCCGTATGCTTCGCCTATATCCTCATCGGCACAGGGGGAAACAAGGGCAACAAAGGGATTGTTCTGATGTGAGGATTCGCCCTTTACCGAATCAACGCCCTGCTTGCCGTGATGAAGTCTGCATCTTTCCATTACACGCTCTCTTGCCCATGAGCCGTTGAGGGTGATAAAGTCAAACTTGTCTGTATCGAAATCAACGCAGGCGGAAAGAACACGTCTTACGTCAAACGCTTCTGTTCCCTTGTTTACAAGCCTTACGCTTCTTGTAATAACATCAAGCTCAGCGAACACGGTGTAGTAAAGGATAACGTTAAGCCCTGTGCGCTTGTCCTCTAAGGTAACAGCTATGGTTTCAGCCTCGTTTTCATCTGCAAAGGTAGCAGGGAGCTGTACGGTCATATCCTCCAGCTTCTGGCTGAGAACAGGCTTGCCCTTTGTTATCTCATAGGATACATATCTCAGGTCAAGTGTGGACATTCCCTTGTTATCCATAAGCATTATTGCAGGCTCACGGTAGTCGCCTGTTCCGTGAACGGGGTATTCAAAGGGAGTGGTGTCCATAAATGTGCCCATATCACGCTCGTTTACCTTGGGGGTAAAGGGATTCTCGTCAAGACGGAGAAGATAGGAAAGGTCCTCGTCGTCGGCTCTTTTGCCGTAGTAAACGTGGGCAAGCTGACCGCTTTCAAGAGCGGCAAAGGCATATGTAACGCCCTTTCCCGTAAGAGTGAACATTGTCATTTCCTCGGTAAAGGTTTCATGGGCGTTTATCTGCCACTTCCAGTAGGTGATGTCCTTTTTGATTTTTTTTGCTGTGATAAGGCTCATTTCAATTCTTCCTTTCAAGGTTATTTATGTGATTTCAGAAAATCCTCATAGGCTTTGTCAAGAATATGCTCAAATTCGCAATAATCCTCGCAGGTCGCTGTAAACTCAAAGGGCAGGTCACAAAGCTCGTCCACTACCCAGTGGGTATAATCGGACATATATCTGCTTTCGTAGTATTCTGCGGCAAAGGGGAGAATGCTGTCGCCCATATCCTCGGGATAAAGTTTGCCGTCACAGTATTCAAGCAGAAAATCCGTTCCTGTCATACGGTCGTTTTTTACCGCTTCAACAGCGTCCTCGTCATCCTCGTGAATATCTCCCGTAAAGCCGTGCTTGATTATCCACGTCATAAATAAGCCTATATGCGCTGCGGCAATACGCTGTATTTTGGTATAATCTTCCTCTGCAAGCTCCCCCTCGGATATATTTTTCATACGGCAGTAATTTCTCATTGCGTCCTCAAAGTAATAATCCGCTTTATCAAAGCAGGACGGTATTGGAGCAGGCTCTTTGCTTTTTGCAGGCTTTTTGAATATGTCAAAAATGCTCATATTCCCTCCTGAGATATCAATACTCGTAATCAATACAGGCTCTGCCGCCCTCGGCTCTTATTCCTGCGATAAATGCGCCGAACTTCTTATGCTCGGGGTGATTCTGATATTCGTCAAGCTCGTTCATATCGTCAAAATCGCAGATAAGGGCAATGTGGTAATTGCTGTCGGGAGCCGCCTCGGAATTTATTACCGTTTCCATCTTTCTTATAGACGGAACAAGTTCGGGGAGCTTATCCGCCTGCTCCTTTGCGGCAATGGCATTTTCCATAGCGGTTTTGCCCTCTGTGTCAATGAGTCTGAACATTACAATGTGCTTTATCATATTATTTCATTCCTTTCAGAATAACTTTCAGCGTGTCGCTGAACCCACCTCGTTGGTAGGATAGCAACAGGCTTATTGCTTTGCAGCTCGGTAACTTTTATTATCTCCTGCCGCCTCGTCCGCCGCCGCCGTGACTTCTGCCGCCCGAACGTCTGCTGCCGCCTGAGCTTCTTCGTCCGCTGCTGCCGCCCGAGCTGCTGGAGGTGTATTGGCTGACGGTTTTTTTCAGGAAAAAATCGTCCCTGATATACATATCCACGCTTCCCGGCTCAATGTAGCCGTTTACGGGGTGAGCGTAATGGGTCTTATACCTTGCCGCTGTTACGGCAATGATTATTCCCGAAATGATGAGCCCTGTTATTACGGAGGCAAGGATCATTTCCCCCGATATGCTTCTCTGAGGGTCGTCGTAATACTCTATTGCCTCCTCGAAATCATCACCCAGAGCGCCTATTTCGGGGTCTCTTTCCACAGTCCCGTTTTTATATGCCTTTTCCAGATGATAATAGAAGGCTTCAAGGTTTTTTACGTCCTCATAGTTCATATAATAGTTTTCGCAGGTGTCCATCATATCGTTGAAGCGGCTTGAATCGAAATAATCAAGCAGTCCGCCGTCCATTGCTATCCAGCGGTAGTCAAGGTCGATAAGATAAACTACAGAGGAGGAATCCGCACCGAAGGTATCATCATAGTATTTTTCCGCATAGTCACAGGCGGCGATACCGTCAAGCCCGAAGCCTGTGTCGGTGGTTATAACGGCAATGTTCCAGCCTGTCAGGTCGGCGACCTCCTGCTGACGTTTTTCAAGCTCGGCAAGCTCTTCGGCGGTGTATATGCCTGCCCTGTCGTCTATTCCCTTTGAGACAGCTTCTGCCGTTATGCAGGGCATAAACAGAGCGGTAATAATTATTATTAAAACACAGATATATCCTTTTATAGCCTGTCACCTCACATATAAAAGCTCAGCAGAGTAAATATGACGGACGCCGCTGTTATGCCAAGAGTCATTATTCCAAGCTTTGCCACAGACAATGGCAGTACGCCCGATACCTTTCCCGTCTGACCGTTTACGGCAAAGAAATATTTCTTCCCGTTGTAGATATATGTCATAAACCATACAGGCAGCATTGCATAGTGCCATTTTGTGCTTGTGAGCCTTAAATTAAAGTTCTTGCATACGCTTGTGCTGTAGCCTGTTACGGAATCGCTCAGAAGCTTTTTCACGCCCTGCTCCAGACGGGCTTTTATTCTCGGAGCAACAGCCGCCTTGTCAACGTCGTATTTATCCGCATAGAAGCCGCTGAACCAGCTCATATCAAAGGGCACGGCAAAGTCGTAATCAAAAGGCTCTATGGA
>JAGAJY010000235.1 GCA_017848125.1 Oscillospiraceae bacterium
AAGTCCGACAAGTTCCTGAAGAAATTCTAGCAATTTTTCAAAAAATTCTTCCATATACTTTAAAACTCCTTATATATCAATTTTCTTTTAAATATATTTCAATTTGATTTTTAAATCAAAACAAAAACTCCCGTAAATATTACGGGAGTTTAATGGCTCCCCAATTCGCATACAAGCCGAAGTATCGTCCAAAGGGAGGGCGAGTGTACTCGCCCCTTCCCTACAATTAAAGATGATGACAACCTTGTCATCGTAAAGATAAACTGAATTTACAAAGGTATCTACAAGTTTGCGTTTACTGTCATCTAATGAAAGGTCAAGCCTTTTCATCTCTTTCAACCATTCCACTACCTGCTCTCTTGTAATTATCTCCTCTTGGATTTCCTGCTTGATTATATCTGTTTCAAGTTCTGTCCTCTGAGCTTCCAGCTCTTCAAAACGCTGCTTGGTTTCTCTTGAAACAATACCCATCTCCATAGCCTTGACTAAATTATTTATACTCTGATGAATTTCAGCCAACTGCTTCTGCATAAGAGGTATAGTAGTGTTTTCTTTCTCCTGCAATCTCATTACGCTGTCGGCAATATCGTTTATCAAATCTTCCTTGAACATCTTGTCCATAACATCATTCAGTACGATTTCTTCAATATCTGCCTTGCGTACAGTTTTCTTGTGACAACCTTTGTGCCTTTTTACACCAGTACATTTATAATAGTTGTACTTAATCTTCTGTCTGCTTGTGCCACTTTCTCCTATCATAAACTCACCGCAGTATCCGCAAATGAGCTTGGTTGAAAGGAAATACTCAATCTTTGCCTTAAATCTTGAACGGGAGTATTTGTTTTTCTTCAATCGTTCCTGTACCTTATTAAATAGAGCGTCAGAAACAATTCTCGGAACACCGCCGTCAATAATTATGTCACGGTATTTATACTGACCCTTGTATTTTACATTACTGAGCATTGATGTGGCACTTGTCTTGGTTATAGGCTTTCCCTTACCACTTCGCACCCCGTTGTCATTCAGATATTTTACAATATCCTTTACCATCTTACCGCTTGAATACATTTCAAAGGCTTCCTTTATAAAAGGTGCTACCAATGTGTCAAGCTGATAATGCTTGTTCTCGTCAATTGTGTACCCTATTGTCAGAGAACCGCCGTTATACTGACATTTAAGTGCGTTATCCGTCATACCCCTTATAACTTTTTCTGAAAGCTCTGCGGAATAATATTCGGCATATCCCTCAAGCACAGATTCAAGAATGATACCTTCCGCACCCTCCGAGATAACCTCAGTTGCGGATATTACCTTAACTCCGTTCTTACGAAGCGTAGCCTTATAATGTGCCGAGTCATATCTGTTTCTTGCAAATCTGTCCAGCTTCCAAACAATGACCACATCGAAAAGCTCATTTGCACTCTCCTTAATCATTCTCTGGAACTCAGGGCGGTTGTCCGTTTTAGCGGACATCGCCCTGTCTATGTATGTACCAACCAGTTTAAAACCTTTGCGTTCCGCAAATGCCTTACATTCACGGAGCTGACCTTCGATACTCTCTTCACGTTGGTTATCACAAGAGTAACGAGCATAAATTACTGCCTTCATTGCTACCTCCTTATTGTCGCTGCGTTGTTGGTTTTCTTTATTTAATAGTATATCACTTTCAAAAGATTTTGTCAACGCTTTAAAGCGCTAAACTATAATTTTTATTAAAATTCCAAGAGGATAGAATTCAGGCTGTTTTTTGAGCCTCTTTCTCCTTTTTACGAAGATATTCTTCCCAAAAACGCTTACCACGTTCCGTTTTATAAAAGGCAGCTATCTCTGTCATCAAAACAGAAGCAAGCGATTCTATTTCTTCCTGAGAAAGATTTTCTTTATATTCTGTTTGGTGCGTCATAATCGTCACCTCCAAATCTTTTTTGTTACACCCAGCCAAGCATTTCTTTGGCAATCCATATCAGGAAGATATTTTTATGAAAGGTTATATATCTGTATCGGGTCTTGCCTATCCGCTTTTCTAAACGGTATCTGACCTCGCCAGACTTGTGTTTGGTTGATTTTATAAAGCTCCACCTTGCAAGCTGCCTAAGAACTCTCTGCATATTTACCTTGCGTTCCTTTTCGGCAAATGAAACCATATCATTTGCGGCAATAACCACACTTGGAATAAAATAAACATATTTATCGTCATAATACCCAGCAAGGATTTTATGACGATTTACATCATCTTTTTTACTGACGTGCAGAAGATAATATCCATCGCTTCTCATAATGTAACTAATGGTGTTCATAAAGCTGCAAACCTCTTTATTCATCTTCATACTTGCCACCTCTCTTTTCTG
>JAGAJY010000236.1 GCA_017848125.1 Oscillospiraceae bacterium
AGGAAAATTTGATATTTTTTCAGATACCGTCATTCAGGATCTTGTAAACAAGCTCCATATCAATGTTTTTTCTTACCTCGTCCGCAAGCAGATCATACTGCATTTCTTTATATGCTCTGCGGTCCGTTTTATTTCCGCTGTAAATAAGACCCTTGCGTTCGTAGAGTTTTTTTACGATGCGTTCAGATACATCAGAGCTGTCAAAAATACCGTGAATATAACAGCCGTAAACATTCCCGTTCTGAGATCCACCGCATTTAAGCAATGCTTTATCATCGGACTTGGTTATACCCATATGTATCTCATAACCAGAAAACTCAGCTCCCGAAAGGCAGGAGAAAACACCGCCGACATCTGCAAATTTTCCGCTGGTGCGGCTTGTTTTTTTCTCCTTTGAAAAAATTGTTTTACATCTGAGGAGCCCCATTCCGTCAACATCACCTCCGCCCTCACTATTATCGGGGTCGGATATTTTTTCGCCCAGAAGCTGATATCCGCCGCATATCCCGAAAATCGGAATGCCTTTATCAGCAAGCCTTTTTACTGCTATTTCAATGCCGCTTTCATAAAGCCAGCTTCTGTCGTGAACAGTGCTTTTTGTACCGGGAATTATTATCAAATCAGGTGTTTCAAGCTGTGACGGCTTTGTTACATACCGAACAGATACCCCCTCGTACTGTCTGAAAACATCGAAATCGGTAAAGTTTGAAATTCGGGGGAGACGTATAACGGCTATGTCAATAATTCCGTCCACAGACTTATTTTCCAGTTTCTCGGAAAGGCTGTCCTCATCTTCAATATCGCAATTTATATAGGGCACAACGCCCACAACAGGCTTGCCGCCACGCTGTTCGAGAATATCAACACCGCTTTGAAAAATAGTCTTATCCCCTCGGAACTTGTTTACCACAAGCCCCTTTATCATATCACGCTCCTCCTGCTCAATAAGCATAAGCGTGCCTAAAAGCTGTGCAAAAACTCCTCCTCGGTCAATATCTCCCACAAGAAGAACAGGGGCTTTCGCAAGCCTTGCCATTCCCATATTCACAATATCATCTGATTTGAGATTCAGCTCCGCCGCACTGCCTGCACCTTCAATAACGATAATGTCGTGCTGTGCGGCAAGGGTGTCGTAAGCTTTCATAATGTGTGGAATAAGCTCTTTTTTGTGCTTGAAATATTCCGCTGCACGCATATTTCCAAGCACCTTGCCGTTTACAATGACCTGTGAGCCTACATCGGTCGTAGGCTTTAAAAGTATGGGATTCATCAGCACCGACGGCTCAATTCCTGCCGCCTCAGCCTGCATAACCTGTGCACGTCCCATTTCAAGTCCGTCTGAGGTTATGTATGAATTAAGCGCCATATTCTGCGATTTGAACGGTGCAGCGCTGTAACCGTCCTGCCTGAAGATCCGACATAGTGCCGCCGCAAAAAGACTTTTGCCTGCGTTTGACATTGTTCCCTGTATCATGATCGGTTTAGCCATTAAGACACCTCCCTATTGCTTCAATAAGCATAGTATTTTCCTCGTGATCACGCACTGCGATACGAAAGTAACCGTCAGAAAGTCCCTCGTAGTTACTGCAATTCCGTATTGCAATTTTTTCTCTTAAAAGCCTTTCATCAAGGGGCAGATCACAACGGAAAAGAATGAAATTCGCTTCGGATTTAAAAACCATGAACCCGAATTCTTGCAGCTGCGCTGTTAAAAATTCACGTTCTATTTTTATAAGCTGTGCAGTTTTTATAACATAGCTTTTTTCGGAAACTGCGGCAATCCCTGCAAGCTGTGCAGGAGTTGAAACACTCCAGTATTGCCCTGTTTTTTGCACTCTTTCCGCAAGCTCGGAGTTGCCGAAAAGTGCATATCCAAGACGTATTCCTGCCATTGAAAATATTTTTGTAAAGGCGTTAAGAATAACAGCATTTCCATTCATAAACTCACGCATACTTATATTTTTTCCCGTTTGAACAAAAGGCAGAAAGCACTCGTCGCATACAAGAATCATGTTATTTTCAAGACATTTTTCCGCCGCTGTTTTCAGAATATCTTCAGGCACAAGCTGACCCGTAGGATTATTAGGACTGCAAAGGAAAAGCATATCAATACTGCCGTCGAGAACATTCAGAATGCCCTTATCAATCGAAAAATCATTCTTGTCGGAAAGATGATAACGAACTATCTCTGTGCCGTTTTCCGAAAGAGCCTTTTCATATTCGCTGAATGTGGGAGCAATGACAACAGCTCTTTTCGGATTTACAGCTTTAACAAGCCTGTAAATAAGATCCGCCGCACCGTTTCCGCAGACAATTTTTTCAGCAGGATATTTCTCATATTCAGACAGCTTTTGGCATAGCTTTACACAAAACGGGTCGGGATATTTTTCCCACTCCGATACTGAATTTATAAGTGCATTCTTTACGCTTTCGGGCATACCAAATGGATTCAGATTTGCCGAAAAATCGAGCTTTATTTCACGGCTGTAAATATCGCCGCCATGCTCTGAAATCATCATAAAATTCCTCCGAAAACAAACGCTCTGAAAATCAAGGAGAACATCAGAACTATGATTGCTGTGCAGTACATAAGCTTATTTGCACGTTTAATATCCTCATTTTCAACGGGACGGTTATCATCGCCTATGTAGTCCTTTTTATGAAGCTCACCGAAATAGTAAGCATCACCTGCAAGTCTTATTTCAAGTGCGCCTGC
>JAGAJY010000237.1 GCA_017848125.1 Oscillospiraceae bacterium
AGCTTTAACAGTCGCCCCGTGCTCAAAACTAATGCGCCGCCTCAAATTGTGCTGTACGCACAATTTGGAGCGGCGCATTAGTTTCAATTTCCATATATTTTTATTATACCATATTGTATAACAAATCAGTATTACTTATTAATTTTTATCAAACGAGGGGTTAAATGCGTAGAAGTTTTTGGAATTGAGATTGTCAGTGGTTATGCGGAGCGCTTCGCCGAAATTATTAATTTAAGTAAATGCCACTAAAGCCGGATTTTTCAAGGTTTCAGGGCTTTTATCATATTGATCTGTCAACACACAAATACAACTTAGTTTGTAATAAATGCATGCCTGATAACATTTACAGAACGTGCTTTTATTGAAGCTGTGTAATCAAAGGAAGCGACGATTGTTTCTGTATCAGGCACAACTGCTGCCTTGTTTTCAAATGTGTTTTTTGCGTAATAATTGTCTGCCGTAAGAGTTGTGATCTCAGCAGTTTCCTGCATAGTACGGTCGGATATGATTCGTATATCAACATCATTTTCAGAAAAATTAACAAGCTTTGTTATAAGCATATCATTCTCTGTATCAACCGTACAAACTGCGGTAATATGAGGAATTGCTCCGAGAGTATGCTCATGAATGACTTTGCCGTCAAGCATAAGCATAAAACTGTCCTCAAAGGCGGTAAGCTCAATATGATTTATACCGTCTGAAATTTCACAGGGAATTTCAGAACAAATAATTTCAGCAGACCAGCCGTTATAATGAATAACCTTGCTTGTACCGTTTTCAAGTATCCAGTCATAATGGTTCTGATCCTCGCCAACTGTACCCCTGTCCCAGAAACGAATACGGAATTCGCCTGAAATATTTGTATCAGCAGAATATGCTTTTCCCTCAACAACCGTTCCGTCAGGTGCGGTGAAATGTCCGCATTCGATGCGTCTGTCATTTTCCGTAACAACATCATATCCGCAGACGTAATCACCACGATTATTACCGAACATTTCAAGCATATAGTAGCTTGGAATAGCATAATCCTCGTGATTATTGAAGATTATCATATCAGGCTCCCATGCCTTGTATGCAACATTCTGAAACAGCGGTGCATAGCTTGTCATTGTGACCTTGTCCTGATTTCGCTCAATTCCTGTGAGAAAAGCCGCTTCACCAAGTGCAGCGTAAAGATTGCCTTCCTTACAGCCGATAGTTGCCGCATATTCACCGCAGTAAATATTAACACTGTTTTTATCGAGATTGTCATACATTTTAGTATTTGCCGCAAAGAAAATCGGGTCAGAATAAAAATGCTCGTCAACGTATTCAGTAGCAAGACCTGCTTTTTCGGTGTGGTCAGTGGAAATGTATATAAACTGCGGGAATTCTTTTTTCAGCCTTTCATAAAAATACTCGTAACGCTTGTTGTATTCTTCACCCCAGTTTTCGTTACCTATTTCAAGATATTTAAGCACGGTAAATGGTTCGGGATGTCCGTTTTCGGCACGCTTTTTACCCCATTCTGTATCAGCAGATGCGGTTGCGTAAAGGATAGCATGAACAGCGTCATTGTAGAATTCTTCAATCAGCTTTTCATCAAAGTAATCGGGATTTCTTCCCTGACAGGTCATACCGCAGTTGAAAACATACATCGCATCAATGCCAGCATCCTCGCAGAACTGCAAGTATTCATGATAGCCTAATCCGTTGGTTGTCATATACGACCAGAGCAGCCAATGCGGTTTCCTTTCCCACACAGGACCTAAGCTGTCCTCAAATCTGTAAGCGGTTTCCTTGGAAAAGCCTTCTACTATACAGCCGCCAGGAAAACGCAGAAATGCAGGGTTAAGTTTCAGAAGTCTGTCCACAAGTGATTTGCGCAGACCGTTTTCTCTGCCCATATATGTATCAACGGGAAAAAGCGATGTAAAGCCGATAACTATTGTTTCAGCTGAATCGGATCGAAGTGCAAGTCTTGCGTTATAGTCGGTTTCTGTGCTTGTTATGATGCACTCATATTTTGTATAGTCGCCATTTACGTTGAATGTGTATTCACCGTAGCTTATTCCGTCAGCGGAGCAAAGCTTTACAGTAACATCTGCCGCAGCGTCAGTTTTTGCAAACATATAAAAACGATACTGCTTGCCTTTTTCAACAGGTACTCCCATAAAACCGTCATTTGTGATCATGCCACCGTTGAAATTCACTTCAAGGGCACGTCTGCGGTTGCTGTTAAGAGTACCCTTATCGGTAAGCTTCATTTCCGCACCATTACAACATTCCCACGCTGCAATACCTTCGTCCTCGTAACAGTCGAAAGAAGATGTCCAGCCTGTTTCGGAGGTAATAAGCTTATTTGCAGCATCATATTTGCAGCCCTGAGGGATTATTCCATCATCAAAGGCTCTGTTGCGCAGAAGCTCAGCATAAAGTCCGCCGTCACCTGCTCTGTTTATATCTTCAAAAAACAAGCCATACAGGCTTTTTGAAACATCTGTAAGCTTTTGCTTTGTATTTATATTTATGCTGTACATAACGATTAGTTCCTTTACTCAAAAGTTTGGTTACGAGTTTTGTAATACAACTAAATTATAGCAGATTAATTTGACTCCTTCAATATTATATTTATTATCAAACTTATAAATCTTATTGTTATTACTCACATCTACATATATCACTTACATTAAATATTCAAAATAATAAATGTTTTTGATGTAGAAAATTATCACTATATATGTTATTATAAATATAAGTATAAAATTATTCAATGTAGGTGATTCGAATGGCAATTGAAATATTCAAGAAAAAGAAAATATCAAAAAAGATTCTGACAAACTCTTCAGATAATCCCCTGATTGAAGCTATACGAAAGTATGTATTAGAGCTTGTTCACATTAAAGCGTTGCAAATTTAGAGAAAATATGTTATAATAAACGTATGAGATTAACAAAAGAACAATTTGCGAAAATTGAGCATTTAATGCCCACACCTCGCAGAAAACCCGAGATATCGAATTAT
>JAGAJY010000238.1 GCA_017848125.1 Oscillospiraceae bacterium
AGCTACACAATCAAGGTTGGCGAGGCACTTCCTACATTTGAGTATGATGTAACAGGACTTGTAAACGGTGAAACACTTCCGATTGATGTGACAATCTCTTGCTCTGCAACAAACAGCGAAACCGAGGGCAATTACCCGATAACAGTTACGGGCGTTGCAGATAGCACAAACTACAAGTTCACTTATGTAAACGGCACTCTGACCGTTTCCGCAAAGGAAGAACAGACAATCACCGCAAGCAATGTAACAACAACCTACGGCGATACAGCGAAGATAAACGCAACAACAAACGGCAACGGCGCAATCTCCTATGCCGTTGCAACTGGCACAGATGTTATCACAGTTGCGGCAGACGGAACGGTTACGCCTCTAAAGGCAGGCACAGCAACCGTTACAATAACAGCGGCTGAAACAGATACCTACGCACAGGCTACAAAGACCGTTACAATTACCGTAAACAAGGCAACTGTAACTATCACCGCAAAGGACTACACAATCTATATTGGCGAGGATGTTCCTGCGTTCGAGTACACTGCGACAGGTCTTGTAAACGGCGAAACTCTCCCGATTACGCCTGTTATCACTTGCGATGTGACAGACACAAGCAAAACAGGCACTTACGATATTATCGTGACAGGCGACGCAGAGAGTGACAATTACAAATTCGCTTATGTAAACGGCACACTCACCGTTAAACGCAAGTCCACTGGCGGTGGAGGAGGCGGTGGCGGATATACACCTTCTCGCCCCTCTACACCTACTAACCCCGAAATCGGCGGCAAGGCTAAGACTTGGACAGATATCGCAACCGAGCTTAACGGAATGGCAAATGGCTCTGAAACAACTATCGAGCTGAACGGAAACTATGATGTTCCCGTTGATGTAATCAAGGCTATTGCAGAAAAGGACCTCAAGGTTACATTTATTGTTGATACCAACAGGAGCTGGTATGTTGACGGTGCAGATATTACAAATCCCGTTGCGGCTGACCTCTCTGTTACTACAACGATAAGAGTTGACAGCAGCTCGCTGCGTGGTATTGAGGGTTATGAGTTCAGCATTGACGGAACAAGCCTCCCGACAGAGTTCGCATACAGCTTTGCAAAGAGAAACGCAGGCAAGTTTGCTAACCTCTACATCAAGACCGATGACGGCTTTGTATTTGTTGACAATGTAAAGCTGGACGAGAACGGTCTTGCAAAGGAACTTGACCTCTCTGTTAAGGGACAGTATGTGATTATGGTATGCGAGTTCAGTGACAGAATGGGCGACAGCAACAATGACGGCGTTCTGAATGCAATGGACGCATCTGCTATACTCAGAGATATTGTAGAGCTTGAAAAGGCTGCAAATCCCGAAATGGCAGATTACAACGGCGACGGCAGAACTAATGCTCTTGACGCCTCTGAAATTCTCAAGGTAATCGTGGGACTTATCCCCGACAAGTATGAGTTCAAGGCAGAAAACAATTAAACAAGAAATCCTCTCCTGCCAGCAATGTCAGGAGAGGATATTTGCAAAATACGGAGGTCAGACAATGCGAGGGAAAATAATCGGCACGATAGCGGCGGCTGCTGCAAGTGCTATGCTTATGAGCATAACCGCAAGTGCGGAATATTATGTTGAAACAGACAAAACAGATGATGTGATTACAGCAAGTGTAATCGCTGACGGTGCGACAATTTCAGGTATTGAGTTCACAGTAGAGCTGCCCGACGGTGCAGATGTTATCGACACCAAAACAATCGGCGGTGCGTTTTACAACGAGGACAACGGCTATTTTGCTTGGGCAGGAACAGAGCCGCCCGAAGATGGAACGGTGGTGTTCTCGGTTGAATTTACCGTTGACAGCGATAGTTCGGGAGAGCTTACAGTAACTCCCGCAGATGGTTACGAAGATGATTTCAGCGAGGCTATAACCGTTGAAATTATATCCGAGGACGATATTGATATCGAAACAGATGATAAAATATCTGACGCAGACGATACAGATACCTCTGAAACAGACGAAAATACATCCGCTCCCGATGATGATACAACAGGCACACAGGACAGCGATGTTGACGGTGACAGCAATGATAACAGTGATGATGACACCGATACAAATCCTGACACGGGTGTAACACCTATATTTGCGGTTGTCGCTGTTGCAGGAGCTGCCGCTGTGGTAGCTGTGAAGATGAAGAAAAAATAAAATAACAATCGCATAAAAGCCTCTCCCGATAACCGATTACAGTTGTTGAGAGGGGCTTTTTAATTAAGGTGCTACATATAGCACCATAAATAAAGAATGCTCCCGAAGCCGTAAAAACTTCGGGAGCGTTTGCGTTTAGGTAGCTATGCCTGATTTAAGTTCGTTGGCAAGTTTGAGGTGTTGCAAGAGTATTTCTTTTTCAGTTGTGCTAAAGCGATTTACTTGTTCTATGATGTCAAAGACAAGGGCGTCCATACCGAGAGTGTTGTATTTCCTCTCGGATGAACGCCCGATTAAATAATCAAGTGAAACATCATATAAATCCGCAAGCTGAATGAGGTTTGAAAGGGTGCAGTTGCCTTTCTCAATATTGCTGATTGCTTTCTGCGTTAAGTACAGTTTTTCTTCAAGGTCATACTGCGACCAACCTCGCTCCGTGCGGAGCTGTACTAATCTCTCGTGCAGAATAAATTTTGTTGAACTTTCCATAAGTAAAGTCCTCCTTGATAGTATTTGACGAACTATCTTCCAAAATAAGAAAAAATTTGGAAAAATGTCGCCTTACTACTATGTTAAAGGCATTTACAACAATTCACAAGAGCGAATAAACAGAGAGTTTGCAGTATAAACTAATATAATGTAAACTATTGTCAAAAATAATTGAAAACAACATAAACGAGCCTGTAAATGAGAAAAAATATTTCTCATTTTTGAGGCTTTGAGAAATAATTTTACTTTGAATTATACAATACCGAGTGATATAATTAAATTAGTTAAGGGACAACCTTAATGGCTCTCCCGAACACTAACAGTTCTTTGACAATTTAATCAGCAAGCACAAAATATTGTATCAGCTTGGTGCGATGACTTTCTGTTGCGGAGTTCCCACAGTTTGCACATACCCGTCAAGAAATAATTTAGTCTGATAATGACAATGAGGGCGAGAGTTCTGCAAAGGCGAATGAAACAATCAGCCGAAACGCTAACGCAAGCGAAGTAGTAAAGAAACGAGCAGTAAGAATTCCAACTGGTGCAATAATAATGATACTTCCGATGACGGCTATCCCATAGGAATGGGTAGAGGTGAAATCCCTATGCGTAGGCTGCGTGATTGCCTACGGCTTGCTTTAACGAACAGCATAATATGATAACAGGGCGGCTGTTTTCACAACCGCCCTTTTAATATGCTTACACAAGAGTTTGCAGGGTGCTATATGTAGCACCGTTTCTGAAAAGAGCCAAAAAGTGCTATATGTAGCACCATAGCTTTCCAACTTCATTCTTTTGTGTAAGCATATTGCTTAACAAGAATTTTATTCGGTATATCGAAATTATAACTATTTTATGTATGTAAGGATGTGAAGATATGGAAAACAACTTATTCGATAATTATCCCGATGTTTTGGATGTAATCAATGTGGCTGAAATGCTTAAAATAAGCAAAGTAAAAGTGTATGAGTTGATACACGATAAAGAAATAAAGGGATTTTTAATAGGCAGAAAATTCCGCATACTTAAAAAAGAGGTAATTCGGTATATAAATGCAGTACCTATTGTATAAGGCATTTTATATGAAATTTTGAAAATCTCAAAATTCTTCAATCTTATCGCTTGACTTTTTCGCTTTAATGTGGTAAACTTATATTGTGATAAGAGTGTAAATTTGAGAACATACCTGTCCGACAATGGAGGTATAAGAACAATGACAGGCAGTTTACACGAGAAAAATGGAAAATGGCAGTTGGTGCTATATGGTGCTGTTGGAATATTATTCCCAAATAAACAGACGGATAATCCTGATAAAAAGGTGTGCAAATGGATTAGCAGTAACCTTGAGGCAACATCAAAGAACAGGTTGCTTGCCTCAAAAATGCTGTTTGATAAGATAACAGAGTACGAACAGCAAGAAAAAAGGGAAGCTGAATTCACCGCACTTGCTAATAAAGGCATAGACGCACCAAAATGTTGCCTATCCAAAGATGTTCTCTTTACGGATTATATTGCAGATTGGCTTGCACGAAAGCAAGGGCAGATACAGCAATCGACTTGGGAAAAATACCAAATCTACGCTGAAAGGCATATTATTCCTTACTTTGCAGAGTTGAATGTCGGGTTATCTGAATTAAAGCCAAGACACTTTGTTGATTATTATCAGTATAAAACAACAGGTGGCAGACTTGACGGAAAAGAGGGTGGTCTTGACATTACATCGGTACGAGGTCACGCCGCACTTATCAGAACAATACTGAACGAGGCTGTAATATTTGAGTGTATCAATGGCAATCCTGCACAGAATGTTCCAGTTCCCAAAAGAGCAAGGACAGCTCCTAAAGCCGCAAAGAATGTTTATATGACAGCGGCAGAGGCTAACAATATGCTTAAAACAATAGAGAAAGAAGAAATTTTTCCTCTCGTTTATGTAGCGATAATCTATGGACTTCGCAAGAGTGAGGTTTTGGGGTTGAAATGGGATGCGGTAGATTTTGACAAGGATACGCTTGAAATTAAGTCAACGGTAGTGAAAAACAAGACAATCGTCTATAAAGACACCACCAAGACCGAGAGTAGCCACGAAACTTACGAGCTGCTCCCCGAAATTAAGGCTCTTTTGCTTAATATCAAGTCGAAACAGGAACATAACCGTCAAGAGTACGAAGAACTCTATACGCATTCGGATTACATATTTACGCAATCAGATGGCAGGCTTTATCGACCTGACAGTGTAACACGCACATTTCAGAGAGCATTAAGGCGGCACAAATTGCCCGAAATGCGTTTTCACGACCTACGGCACAGCACAGCAAGCATACTGTTTGATAAGGGCTGGGATTTAGAGGCGGTCAAATCTTGGTTGCGACACGCAGACATTGAAACGACCAGTAACATTTATCTGCACGTTTCAAAGGAACGAAAGCACTTATTGGCAGAAGATATGCACGGAACATTTTTTACACCGAATTTTGAACAGAATTACGATACGGAAAGCGGAGAAAAAAGAAAAAACGCCAGCTAAACAGGCGTTTGAATTACAGATATTGCCAAAAATAAGGCTGAAAAGGGCAAAAATCCTTTAGATGCCTTTAGATGTTGGCACAAAAAACAAAAGAATAAAGCCGTCTGTGATTGCTCACAAACGGCTTTAAACAGGGATTTTTAATTGGTCTGAGTGACAGGATTTGAACCTGCGGCCTCTACCACCCCAAGGTAGCGCGCTACCAATCTGCGCCACACCCAGTCATCCAACGCATATGATTATACCACAAAAAAAAAGGTTTGTCAACCCCTTTTTTAAAAAAATAATCACTTTTTTAAAAAATAAAACGGAAAAACTCTTTATTTTTTTTATCAAATGATGTATAATAGAAACATACTGATCATCAGGAAAAAATTCAAGAGGTGTAATATGGAAATCTTACTTAATATCGTACTGCTTCTTGTCGGCTTCGTACTGCTGATAAAGGGCGCAGATTTCTTTGTGGATGGTGCAGCTTCACTGGCTCGCAAAATGAAGATACCATCACTGGTTGTGGGTCTTACCATCGTTGCGCTGGGAACCAGCTCTCCCGAACTTGCGGTCAGCATATCGTCCTCTCTGAGCGGTGCAAACTCCATGGCGGTCAGCAACGTCATCGGAAGTAATATCTTCAACCTGCTGATAGTTATCGGAGGCTGTGCGGTTATTGCTCCCGTAGGTATCACAAAGGATATACTTAAACGTGACTATCCCGTATCGATAGCGGCAATGCTGATATTCCTCGTAATGCTGCTTATCGGCTCTGCAACAGGCGGCGTTCTTGACCGTATCGAAGCGATCATTCTTTTTGCCCTTATGGTAGGATATATCACATGGACAGTTATTGCAGCGCTTAAGGAACGAAAGAACGCAGCAGAGGAAAAAGAGGAAAAGCCTTTTATATGGTGGAAATGTGCGCTGTTCATCATCGGCGGAGTTGCTGCCATAATCTTCGGCGGCGATATGGTCGTTGACAATGCTTCTGCACTCGGTGCGGCAATAGGCATGAGTGAAACTCTCATTGGTCTTACCATCTGCGCAGTCGGCACATCGCTTCCCGAGCTTGTCACATCCATTTCGGCTTCCAGACGTGGAGAGACAGATATTGCGATGGGAAATGTCATCGGCTCCAGCATCTTCAATGTACTGGGTATCCTCGGTATTTCTGGCATCATTACACCTATCGATGTGACACTGCTCCCCGACGGAGTTTCCCACGATATGTCAGTTCTCACCAACACACTTGTTGACTGCGGCGTATTGATCGGTGTTTCGATACTTGCATACATCTTCTGTCTGACCACCAAAAAGGTCACACGTGCAGAGGGCGTAGTGCTTGTAGGATGCTATATAGCATATATGGCGTACGCTATAATCAGAGATGTAGTCCTCGTATAAAAGCGGACAAAGGAGCCTGAAGATGTCAGGCTTCTTTTCCTTTGGAGTAAAATAGTTAAGATACCGCTAATTTTTTCCCAAACGCTTGACTTTTCGTCAATACAAAAGTATAATTAAATGAAAGAGGGGGTGCGATCATGTTCCTGAACAAAACTGTAAGCAGCAACAATTTGTGTGGAAAAAAGATCAGAGAGTTTCGCAAAAAGATGCATATCTCACAAAGAGAAATGGCAGAGCTTCTTCGGGAAAACGGTCTGCTTATAGACAAAAATGCTGTACAGCGTATAGAGACCGGATTGCGCTTTGTGGTAGATACCGAGATCAGTATCATTGCCAATACCATCGGCATTTCAGTGACCGAGCTTTTAGACATACAAGAACTGTAATTACTGAAT
>JAGAJY010000239.1 GCA_017848125.1 Oscillospiraceae bacterium
GGAAATGACTCCTTCGGTAACGGACGGTCAGGGCGGACACCACGAAAATGAATATGCGGTGGAGCTGAGAAAGGCAAGCCTAAGATATAAAAATGCCGCAGAGGACAGCCTTTCTTCCATTGACCTTGCTGTAAAAAAAGGCGAAACTGTGGGCATTATCGGCGGAACAGGCTCGGGCAAGTCCTCCCTTGTTAATCTGATACCGAGATTCTACGATGTTCACAGCGGAGAGGTGCTTGTAAACGGTGTTAATGTAAAATGCTGTGATGTGTCGGAGCTTCGCAGTAAAATCGGTATAGTTCCCCAAAAGGCTGTGCTGTTTAAAGGAACTATCCGTGAAAATCTTCTGTGGGGAAATGAAAACGCTTCGGACGATGAGCTGCTCAGTGCGGCGAGGTCTGCTCAGGCAATTGATGTAATCAATGCAAAGGGCGGTCTTGACGGCGAAATAGAGCAGGGTGGAAGAAACCTTTCGGGCGGTCAGAGACAAAGGCTTACCATCGCAAGGGCGCTTGTGAGAAAGCCTGAAATACTTATCCTTGACGACAGCGCTTCGGCACTGGATTTCGCAACAGACGCCGCTCTGAGAAAATCACTGAGAGAGCTTGACTATTCTCCGTCGGTGTTCATAGTTTCTCAGCGCACCTCCTCCATAATGCACGCCGATAAGATAATCGTTCTTGACGACGGCGAGGCTGTGGGCATTGGAACTCACAGGGAGCTGCTTGAGGGCTGTGAGGTTTACAGAGAGATATACAATTCCCAGTTTAAAAAGGAGGCGGTATAATGGCTAAGCAGAAAGCCCCCTCAGGCACTCTGAAAAAGGTCTTTTCCTATGTAAAAAGGCACATTCCCCTTATTGTTCTGTCAATTGCAATGGCGGCGGCTTCGGTTGGACTGACATTATACGTTCCTGTGCTTGCGGGAAATGCCATTGACCTTATTATCGGCAAGGGCAATGTTGATTTTGACGGCATATTCCGTATCCTTATGACCATTGGCATTGTTGTTGCGGTGACTGCGCTTGTTCAGTGGATAATGAACACGGTGAACAACAGAATTACCTATCACGTTGTCAGGGATATAAGAAACGAGGCGTTTGAAAAAATAGAGAAGCTTCCTCTTTGCTATCTCGACACCCACCCCGCAGGCGAAACGGTCAACCGTATTATCGCTGACGCAGACCAGTTTGCGGACGGTCTGCTTATGGGCTTCACACAGCTTTTTACGGGGCTGCTCACTATTCTTGCTACGCTTGTTTTTATGCTGTGCATCAACTGGAAGATCACGCTTGCGGTCGTTATCCTGACCCCTCTTTCACTGTTTATTGCACGGTTCGTATCAAAGAAAACCTATGAAATGTTTAAATTACAGTCGGAAACAAGAGCGGAGCAGACTGCGTTCATTGACGAGATGATAGGAAATCAGAAGATCGTTCAGGCTTTTTCAAGAGAGGACGCTTCATTGGAAAAGTTTGACGAAATAAACGAAAGACTTTTTAAATGCTCCCTTCGTGCAACCTTCTTTTCATCAATAACCAATCCCTCAACACGATTTGTAAACAACGTTGTCTATGCGGCAGTGGCGCTTACGGGTGCGCTTGCCTGCGTTTCAACAGCGGGGGCGGCTGTTCCCTTTACGGTGGGTCAGCTTTCGGTTTTCCTTTCCTATGCAAATCAATATACAAAGCCCTTTAACGAAATATCGGGAGTTATTACGGAGCTGCAAAATTCCCTTGCCTGTGCGGCAAGAGTTTTTGGACTTATTGAGGAAGAAGCTCAGGTTCCCGATAAGGAAAATGCGGCGGTGCTCAGATCTCCCGACGGAAATGTTTCGCTTGAAAATGTAAGCTTTTCCTATGTTCCCGAAAGAAAGCTTATCGAAAATCTGAATCTTGCGGTAAAATCGGGTCAGCGAATCGCTATTGTCGGTCCTACGGGCTGCGGAAAAACAACTGTCATCAATCTGCTTATGCGATTCTATGACGTCTGCGGCGGCTGTGTTAAGGTTGAGGGAATTGACGTAAGGGATATTACAAGAGAAAGCCTCAGAAGCAATTACGGTATGGTTTTGCAGGAAACATGGCTCAGCTCGGGGACTGTAAGGGATAATATCGCTATGGGCAAGGCTGACGCAACAGAGGAAGAGATAATCGAAGCGGCTAAGGCTTCGCACGCTCACAGCTTTATAAAAAGGCTTCCCAAGGGCTATGACACGGTTATCGGCGAGGACGGAGGAAGTCTCTCTCAGGGGCAGAAACAGCTTTTATGCATTGCAAGAGTTATGCTTTGTCTGCCGCCTATGCTGATACTTGACGAGGCTACCTCATCAATCGACACGAGAACGGAGATTCGTATTCAGAAAGCCTTTGCACGGCTTATGCAGGGGCGCACCTGCTTCATCGTTGCCCACAGGCTTTCAACTATCCGTGAGGCAGATGTTATTCTCGTTATGAAGGACGGTAATATTATCGAGCAGGGAAATCAC
>JAGAJY010000240.1 GCA_017848125.1 Oscillospiraceae bacterium
TATGGGCTCTTGACTGATATCCAAGAAGAGCATCTACACCCCAGCCGCCATCAAGAAAGACTTTAATCTCCGCATCTATTGCAAATTGAAGAATCTGTTTTACATCTGTTATATTGACCATCTTATCATCTCCGCAAATTCCGATTTGTCGAGCAGTTCACCCGACCAATTTCCAAAACCATTATACCATATCCGCAAGGAAAAATCAAATAGAAAATCAAAAGAAAGGACAACAAACAAATGAGAAAGAACAAGAAATCCTGTTCCATCTCCGAATTTTGCAGGAACAACAATTTCCGAACGTTGGAGTTTTACAAAATGTTGAGCAGACACCCGGAGCTGGCAAGAAAAATGAAAGCCAATTCCGCAGGGGAACGTGTGCTTGACGAGGAAGCAATGATGACAGCAAGGGCTATTCTTCGGAAAGAGAAAATCGAGGACAGACGGAAGCGTTCTGCTGCCGATTCTGCCAACGAGATAAATACTCTTGCTGTTCAGATTGAAGAATTAAGAAAGGAGGTCCGCAGGCTCAAATGTGAAAATCAAAGGCTGAAAAAAGTTATCGTATCACTTAGAACAGAAATTAGAAAACAAGACGAGGTGTAATTATGTCAAAGAAGAAAATGACGCTGAAGGAATTTTCCAAACGCTATGAGTGCTGTTATTCGGCGGCAGGCGTTAGGCTGAAAAAGCTGATCGCAAAAGACAAGAAATTTGCAAAGCACGTTTCCCGTAAGGGCAGAATGTATCTGCTTGACGAATATGCGGCGGAGCTTCTCAAACCGAAAACCACAAAGAGAGCATCGGTATCAAGCTCAGACATCGAAAAGCTGAAAGAGGAGCAGCAGATATTAGCTGCCAAGCAGAGGGAGATTTCCGAGAAAATCAGACAGACGGAAAATTCTCTTTTCATTCAGAGGAACGAGAAGATCGCCGCAGCGGTTTTCAAGGCTCTGGGCAGAGAGTATATGCCCGGTGATGAAGTCCGCATATCCGAATATCTTGCAGGGTGCGATGATTTCAAAATCTATATGAACAGCAAACCGGAAGAAACGGAGGAAGAAAATTGTGTGTAACAAGAGAAATGCGAGAACAACAAACGGCGGTACATACAGAAAACCGTTCAGCCGAACAGACAGAAAGGCGATAATATGAACAGTATGCTTATAGAGGAAATCGAAAGGCTGGACAGGAACTTTCTTACCCCTGCCGAGGTATCAAAGGCTTTGGGAATTTCTATCGCAACATTTTACAGAAACTATAAGAAGATGAAATTCCCGACCACAAGGGTAGGAAGCAGATTGCAGATACCGAAGGAAGCGTTTCTTGATTTTCTTCGGTATGGAGAGTTTACAAAAACGGAGGACAAGTAATATTTGAATTACGCAGATAGTGACGGAGTGACAACCGTTTGTTATGGAAAAGTGCAGGAGTGGGAAGATCGCAGCGAAGCAAGAAATTTCTTTCTGAACGCTATGATGAATTCCGAGGGTGCGGAACGTGAGAGGTACGCCAACATATATTTCGGGATAGTCAGAGGTCAGGACTGCTGCACAGATTCCGAAACCGATTGAATGTTTTTTCAAGGAGCATCGTTTCCCGGCAGTTTTTGAGTGAAAAGTGCGATTTTTCCGAGCTGCCGGGGGGCGAAATCATCGGTGCGGAGGGGTAGGGGGGCAGATACCCGCAAGCGTTGAAAAACTGTACAGTTTTTGCCTGCCATCCACGCAGGGACGGCATTTTTAAGGGTACAACCCCTAACACCCCGATAGAAATAAAATGAAAGGAGATAGCAGATAAATGACAGCAAAAAGAGCATATAAACAATTTCATATAGGATTTTCAAAAGAGGAGTGGGAGATTGTTTGCAGGAAAGCGAGGGCAGCGAGATTGAGAAACGGGACTTACGTCCGAAGAATGGCTGTCAAGGGAGAAATAAAATATTACGAACTCAAAGAGCTTGTAACTTTGAAAAGAGCTTTCCTCTCCATCGGCAACAATCTCAATCAGATCGCAAAGGTGGCAAATGAGTCAGGGTCGGTTTATCAAAAAGACATCGAGGACTTGCAGGAGGAGTTTAAGTATTTTCGGACTGCTATGCAGAGTTATCTGTTCCCGATCTCTCCGACGTACATTTCGTGAGGTGAGAGTTTGCCGATAATCAAACACATTCCGATTTATGCGGCTCCGAAAAGAATGCTTGCCTATGTCACCAACGAGGAGAAAACCGAGAATACTCTTGTGACAGGGCTTAACTGCTCCGAGAATTACAACGATGCTTATGAGGATATGAAATTCAATTTTGAAATGTACAGCGGTGAGAGATTTTTCAAAAGGTCAATTAAGTCCGATACCGCCAAACGTGAAAGACAGAAAATTCGTTTGCATCATTACATTCAGTCCTTTAAGCCCGGAGAGGTCACGCCGGAAGAAGCCCACCAAATCGGAGTGGAGTGGGCGGAGAAGGTTTTCGGAAAAAAGCATATGGTCCTTTGTGCTACTCATACCGACCGAGGACATATCCACAACCATTTTGCGGTATGCCCTTACGATATGTACGGAAAGCACTGGTACGCCAACAAAAAATCAATGCGAATGTGCAGAGCTATCTCCGATGAAATTGCTCTTGCACACGGACTTGAAATTATCGAACACCCGAAGAAAAGCTACTGCCACAAATACGGCGAGTACAAAGCGAGGAAAGAGGGCAGATCGTGGAAACAGAAATTGTGTGACGATATTGACAATGCGATTATGAAAGAGAACGTCAGGAACATTGACGATCTGCTCAAAGAACTGATGAAGCAAGGCTATGGAATTAAGCGAGGGAAATATATTTCCATAAAGGTCAAGCAGAACAGAAAGCCGATACGCAGTTTTCGTCTGGGTGACGGTTATGCTCTTGAACATCTGGAGTACCGCATCAATCATAAAAATTATGAAATGCCGCTTTCCGAAGCAATGAAATATTCGGGCATTCAGAGGGAGTATGCTTTGTGTATAAGGCAAATTCAGATTCAGCTCTACCGCTGTCCCGAACCCGACCGTCTGCACATTGCTACATACAGAGAGGTTGAGAAGTCAAGCCGACTGCTTTTCTATTTGCAGGATAAGCAGATACATTCCGCAGAGGATTTTCAGAAAGATGTTGCCGCTGCCGATGAACGAGCCGAGGATTTGAAAACTCAAAAGGCCGAGCTTGTTCAAAAAATATCGGACACGGAGAAGATGATAGAGGAAATTCCGCAGTATCTTGAAATTCTGAATCGCAGGCCCCTGATGCCCAATGATATTAAGGAGCTGTCAAAGTTTACTCATTTGAAAGACGTTGGTGTGATTTCTCTTGACGATGCAGAAAGGCTGAAAGAGAAAATCGAGGAGATGAAAAAATCCCTTGTATCTCTGGAAGAACAGCTGAAAACGGCAATCACAGAGAAAAAGACCGCTTCCGATTTTTATACCGCCTATGAAAATCAGATGAAGTCCGATTATCAGATTTTGCTTGAGCAGGCTAAGGCGGAGATGGAAAATCTTCGGAGAGAGGAAGAACGGCAGAGGGCTGAACGTGAAAGGAGTGAGGTGCAGGAGGAGAGAAAACCGCAGAGCAGGAAGAAAACAGGATTTTCACTTTAATCACAAAAATAACGGAGGTATTTTAAGATGAATTCAAAAATCAAAAAAGCTATGGAAGCTATCCTTAAATCTTACTTTGAGGGTGAGGTTATTTTCGAGGAATCGGAAATCGCAGAGGTTATTGATGCAGCAACAAATGATGGTGCTGTCGAAATGATGGATCGTTCTATGGACTATGTTTACAGAACAGTAGTCAAGGTTAATGATGTTTTTGTAACACAGATAGGTTTCAGAGAGTTGTCCACTTTAGGCTTATACGAAGTGAACAGCGATTTGGAAACAATGCGTTTTGTCCCGGAGAAGGCGATACGTTTGGGAGAAAATATCAGCAAGTCGGGAATGTTTGGAGTACCTATCGAGGGAACAAACGATATTTCTTTGACTTCCTACACCTTTTCGGACGTTATGTTTTTGACCGAGTACGGAAAAATCATCCGAGCAACAGAGTATGCACAGCAATATGAATACAACAATGATATTGTTGAAATATGCTATCTAAAAAAGGCAAAGGGAGATTTCATTCAGCTTGACCTTCTGAAAAACTATCTTCCAGAGGACAAAGAAGAACTTTGCGACTATATGTTTGAAATATAATAAAAAGGAGAAGTGCTGCCCGAAAGGGCAGACACTTCTCCGAAAATCACTTTTTATTCTGTTCTTCTTCGTGCAGGCGGTCAAGCTCCGCATAATATTTGTCAAGCTCCTCCATAACGAACCGCTTAATTTCGGAGGTGACGGAAACCCCACGCATCTCACACCAAGCTTTGTAGTCCTTGAATTCTTCCATTCGGACACGGGTGGAAACGGTGTGCATATTCTCCTTATCCCATTTACGGGCATAACCCTTTTGTTTTTCCGATACAGGCATATTATCACTCTTTCTACTTGCGTAAGTATGTATTAACTCATTATACCACAGGCGAGTATGAAATGTCAATGTGCGCAAAGGCCAAAAAAATTCTGTAAAGTTTGGCTGGAATTACTATTGAAAGCTACTTGCGTAAGTAGTAAAATAGTAAATGTAAGGAAAACACGAAACCTCAAAAACAAAATGTTCCGGTGGAACATCAACAATGAAAGGATTGATTTTATGGCAGTTACTATCGAATTCAGACTTTCGGACAGGGACTATTACAAGCTCCGCCTTCTCAAAAGGGCAGACAAGCGTTCCGAAATTACTTTCAATGACTATGCTGAGGAGCTTCTCAGCGATGTTCTCAGCAGAAAGTATCGTGAGTACGACAGGCAGGGACTTATCAAGGAGGACGAAGATGATTGATACCAAATGCGAGCTGACCGTAGCGAGGACAATGCTTTCCGCAAAGCTGGAGGTTGTCCTTCGCAGAGAGAGCAGGGAACGGCATATCCGTGAAAAGGCACTTAGGGCATACGCTGAACGGAAGAAGCCAAAGGAACAGCGTAAGCCTATGACCGCCGAAGAACGCAGGGCAGTTATGAACAGCCTTAAAAATCTGAATAAATGAAAAGAGAGGTATTTATTATGTTTAGAATTTCCGATGAAAGCTATGAGAGAGTAACCGAGATCCTTGAGGACATAGGCTATGCTTGTGAAACCTCCGACTACTATGAGGACTGGGAGGACGTTGCAAGGTCATCGTTCTGCATTATGGACGATCTGGATGCTGACTGCTATGATATGACTTGTGCTGCCGTTGTCGAGAAGATAGCTGACCTCTATGCAGAGGGCGATACCAACTATGCAAAGGGCATACACTCAGCCTTTCAGGGCTATCTCACAGAACGCCGTGACTACCTTGAATTTAACGGCTACTATGACAAGCCCGACGAGCTTCCCGAAGATGCTGACGAGGACGATATTGACCTCTATAATGAGAAGATGGAGAGGTATGAGGCCTATGAGGGCATTATCAATGCGGTTGACAGGTGGATTGAGAAAGTCGGCAGGATAGGCAAAGAAAATAACTGAATGAAAGGACGGTTTTTATGGGCAAGGTAATAATTTGTGCTTCCCAAAAAGGAGGAGTGGGAAAAACTTCGACTGCTACAGCTCTGGCTTCGATATTCGCACAGAGAGGTTACAGAACACTCATTATAGATTGCGATCAGCAGTGCAACACCACTGACACCTATCGGGCGGAAACCGAGGGTGTAGCTACCATATATGACGTTCTCCTTGATGAAAGCCGTATCAGCATTTCGGAAGCGATTCAGCATACCGAATGCGGCGAGATACTTGCAGGGGACAGCCTTTTACGGCAGGCTGATGAAAAGCTGAAAGGCTGCGTTGACGGACTTTACCGAATGTCCGATGCTTTGGAAAAGTGCGGTGATTATGACTACATATTCATTGACACAGCCCCGGCGATGAACTCCATTCTGCATAACTGTCTGATAGCTGCCGATGAAGTCATTATCCCGGTTACGGCAGACAGATACGCTTTGCAGGGACTTTCACAGCTCAATGAAACCATAAGAGCTATAAAGAAGCGTCAGAATCCTAAGCTGACCGTTGCAGGGCTTCTGCTCACAAAGTACAACGGCAGGGCAAATCTTTCAAGAGAGGTCAAGGCTTCTCTTGAAAAGGTTGCGGAGAGTATGAATACAAAGATATTCGATACCTCTGTCCGAGAGTGCATCAAGGTCAAGGAAGCACAGGCACAGAAGCAGACACTTATTGCATACGCACCCAAATGTACGGCCGCCGAGGACTACAACAGGCTTGCCGATGAACTGATAGGATAAGGATATGAAACGATATTTTTTAGAGTATGTGAGTGATGAAATTGAACCCTGCAATGGTACATACAACCATCTGACAGGGGAATATGACAAGCACTTGCACGGCGGATATTGCGGAAACAGCCTTAAAACTATGAAAGGCTACATTTCCAAAATCAAACGTGAAAAGGCGGAGTATTCACCGAGAGATTTCCGTATATACGATTATGAAGCTCCCGATGAGCCGGACGGACACGTTGGGCAGATATATCACGAATAACCGAATGAAAGGAGTTTTTGTTGTGGCAAGGAATGTTACAAGCAAATTCGGAGTGGCAGACGGTCTGGACTTCTCCTCCGAAACGGGAATAACGAACATAGCTATTGACAAGCTGGTACCGTATCATAATCACAGATTTACGCTCTATCAGGGTGAACGTCTGCAAGATATGGTACAGAGTATCTCCAAAAATGGAGTTATGACACCCATTATCGTGAGGACTATGGAGAACGGCAAATATGAGATACTTTCGGGACACAACAGGGTGTATGCCGCAGGACAGGCAGGGATAACAAGTGTTCCTGCCGTTGTCAAAACCGATTTATCCGATGAAGAAGCAGAGGTTTATGTCATTGAAACGAATCTGCTCCAAAGGTCATTTCAAGATTTGAAGATAAGCGAACAGGCATTTGCGGTTGGTATTCGGTACAGCAAGCTGTTTGATGAACGCAAGCTGAAAGCTATAAGTGACGAGCTGTATTTTATCGAAAACGGAAAGCATAAGCTCGAAGCGGAGCAAAATGTTCCGGTGGAACATTTAACAACAAGAGATGCGACAGCCGAGGAATACGGTATCAGCTCCTCAAAGGTTGCAAGGCTTTTGAGGGTGAACAAGCTCATTGACGAATTTAAGGCACTTGTGGATAAGGGCAACATCAAGCTCCGTTCAGCCGTTGATATATCCTTTATGCCGGAGGAACAGCAGAAGCTCACATATTCCCTTATGGTAAGAATGGGTGTGACTGTCATTGATATGAAAATGGCAAAGCAGCTCAGAGAGGTATCGGCTTCCTATGCGGTTGTTTCCGAGGATATTATCACAGAGGTTTTGACAGGGGAATATGGAAAAGACGATGCCGAGCCGAAGGACAAGGGTGAGAAGATAACTCTCCCGACAGTTACATACAAGAGGTATTTAAGCACATATTCCAAGAAAGAAGCAAATGAAATCATTGAAAAGGCATTAGCCCTTTACTTTGAACAGACCGAAAACGAAGAATAACGGAGGTACATTTACTATGGAAAACAAGGTAATCATTCAGGGCGAGGTTATGGAAGTCACTATGCTCAAGGAAACAGGCAGAATGCTTGACATTTTCGGCGTAAAGATAAGGAAAGCCGAGGACGGAATGGAAGTAACGGTTGAGTGCGAAGCGAGTGAGCTTGACAAAAGGCTGCTTCCCGGTACAAAAATCGCTGTTCTGGGTTATCACACCGACAAGGACGAGGACGGCAAGCCTGCCGACAGGATCGTGGCTAAGACACTTAACTACTGATATTATGAAAAGAGCCGAGTAAAATGTTCCGGTGGAACATTATCTCGGCTTTATTGTTATCATTGTGATATTCGGAAAGTGATTCTGATTGCAATTCTTGTGTAGGTATGGTATAATATTTTTATATAATACTATATTCGATGGTTGGAGGTTTCGTATGAAAGATATTGTATATCGAACAACTATAAAAGGTTTTCCACTTATTAAATTTCAAACTAAAGATATAATTGAAAAAACAGTAGGCGGCTCGTTTTATATGAACAGCTTACGATACTATCGGGAATTATATGAAAAAACGGGTGATGAGTTTATTGGTGATCCTTGTGAAGGAAAGATATTTATTTCTGAAAGGCTGGGAGCACAATTAAGTATTCCGGAAAAAGAAATTTATAATCAAGATTTAAAGGATGTTGCACTTTCTACACCAAGCGAAAATGATTTTGTGTTTTGTATGTTTGCCATAAATCCTAATAATTTTGATGACTTTAAATTTTTCGAGGAACAATGTGAAAAAATTATATCAGCCTATGATACGGCATTGATAATTAAGGATGTTTATGAATATTGTAAGAGAATAAAGCTGGGAGCAGAAAAACAAAATATTGAAATAAATAGTGACTTTGTAAAATATTACGATGAATATATTGATGCACTTGATTTGTTTTTATCTCTGCAAAATGGTATAGAAAAAGTAGTATTTTACAAAAGAAAGAAATACTCTGTTCAAAAGGAATACCGATTTACATCTCCAAATCCACAGAATGATTTGTACTTAAAGTTTGATATTGGAGATATAAGTGATATATCGGTACAGCTACCGTCGAAGGATTTGCTTAATGCAATAATTAGTAAGAGAGTAGAATAAGCAAAAAAAAATGATATGTATTTTTTTACAATAATTATGAAATCCTTATATGATGTAAGTATATTTCGATTTGGAGGAATATAAAATGTCAGGTGGAACAAAGCAACAATTTAAACAGTTTAAAATAGATAATGTTCAAGATGCATGCGTTGTATTGGGAAGGTTAATAGCAGGAGTTGTTATTAATTTGGAAAAATATAAGGAATATTCTTTAGAGGCTACAGCCTTGTTGGAAAACACAAATGAAGAATATATCAATGCTAAGCAGTATGATGATATTTCGGATAAACTCCTATATAGACAACATCAAATTTTAAAACTTACAGCTGACCATCAAAGTAGTTCCTTTTCATATATAGACTTAAGAAAAATGATGGAAAAGAAAGGCTTTCTTAAATCTGTGCTTCCTCAAGAGATTTTGATAATTCTCAATGAACTGCTCGATGTCAGAAATTGGACATTTCATAATCCACAATCTATGCTGGTGGCCGCTAAAGAAGCTGCTTAAAAAAATATACCTGATGAATTAAAAAAATTTGCCAAAATTACTCCTCAAATAAATCCTGTTATTATTTCGAAAGTTTGCAAGTATGAGTTAGTAATGTTTGCTTCGCTTGTAGACCATACAGAAAAAAGAATTGAGCAGTTTGAAAAAATACTTTCAAGTATGAAAGCTGATTATCAGGAAATGTATGATTCTATTGAGGAAAAAGCATATATTATGACGGAAAATGGTTTTTCGTCTGATGTTCAATACATTGAAATTTACCGCACATCAGGATTGTCAGATTACAATAGTGATATTGCACAAATATCTATGGCGATTCAAAAATCAAAATACGATGGTTCTGATGAAAATTATAGGGAATGGGTTGTTCGTTTTAATGAAGACAATACAACAAGTAATTAAGAAGAATGATATGCCGTTGGTTTAAAAATCAATCGGCAAAACCGAATGCAGATAGGAATCCAACATAATCGGAACGTTTGGACTAAAAAGAGAGGATGCTTATGAAATTTCAACCATTAAAGCCTTGGATAATGGGCAATAACTCTGTCAATCCTATGAATTTTTATGGCAAACTGGAACCGTATTTAGAATATGGGGCTTTTTTAGGGTTGGATATTTGTTGTGATTTATATTTAGCTAATACTGTAGATGCCGGAAACTTATATGATTCATGGAGAAAAAATAAAAAATACATTGAAGATGTTTGTGAATTGACAGGTACGAATGAAGAATGCGGATATGATTTGGATAATGAAGAAAAGCGGTGGGTATTAGAAACATTAGGTGAACCTCCTGTAAATTGTTACAACATATATTTTATTACGATTTATAATGAAAACGAGGAAAGGTTAGTATATATAGGTAAAACCGATGCAAAGAATAGTAGATTTGCTAATGGTCATCTTGCAGCTCTTAAATTACATAATCCTCAATACAAGCAATATGATAAGAGAGTATATTTTGGAACGATTATGTTTTTATCCAACGAAAGCCAATATATCCCATTAGAATTTATTCTACCATATGAGAAAGCAAAGAATTATTTGGATTGGATGGAAGGATTTTTAATTGAGAAGCTACACCCAGAATTAAATGAAAGGCAGGAGGATATAGGAAAAATGAAACAACTCAGTGTTGTTCATATACAGAATTATAGTGGTGTGTCAGATTTTATGAATGATAGATTTATTTATGCATAATTATTGTTACTTCAAAGTAGTATATTTATAATTGTGATTGTAAAGTTTGTGTCTTATAGGTGATCCAAGATAATATTGATTTTTTCTCTATATTATCAAGTAGGATTATCTTCGGATAAAATCATTTCAAACGTTAATTTACTACATAAACGAAAATAATTGCATATAGAGGGATTTACATATAATTTTGTAAATCCCTATTTTTGTGACAAAAATAATGTTCATAGTATATTTACAAAATGTTTAAGCACGCTGCTTATCAACTATTCTATTACCAAACTATGTACGTCCACTATCAGTTTCTATCAACCCGTATCAATCTCTCTCAGTGGGTATCAAATTTCGGAAGCCTTTGTTCATAATTGAATAAAAATGCAATCTGATATAATAGAGATAACGAAAACCGCTGAACGAAAAAAGCGACCGAAAGGGATAGAGAGATGAAGCTGAAAAAAATAATTGCACTTCTTGTATGTGCATCCGTTATGCTGACAGGCTGCATACAGAAAAATGATGCCGCAGAGCTTTCCGAGGAAGAAAAGGAGCATAACGCTGTCATAGGCTGGTTTGAGAACGATATGTTCGATGATGAAGAATTTACCGATCTGACGGACTATCAATATTATGCAAGAACGATCGGGCTTGAAAAGGACGAACTGCTCTCCCCGGATATGTGGGAGGTGTACTATTCGGAAAGCATCAATATAAATAAGGAGATAGACGGATCGGCTGTTTACCTTATCAGATTAAACCCCGACAAGCTCCTTGAGGTATGGGCTGCCAATAACGATATGAGCGCCGAGGAAATATGTACCGAGCTGGGAACAAACCGAGATGACCTTTACTATAATTTCGGCTATACCGCAAATTCTATCGGATATGCCAAGAATCATAAGGACAACAAGGTGAGCTATCCCGAAGCCGAGGAGCGTATCTTCGGTGTGGATAACGGAGAAAACCGACAGGCAGTTTTCAGCACCCATTTCCTAAAGGTGCATACGGGCGGCAAATATAAGGTTACATATGAAAGTACGGACGAAAACCTTGAAATAAGGCAGAGAGATTTGCTGAAAAGCATAACAAAATCCAAAACATATGACTATTCCGATTACTCCGTTGATGAATATACTCCTGCATTTATTGTAAATGACGTGGGAATAAAGCGTATTCAGCTCCTTGCACTGCCCAACGGTTGGGCAAACGCAAAGGACACAGCGGTAACAATAATGTTCAATATGTCCCCGTTTTCATACGGCTGCACCGATGAAGATAGGATAGATATTTTCATAAAAGAAACAGAGGACAGCGAAAGTTCCGAAACAGAACAAAGCAATTCAGAATCGGAAAATGTTCCGGTGGAACATCTTGATACAGAAACTGAAATGCAATCCGAAACGGAGATTTCCTCCGATGTTCCGGTGGAACATTTTGAAGAAACAGTAACGGAAGGGGTGACGGAATAATGATCGGTGATGATGCTTGCAGCACCTTTGTGGAGCTTTTAAAGCGTATTCTGGATATTGTAAGCGATATTGAAAAGGAAAAACGCAGGGGAGAGGGCTATCAGAAGAAGGACACTCCTAAGATAAAAGTCGGAAAGCTATCAAAAGCAAATTTCGCAAAGCTCCAAAAGGCAGGAGCAGATTTCAAATTTGTAACGGTCCCTGCCAATAAACTTGCGGAGATAGAGGAAACCGTAAAGAAAATGGGCGGCTCATATTTCAATGCCGAGGTCGGAGATAACAACAATGCCGTACTTGCTGTTCCTGCAAGTCAGCTTGACCTTTTGAATATGGCGATGAAGCACGTTGTCGCAAATGAGCTTGCGGAAAACTCCGAGAATATCATAGTTAAGGACGGGAAAGACCTTATTGATGCGGAAGATATAGGGATTATCAGCCGTGTAATGAACAAATACGATATTCCCGTTATCACATTCAAGACAGAGGACAATAAATATATGAACGTTGTCCCCAAAGAATATGAGGGACAGTATTCAAAGGCATTATCCGAAGCGGAGCAGATAAAAAATGAAGTCGATAATATCGAGGTCACACGATATGAACAGACCGCACCTCTGGATGCTCTTGGATTTGAAGCGTATCTTGTGACACAGGACGAAGCCAAAGAGCTTTCCGCTGCCGCAAATTCGGAAAAGCTGGATATATCCTTTGTGCCTTACGGAGATAAGGTTGCGGTAATGTATAATACTGACATTTCCGACAAGATAGAAAATGCAAGGAAAGCATACAGAGAGAGCTTGCAGGAAAGCGAGGATTTTCTTATCGAGGTATATGATAATGTCATTACCCTTGATATGGAAAAGCTCAATGTCGAAGAGCTGAATACCCCCGACAGCTATTTTATGCGAGTGCCAAACACCTCCGCACAGGACTATATCCGCATAGGCAAATCCGAAGCCGAGATGATAAACGGCGGAAAAACTTTGAAATCAGAGCTTGACCTTGAAAAATCCTATCCCGTATATGACGTTTCGGGAAAGGTAAAGCGAACTGTCAGCGGAAGTGAGCTTACATCATTTTTCAATACCCGTAACAGGCATATAAATAAGGATACTGCCGTGTATAAGTACGGGACAGAGGGCGGAGAGCTGCGGAGAATCGACCTTTTCAATGCAAAGAAAAACGAGCTTATCAGCGTGAAAATGGGCAGTGCCGAGGAAATGCGGATAGCCCTTTCTGAAAGAGGACTTAACAGCAAGACCATAAGCAAGCTCCTTGATGACGTAAATAATGCTCTTACAGATAATCAGAAAAAAACCTTTTCATATACAGCGGAGAAATCCGAGATAGTATATGCAGATATTCCAAATATCGGAGAATATCTTGCACAGTCACAGCTGTCGCAGACAGTTATAGGCAAGGCTGAATGTATGGGTGAAATTCCAATAGATAACGGAGCTAAATGCTGCGTTCTGGATAACAACACACAGAAATTTGCGGTTATCCCTGTCCTGCCCGTGCATCAAGTACAGTCAATGCTTTCGCAGATGGGCTATTCCGAGGTATCGGCAAAGGAAATTGCCGAAAAGGTTGCAGCTTCATACAGAGATTCGGACATTGAATCGTCTGCCTATGAGGTAATGGAATACAAGCCTTGGGCAATTCGCTTTGACAGCTTTGAACAGAATAATGCGGAGCTTAACGAGCTGGGCTATCATACACTCAGGAACAGCACCGTAATTGTCAGAGATGACCCCGAAAACTATCGGTATATGCAGATAGAAAGGGACACACCTCTGGCAGAGGTTGAAAAGGCTCTCCGAGATGATTTTGGGCTTGTAGATGATATTTCAACCGCTTTGGTTATTCGGCAGCTCATTTTTGATGAGATAATAAACGATGCTCACAGGCAGGAGCTTAGCGAAGCAAAGATATGTCAGCTTTCAAGCAGTATGATTGAGATAACCGCAAAGGAAAGCAAAAAATCTCTCATAATGCCCATAAGCAATATTGACACCGAAAGACTTGCCGATATAGGTATATCCGAAAAGGGTGCAAATGATATAAAGAAGTCCTTTGAAAAGAGCATATCGGATAAAAAATGCCCCGACAGGCAGACACTCAGCGAAATCAAACATTTTGCACAGGAGAAATTCAAGGAAATATCGCAGGCTGTCAAGGATAAAGTCATTTCCAAAGGCAAGGGAGGACAGGAGCATTAAGTATGGCAAGCAATATGGGAATACCCGAAAAGAAAACCGATACGCTTCTGTATATCATAATCGTTTGCTGTATTATCGCATTTCCCGTAATCGTACTTGCAGGCTATACTCTTGAAATGACCGCCGACAAAAATGGAAATATACAGGCATTTGAAGCTATCGGCAGTATCGGGGAATATATGGTCCCCGGAAATCTGGGCAAGGCATTTCAAGCCGTAATAAGCGGTAACGGAATGACAAGAAATGCTTGCGTTTTCGGACTGTTCGGCAGTATGATATCCATTATGTATCGACTTGTGGGAAACGGCAAGCGTTATCACAGAAAAGGCGTTGAACACGGCTCTGCAAGGTGGGGAAATCGGCAGGAAAAAGAGATAATTGCCGATACCACAAGGGCAGGCTTTTACAATAACGTTATATGTGCAAGTGACGTATTCCTTGTGCTTGACCGAAAGGTCAGGGAGCAGAACGAAGCGGCGGAAGAAGCCAAAAGCAAGAAGAAAAAGTCCAAAGGCAAGCCGAAAAACAGCAAGCCAAGCAATCTTACGGGTACGGAAATATCCATAAAGGACGTTACAAGTGCAAGCAGGGAAGCGGAAAAGATAAAGCCTATGCTTAATCTGAATATGATAATTCTGGGCGGCTCCGGTACCGGTAAATCCCGTTTCTTCGTAAAGCCAAATCTACTGCAATGCAACACCTCATTTGTAGTCACAGACCCGTCCGGCGAGCTTGTGGAATCTTGCGGAAAGATGCTTGAACAGCACGGATATGAGATAAGAGTGTTCAATCTCAACGATATGAAACACAGCTCAAACTACAATCCGTTTCATTATCTTCGTGACAGCACAGGAGAGGTCAACAGCAACAATGTCATAAAAATGATAAACGTGTTTATGACCAATACAAAGGTTGAGGGAATGTCAGGCGGCGATCAGTTTTGGGACGATGCTACAAGGCTTCTGTTATCGTCACTCTGCTTCCTGCTTATAGAAACGGGTACGGAAGAAGAACAGAACTTTGCAGGAGTTCTTGACCTTATCCACAAGGCGAAAGTGGTAGAGGGCAAGGAAGAAGAAAAATCCGAGCTTGACCTAATGTTTGACAAGCGAAAGGAAGCTGCACCGAAAGCATTGTCCGTGCAGTATTATGAGGAGTTTAAGCAGGCAGCAGGAAAGACAATGCAGTCTATCCTAATTTCAACCACAACGAAGCTCCAATATTTCAAGCTGGAGAATGTCCGAAACCTCACATTTATGGACAATATCAGCCTTGAAACTATGGGAGATAAAAAGGTTGCTTTGTTTATCGTTATTCCCTCTACCGACACTACATACAACTTTCTGGCGGCTATGATGTACACACAGCTTTTCGACACTCTTTATGACAGGGCAATCAATTTTTATCACGGAAGATTGCCCGTTCACGTCCGTTTCATATGCGATGAGTTCGCAAACGTCGGAAAAATACCCTACTTTGAAAAGGTACTTGCAACGTGCCGAAAGTTTGAAATTTCCGCACAGGTTATTCTGCAAAATTTGTCGCAGTTAAAGCGAATGTATGAGAAATCGTGGGAGGAATTGCCCGGAAATTGCGACACCTTGATATATCTGGGCGGCAAAGACCAATTCACAAATGAGTATCTTTCAAAGGAGCTTGGAAAAGAAACCATTGACCAATTATCCATAAATCAGACCAAAGGCAAGCAGGGAAGCAGCTCATACAACAATGCCATTATGGGCAGAGAGCTTGCGACCATTGACGAGCTGACTACTATGGATAATAACAACTGCATTGTTATGGTGCGTGGACTTTATCCGTTCTTTACAAATAAATTCAACCTTTCCGAGCATCCGAGATATGCGGAGCTGGGCGAAGGCTGGAAGCCCGATGCCGAAAAGGGAGAAACCGCTTCGGACAATCCCTATGTTTACTATCTTGACAGATATGTAGATACACAGCCCGAAACGGAATTTATTGATTTCAGCGAGTTTATTGATACGGGAGATACGGAATCGGCTGACACTATCAGGCTTCGCTTCGTGACTGCCGATGATAACGGTGCTGAAATAGAACAAACCGAAAGCATAATGTCGGATATACCGGCAGAAATACAGAAATTGCTTGAACATTGTACGGGACTGTATAATGTGGCATAAGAATGGAGGAACATTTTATGGAAAAGAAAAGAGATATAAAGGTGTTTATCGAGCAGCTGACAAAGCCGAGAGTTGAAGCGTTATTTAGCGAGTTGTTCGATGAATATGCGAATAAGGGAATTGACAAGAAACAGTTTGCAGTCAAGCTGCTTACAGGCGAGCTTGAGGGCATTATGGACGATTATGTTGATGCCTTTATGGGCAAAACCGCATTAACTATTACCGATATGGACACAAATCAGCTCAATTCAAAAGTTATCTCAAAGGTCAAGCTGACATATTTCAGCGTTGAGGATCTCAGCTATTTCATAAGCGATATTGTTGAAGCTATGGAAAGCGTATCGGAAGAATATTCAAAGCTGTTTGCGGTACTGACTGCAATCGGCTACAACTATCAGAACAAGGGCTTTATCCTGCCCAATCTTCTTTATGTTGATGATATTACATTAAACTCATCATCAGAGAACGATATTGATGCGGTGATTGATTCAATTTTTGCTGTTGCGGCGAATACCGTTCCGAAAATCAGGACAGACAGGATAATGATAGCCTGCTGTCCCGATAATGAAGCCGTAAGACAGATTATGAATGACAGATTTTTTATGTCTGTCGGAGTCAGCGGCCTTATGCTCAGAATTATCGACTTGCAGGATATAGAGCATTATGATAATTTCCCCCGTAAGGTGGAAAAGTAATGCCTATGACCGAAGCAAGAAAACTCACTGAGCGTGAGATTACCGAAATAAACAAGCTTATGGAACGCAAATCGGAAATAGTATTAGAGCCGAGAAAAGACGGTTACTTTATCTATGAATCAAAGAAAAAGCTGATAATGCGTCCCGAAAAGCAGACCACAACAACAGAATAACGGCACACCAAACGAGCGGTGTGGAACAGCGAATGAGAGCTATAAAGCGGCATTTTGAGATGCCTGCTTTGTAGCTCTTTTTTTATTGTCATCAAAGCGAAAGTGATTCGGCAGAAAAGTAATTTGAAGAAATAAGAGTGCGTGAAAATCACAGGAGCTTTGCAGATATATATTCATTTATATTTTTTAGGAGGTATGTGTGATGAAGATCACAAACGCAATGGACAATGTCCGTAACAAGGTAAATGAAGTCGGAGCAAAGGCTATGCTTGCAGCTGTCAATGCCACAGGCAAGGCTATGAACACAAGGTTGGGCAGAGCTGCACTTGTTGTGCCTATGGCGGTAAGTGCCTGCACAATTACTGCATCGGCAGAGGGAGCAGACGCACAGGGAATGATTGACGCTATTATGGGCGTACTCGGTCCCGGTGTAATTGCACTTGGTTCGCTGGTTGCCGTTGTCGGCGGTATTCAGACGGGCGTAGGCTTCAAGGACGATAACGCAGACGGTAAGACAAGAGGATTTCAGACTCTTATCGGCGGTGCGATAATTGCCGCTGTCGGAGCTATCATTCCTGCTTCCCTTTCTCTCGGCGGTTCTTAATGCACATAAAAAGAGCCGTAATGAATAAAGCGAGGACGGTTAGTTTGATAGCCGTCCTTTGCTGAATAGGAAAGGAGGAGCATAATGGCAGATAGGAGCTTTTTTGAAATTGCCTTTGAAGAAGCACAAAACCTTTTGCAGACAGAAGCAGACGGTTTCGCTGCCGTTTTGCAGAGTTTGGCAGGCTTTGATATTGTCAGTCAGGCAGGAGATGCAATAAGCATTTTCGAGGGAGCAGGCACAGCCCTTTTAACGCTGTTTTTCTGTATGGAGGCCTTTACATATTGTGTGTCCATAGATTTTAACGGCGGTATCGAAGGAGCTATCAGAGTGGCTATGAAGCTGGTAGTTAGTGCCTTGATAGTGCAGAATGTGGATAACATTGTCGGGATAATATCCGGACTATTCCGTAGTGAGGTGGATTTTGCATCTGCCTTCGATGGAATAGGAGCGGCGTTTGGTGATGCGATGAATCAGGGTACTCCGCTTGAGGGCGGACTGCTTGATATAAACTATATCGTTTTAACGCTGCTCTATGTCATAATCATAATTCTTATGTTTGTTATGTTCTCACTTATCGTGGTAACGGTGCTGGGTGTTGTTTTTGAAACAGCGATACTTACGGCAATTTCTCCCGTAGCACTTGCAACACTTGTGAATACACAGGCACGTTCGGCAGGAATTTCATTTATCAAGAATTTTGCTGCCGTAAGTATGCAGTGGGGAGTGCTTGCTATATGCTTCAAGGCATATACGATAATTTCCGCAAATCTGGCACTTGACTTCTCGGCAGGGCTTAACGGAGCAGGACTTTTAATGCACATTTTCAAATACGCAACTCCCGTTTTAAGTGTTGTAATGCTTGCAATAACCGTTGCAAAGTCCAGCGATATTACAAAGCGAGCTTTGGGAGGTTAATATGCGAGTATTGAGCTTATTTGACGGAATATCTTGCGGAATGGCAGCTCTTGAACGTGCAGGGATAAACGTGGAAAGATACGATGCTTTTGAAATTGACAAGTATGCAATTAAGGTCAGCGAGAAAAATTATCCTCAGATAGTGCATCACGGTGACGTTTTTGGCGGAAACTTTGCCGATTTCAAAGGATACGATCTGCTTCTGGGCGGATCGCCCTGCACCTACTGGAGCATTGCAAAAACAAACAGGGAAGTAACCCCGGATGGGATAGGCGGAAAGCTGTTTATGGAATTTGTCCGAGCCTTACGGGAAAGCGAGTGCAGATATTTTCTTTATGAAAACAACAACAGTATTCATCAGAACATCAAGGATTTCATTTCCGAAATGTTGGGAGTACAGCCCATAATGATAAATTCTGCACTTGTTTCCGCACAGCAGAGAAAACGCTGCTACTGGACCAATATTCCCGGTGTATGTCAGCCGGAGGACAAGGGCATTTTGTTGAAAGACATTCTTGAAAGCGGTATCTCTTGGCAGGACAAAAGCTACTGTATGACCGCAAGCTATGACGGAGCTGTATTCTGGAACACAATGCAGAGAAGTCAGCGGAGTATGATAGCCGAGCCTGTCGGAGTGGCACAGCGAGGGCGATATGTCCAAAGCGGAAAGCGAACATCAAAATGTGAGGGCGGCACAGAGCAGTTTATTGAAGCAAGAAAGGACGGGAAAAGCAACTGCCTTACTACCGTTCAGAAGGATTCAATGGTTGCACAGCCAATCCCCTTTAATACCTTTAACGGCGAGGGAGAAAAATCCCGTACCTTTATGGCAGGCTATTACAAGTACGGCGAAGCTACCATAATCACAAACAAAGGCTTCAAGGGCGGTGCAACAGCAATAGCACAGCCGATTCGTTTAGGCGAATACGGAAAAGGCGGTCAGGGACAGCGTATATATTCCGTTCGTGGAAAGTCCGTTACCCTGTCAGCAAACGGCGGAGGTCAGGGAGCAAAAACAGGCCTTTACAAAATTGACCTTCCCGACGGTGATTACATAATCCGTAAATTAACCCCTGTTGAAGCAGAGCGTTTGCAGACTCTCCCGGACAACTATACCGAGGGAATATCCAAAACACAGCGATATAAGTGTATCGGAAACGGCTGGACCGTTGACGTTATCGCCCATATTCTTAACGGGCTGAAAGGGGTGATTTGATGATAAAGGCAGATATTCCGCAGGACGTTACGGAGTACAAGGAGCAGTTTTTCTTCGGACTTACCATACGTCAGTTTGTATGCGGAATAGCAATGATCGCACTTGCAATTCTCACATTCCTTATCGGGAAAAACTTTATCTCAACGGATATTTTAATGTATATCGTCATTATCGAGGTTGCTCCGCTGGCTGCGGTGGGCTTTATGAGATACAACGGTATGCCCTTTGAGAAAATCGCTTCAACGGTGTTTGAGTTTTATGTCGGCAAACAGCGCCGAGGAATGACATATCTCCCGGAGGAAGTTCAGCTTCACGATGAGGTGAGAAAAATTTGGCTGCAGGGGCTTGAAAGAGAACGTGCAGCCGAGAAAAAAGCAAAGAAAAAGAGGAGAAAATAACCAATGAATAACGGAAAGATGATTTTTGTAACAGGCAGTGCTATGAGCGGAAAATCAAGATTCGGAGTGTCGCAGTTCAAGGAAATGGACAGAGTACAGTATCTCTGCACCAATGAAGATATGGACGATAAGACTCTGAACCGCATTTTCTTCAACGAGCGGAGCAAACATTTCCGCTGGGATATTATCCGCAATTTCAGCGTTGATAAGCACCCTGTCAAATACAAGGAGTACAAGTGCTTTGTGCTGGATAACCTTGCAGACTGGATATACAAAAAGACCATTTCGGAGTATGCCGCAAGGGTGGAATTTACTGAACAGGATATGCAGAGCTTTGTCAAGGAGCTTATGCAGGCTATAACGATACTGATGAACGAGGTCACGAAAAGCGGCGGCACCATTGTTGTCATATCCGCAGAAACGGGCTTTCAGCCTGCACCCTTTGACGTGATCGACAACATCTATCGTGAAGCCCTCTGCACAGTAAATCAGCGAGTGGCGAATATGGCTGATGAAGCGTATTTTTCATTCAGCGGCCTGCAGCTCAGAGTAAAGTAAAGCGAAAGGAGAATATACGGATATGGGCGAGGAAAGCGTTATGACCTCAGTTACAGAGGTTACTAATATGTCAGTTCTCCCGGAGAATACGGGAGAACAGTCACAGACGGGAACATTGAACAATAACACCGAAAGCACAGATGTTTCCGCTATGGAAATCGCAGAAACCGAAAATGTTCCACTGGAACATATTGAAGAAACCGCAGAAACACAAGTTCCTGCCGATGCTGAAATGAATAACGATGACATTATTTCAAGCATCGTTGCGGAAGCAGTATCACAGTCCCTTGAAGAAGCAGGAGTAACGGAAGAAGCGGTGCAGACGGAAGAAGCTGTTGTTACGGTAACAGAATACATACCCGTAACCGCTGCCGAGGAAATTGTTTCGGAACAGCCTGCCGTGACCGAAGCTGTTGTGCAGGAGATTACAGAGGTTTTAGAGAGTACCGCTATAACGGAAGCAGTCACGGAAACAGCGGTGGAAAACGTTACAAATCAGATAAATATTGATCCGAAATTTATTGCCGTTCCTGCCGTTATCGCAGTTCTGGCTGCTGCTATGGCTTTTGTGAAAAAACGTTCCAAAAAAGCAGCTGTTACCGATGATGATGCACCAATGTCCGCAAGGGACAGAGATGCCATAAGACTTTCGGCAGGCAAGCCCGAAAAGAAAAAGGGCAAAAAGTCCAAAAAGGGCAGGACTGAAAAGGAAAAGAAGAATTTATCCAAAAAGGTACTTTCCACAATTCCTTATCAGAAAGTCCTTTCCGATGATATTTTCTATCTTGGAAAGAAAATGTACTCAAAGGCTTATACCTTTGATGATATAAACTTCAACCTTGCCGATGAGGAACAGCAGTATATGTATCTTGAAAGATATATCGAATTTCTTGGTATTCTGGACGATACCGTTGACTGTCAGATATGCTGTTGGAACAGCAGGCTGAATATGGAGGAATTCAAGAAAGCAACTCTTATGCCGCAGAAGGCTGATGACCTTTTTGAATACCGTTATGAATTTAATTCACGAGTGCTGGAGGAGAATATCCGCAAGGGACAGAACGCTATTCAGAAGCATATGTACATCACTCTTACCATTAAGGCCCCCGATGAGGAATCGGCTGTCAGACGTTTCAGAACGCTGGATATAACTGCTATGAATACCTTTAATCGTATCGGGAATACCGGACTTCGTGTGCTTACATCACAGGAACGTATCGAAATGCTCCGTGATTTCTTTGTTGGTGCGGAAAATATGACAGTCCCCAAACTTACGGCGGAGGATTTTGCAAAGGGAAAGGAAAAGCTCTATTGCAGTCCCGACTATTTCGATTTCAAGAAAGACTACTTTATGTTCAATGATAAGTACGCAAAAGTTTTGTATATCCGTGAATATCCCTCAACGGCTACATCGGATATTCTCACAGGGCTTCTGGGTACGGGCATTGAAATTATGGTAACTTCCAACATCGAAACCTATGACAGCGCCGAAGCAAGAAAGTTAGTTCAGCGTCAGATTACCGCTGTTGATACGGATATGGCGAAGCGAGAAGTCAAGGCAGCACAGCACGGAAACTTCTCCTCTCAGATGCCGCAGAGAATAAAAAATCAGCGTGATGCAATGGTAAGCGTATTTGACAAAATTACTGTAAAAGACCAAAAGCTCTTTATGGTGAATACGCAGATTCTCATAAAGGCTGACAGCTTTGAGCAGCTGAATGAATGTGTTGAGGTTATCGAAAGCACTCTCAAGCGTTCCGGCTGCATCAAGGGTGAAATGGCTTGGGAGCAGGAACACGGAATGTCGGACTGTCTGCCGCTTGGTTATCAGAGAAAATTCGATTATCTCCGCACAATGCCCTCCGAGTCCGTTGCGATATTTATGCCCTTCAATGTTCGTGAGGTACAGATGCCGCACGCAACATACTATGGAATGAATGTGCTGTCCCATAACCTTATCCTTTTTGACCGTGTTTTGGGACTTATAAACCCTTCGGGCTTCTATCTTGCTGCTTCCGGCGGCGGTAAGTCATTCAAGGTCAAAACGGAAATAACGAACATCATCACAGGCGATGAAAATGCAGATGTTCTTGTTATTGACCCCGAAAGAGAATACTGGAAGCTGGCAGAAGCATTCGGCGGAGAGGTTGTACGCTTCTCCAACGGCTCAACAAACTATATCAATATGTTTGACTTTGACTTCCGTCTGCTTGACGATCCCGAAGTTGATATTATTGCCGACAAGTGTCAGCTGGTTACATCTTTCATTTCGTGTATGGATTCAAAGCACCCTCTGAACGCACAGGAAAAGTCCTTTGTTGACCGCTGCGTACAGAAGGCATACGCAAAGTCGGGAGTGCTTAAATCTCTTGACCCGAAAGATATGCCTACTTTGGGAACATTCCTTGAATGTATGAAGGAAGAAACCGAAAACGTACCGCAGGAAATGAAGGATAAGCTCATTATCACTATTGATATGTATGTAAACGGTTCGGCAAAGTATTTCAACAATCAGACCAACGTCAACACGAAGAACAGATTTATCGCTTATGATATTCGTGACCTCAACGGCAATCTGAAAACACAGAGTATGCTCCTTATCCTTGACTACATCTGGAACAGGCTTGCAGAGAACAAGGAAAAGGGCAGAAAGACTTACATTTTCATTGATGAAGCCCATCTGCTTTTTGCCGATGAATATTCACTTGACTATTTGCAGATGCTTTGGAAACGTGCGAGAAAGTACGGCGGTATCCTCACAGGCATCACACAGAATGTTGACGATCTGCTGAAAGATTACAAGTCCCGAAATATGCTTGCAAACTCCGAGTTTATCGTGCTTCTCAAGCAGAATCCCACAGATGCGGCCAAGCTGCAGGACGTTCTCAATATCAACGACAGCGAGATACAGTTTGTAAACGACGTCCCGGCAGGACACGGACTGCTCATTCTGGGCGGTAAGACGAAAATACCGTTCTATGACGAATTCCCGAAGGATACGAAGCTGTACAGTCTTATGACTACAAACTTCTCCGAAACGGCGAAGATGCTCCATCAGAA
>JAGAJY010000241.1 GCA_017848125.1 Oscillospiraceae bacterium
AGTGTCCATGTGGTGGTTGTCCAGATAACGAAATAGGTATTTTCAAGGTCAAGACCCATTGCTGTGAACATACCCTTGTCGTCTGTAACTCTGAACTTTACATAGATAGAATGGCAGGGGTCGTTTGCATACTCTATCTCAGCCTCGGCAAGAGCTGTCTGACAGTCGGGGCACCAGTAAACAGGCTTCAGACCCTTGTAGATATAATTCTTACGGTACATCTCGCCGAATATCTCTATCTGCCTTGCTTCAAATTCGGGCTTTAAGGTAAGATAAGGATCGTCAAAATCGCCTATAACACCAAGACGCTTGAACTGCTCCATCTGATTATTGAGCTGACCGTGTGCATACTCGTTGCACTTCTTTCTCAGCTCAACAGGGGGAATAGCACCGTTTTCAACGCCCATTTCCTTGAGAACTCTCAGCTCAATGGGAAGTCCGTGAGTATCCCAGCCGGGGATATAGGGAGAGCAGTAGCCGCTCATATTCTTCTGCTTTACGATAATATCCTTGAGAACCTTGTTGAGAGCTGTTCCCATGTGGATATTTCCGTTGGCATAAGGAGGTCCGTCATGAAGAACATACTTGGGGAGATCCTTATTCTTCTCCACCATCTTATAGTAAAGTCTGTCCTTCTCCCAGTCGGAAATCATTACAGGCTCCTTCTGAGGGAGATTTCCTCTCATTGAAAAGTCGGTTTTGGGAAGGTTGAGTGTGCTGTTGTAATCCTGTGCCATAGTAATCTGATTCTCCTTAATTTGGAATTGTATTTTTACTGAATAGCTGATGTATCAAGAACTCTTGTTGCTTCCATATCATCTTCGGAGGGTGCTTCCTCTGCGGGATGCTGTACAGCCTCCTGTGTTTCCTCCTCAGTCTCGTCCTCCTCGTCCTCTGATTCGGGAAGGGCTGTGATAAGCTCCAGATGGGACTTGTACATTGCAAGAAGGTTTGACTTGAACTCGGTAACTGCTGTCTGCATTTTTTCGAGAGTTTCACGTTCTCTTTCGGCACGGACAGCGGTAGAGCCGATTATCTCGTCAGCCTTTACATTTGCCGCAGAAATTATCTGCTCTGCCTTCTGCTGAGCCTCGTAGATAATGGCGTCAGCCTTGAATTTTGCCTCCTCCATTACGGCTCTTGCCTGCTTCTGAGCGCCGATCATAGCGTCCTTGAGAGCTTCCTCGTCTGCCTTGTAACGGCGTATGCTCTCAACGAGGACCTCGATTTTCTTCTCGGTGTCCTCCTTGTCCTTGGTCATTGTGCTTATCTGGTCGGCAAGAAGATTGAGAAATTCATCGACCTCCTCAGGCTTGTAGCCGGGCTTTGCCTGCTCAAAACGCTTTGTGTTTATCTCCATAGCAGTTATCATCGTATATCCTTCCTTCCCCGCAGCTTTTGTCAAATTTCCGAATCCTCTGCGGTCATCATTCGGAAATTCAGATGTACTTCTTTATGGTTATGTGATATCTGTTCTTTTTTGTAACGCCGCCTACCTCGGAAAGTATAAATCTGCCCTCTCCTCTGACAGACAGCACCGAACCCTCCGACACATTTTCGGATACACTTTCGATAACCCCATGATTTACCGAAACAGCACCCGAACGGATAAGCATTGCCGCCTTTTCACGGCTGACTCTTACCGCCGCCGCTACAATGCAGTCAAGCCTCAGCGATGCGGCAGAGGCTGTTATTATGCTGAATTTATCGTTTCGTGAAACAGCTTCGCCATCGGCAGCCCTTGCTTTTACACCTGCTCTGCCAATCTTTTCTATCCCCGAGAGAGCCATATCCGCCGCCGCAGGACTTAGAAAGGCATATGCGCCGTTTATGTCGCATATAATATCCCCTGTGCGGTTTCGTGTAATTCCCATTCCCATAAGACTACCCAGATAATCTCTGTGAGAAAGCCCTCCTGCCGCTCTGCTGTCAAAGCGGACAAGTCTGATGGGATATTCGCTGTCCTCAGGCTCGCAGTATTCGGGAAAAACGCACAGCACTACTCTCTGCGCACCCTCATATCCGCCGAAAAAGCGGTATCTGTCACAGCATATGTATCTGAGAAACTTCTCTGCGCAAGCAGCCTCTCCCTCGCTCAGAAATTCCGAAAACACGGGAGATAAACGCTTTTCGCACAGCTCGGTCATATCCGAAATTCTCGAAACAATAAGCTTCAGATCGTCATCAAGGCTGTTTGCGGCAATAAAGCTTTTTTTACTGCGCTCCATAGGCAGTGGGAATTACAGGAGAACTCCGTTGCTTTCAAGCTCTGCGGAAAGTTCCTCACCCTGGAAGCCTACATTGTAGGGAGTGATAATGAATGTATTGTTTGCAACGGGCTTTATGCTTCCGCCGTTTGCATATGCAACGCCGCCGAGAAAATCAATGATCCTTCTGGTAACGTCGGGAGTTGTGGCTTCAAGGTTGAGCACAACGGTTTTCTTGTTGTTAAGGTGATTTGCGATCTCCTTTGTATCGGAGAACTGCTCAGGCTTTACAAGTATCACCTGGAGCTGAGCTGTTACCTGAATATTCACCCTGTTGTCATTGGGCTGGATAGCCTGATTTCTTCCGTAGCTGTATTCGGGCTGCATCTGAGGAGCTGCGCTCTGGGGTACATCATCATAGCCCATATCATTATCAAAATCCTCAGGCTCACCATCGAATCCGAGAGCTGTTTTAATGCTGTCAAAAAGTCCCATTTTTATTTCTTCCTTTCTTTATATAAAACATCTTTTTGATGAATTACGCTTTGTAGGTGCGTGCGCCGAAAAGTGCACTGCCGAGCCTTACCATACCCGTGCCGAAGCGTACTGCCTCAGCATAATCCGCCGACATTCCCATTGAAAGCAGATGAATATCCGCCGATTTCGGAGGCAAGCTGCGCATATCCTCGTAAAGCCTCTGCATCTTTTCAAAGTAAAGACTGCTGTTTTCGGGAGGGGGTATCGTCATAAGACCGCAGACCCTTATCCCGTCAAGCTCGGCTATACGGAAGGCACTTTCACTCAGCTCATCAGCCGAAAAACCGCTTTTCGTGGTCTCTCCGCCGATATTCACTTCAAGAAGCACGTCCATAGTAAGCCCACGCTTTACAGCCTGCGCTGAAATTGCTTCCGCAAGTGAGATACTGTCAACCGACTGTATCATGGAAACGCTGTCTATGATGTATTTTATCTTGTTGCTTTGCAAATGCCCGATAAAGCTTACATCAGCCTTTTCGGAATAATGCTCACGCTTTTCAAGATATTCCTGAACTCTGTTCTCTCCCAGAAGCTCAAAGCCCTGAGATACCGCAAAATTGACCCTTTCGTAAGGAACTGTCTTGGTAACAGCCATTACCCTGATGTCGTCGCTCTCACGGTTTGCTCTGACCTTTGCTTCCTCAATATTACAGCGTATTCGCTTGATATTTTCGGAGATGTCTTCAAATCCGCTATTCAAAGTGAATCTCCTCCTCTGAAACGGTTTCCGACGGTTCTTCGGTTTCCTCCGTTATTTCCGATATGACAGTTTCGGAAGGCTCGGTCAGCTCGGTTTCAGAGGTCATCTCAGTTTCGGAGATAACTCCCTGACCTGTCTGAACCTCGGAGGCAACAGGAATGACAAACTCGTCCTCCTCAAAATCCTCGTCCTCTGTGACTATCTCATCGGAATTTGCCATAAACGCCGCCGTGTCAACGCCCTTTATAATAATGTCGTCATACACGCAGACATACTCCTCGTTGGAAGTAAGTCTGGAGAGAATATAATCCTCCGCCTCGAATATGGGGTCGATTTTTTTCATAAGAACTCTCTGCCCCCAGAGGACATAGCAGCCCTTTTCGTTGTTTTTATTGAATCTGATAGCCTCTCTGGGCACCTTGATACCCTCAAAGTCGTTAAGAGTCATCTGAACTCTTTCCACACGCTTGTTGACAAGGTCAAAGGTCATTTCCTCGCATCGGAGGATAAGCACCCATTCCTTGGGGTTTTCTGTGGGCTCGAGAGATTCTATCACAGCGCTTACGGTGTCGGGGGTGGAAGCAAATTCAAGCTTCACCTCATCTCCCGGATTATAAACGCTTTCGGAATTATCTATAATACCTGCTATTTTCCAGTTATAGCCTCTTACAAGCTTGCCTATCTCGTTTCTGCCCTTGCCCTCCTTGACAGTCTTTTCATTGGCAATGACTTCCTTGATGGTATCCGCTGTAAGCTCGCCGCTTTTTTCTGTGGTAAGTATGCTTTCATAGCCGTCGGAGCTGCTGACAAAATAGCCCGAATCGGGAGATACTATCTCCGATTTGCTTGCTCTGCGCTGCTTTACAAGCTCGTCTATCTGAGCTTCAAGCTCGGCTATACGGTCGTCATACCCCTCCTCCTGATTTACCGAGATCTGGTAAATACTCATAAGGGTAAGCAGGTCGTCACGCTGGGATTTGATGTCGGAAACGTCCTTTTTCGCAAGCCGTGTGGCTACTGCCTGATACCTTTCGCTGATAAGGGGAGCGATAAAGTCAGGCTGTGCGGTAAGTACCGTTCCGGGATTCTGAGCCGCTTGGAGAAGATCGATTTCCGCCGCAAGCTCTTCAATTTTTCTGTTAAGCTCAATATCGCTTTCGTTCTCGTAAACATAGGCGACAACAGAGCCGTTGGCAACCTTGCTGCCGTCTGCTATGGGATAGCTCAGCACTCCCACATAGCTTTTCCTGATAACGGATTCGTCACGGATATAGACACCTCTGAAAGAGACCCTGTCCGCAGAGGAGCTGATAACAGCCGTCTCGGTCTTGTATTCCTCGTTGACATTAACGTAAATGCCGTTAACAATTGTACAAACCATAAGCCCCGCCATCAGGATAAACAGAACCTTCATAATTCCGTTTTCCATATGCGTTCATTCCTTTCGGAGAGCTTATTTGTCGGAATCCTTGTCCTGCTCTGCGTCGAGAATGGAAATAGGTCTTGCAGGCACAATTGTGGAAATTGCATGCTTGTAAACAAGCTCCTGCTTGCCGTCTGCGTCAATGATGACAGCATAGCTGTCAAAGCCCTTTACAACTCCCTTGAACTGGAAGCCGTTGGTAAGGATACAGGTAATGGGGATCCTTTCCTTTCTTGCCTGATTAAGAAAAACGTCCTGAAGATTAAGTGCCTTGTTCATAAAAGTTCATCCTTTCTTATTCGGTAATCCGTATTTTTTGAAATACACATCTCCTGCGTCCGTCAGAGAACGCATATCTATCTGATTATGCTGACATAAATGACATAAGGGCATACTGCTCCATACTCTTTTTTATTATATCACATAATTTTTGATTTGGCTACTATATTTAAGCAATTTGATATAATTCCGTCAAATTGTTCACATTTTGCCGTATCAATCCAGTTAATTCGTACATCTCGACGAAACCACGTCAGCTGCCGCTTGGCATATCTCCGTGATTCCTGCCTTATTTTGTCAGCCGCTTCATTGAGCGAGCACTCCCCCTCAAAGTAAGGTATCATCTCCTTGAAGCCTATGGCGTTGAAGGCTGTGCGAAGCTTATATCTGTCATAAACCGCCCTGACCTCCTGCTCAAGGCCCTCCTCAAGCATTTTGTCAACCCGTCGGTCTATCCTGTCGTAAAGCACCTGCCTGTCAAAGCAGGTAAGACCTATCATACAAGGCTCATAAGGCGATTCTGTCTTTCGGCTTTCCTTTCTGTTTTCCGCTCCCGTTCTGCCCGAAAGCAGGCACATTTCCAGCGCTCTTATCACTCTGATAAGATTGTTGGGGTGAATCGAGTCAGCCGCATCGGGGTCAAGGGCTCTGAGCCTGTTATGCATATGCTCCTTGCCCATTTCCTCCGCTTCTTTTTCAAGCTCCGCTCTGAGAGAGCTGTCGGATTCGATATGGTCAAAGGAAATATTATCTATCAGCGAGCTGATATAAAGCCCCGTTCCTCCTACTATCACAGGCAGCTTTCCTCTTGAATGGATTTCCCCGATATGCTCCTTTGCCATACGGACATAGTCAGCAACCGAGAAAGGCTCATCAGGCTCTAAAAAATCCATCATATAATGAGGAATACCCTTCATTTCCTCCGCTGTAGGCTTGGCGGTGGAAACGGAAAGCCCCTTGTATATCTGCATTGAATCAGCGGAAATAACCTCGCCCCCAAGACGTATGGCAAGCTCAACGCCCACGGCAGTCTTGCCCGAGGCTGTAGGTCCGCATACAACTAAAACAGGTATTTTTTCCATAATCAAACTATTCTCCTGAACTGCTTTTCAAGCTCCCGTCTTGACAGCTTGAACATTACGGGTCTGCCGTGAGGGCAGTAGCGTATCCTGTCGTCGGCAAGTATCTGCGAAACAAGGGATTTCAGCTCCTCTGCCGAATTGTTGTCCCCTCCCCTTATTGCGCCGTGGCAGGCAATGGTGTGGTACATATCGTCAAGCATTTCGGGGAGAGGGTCGTTTCTGTGCGCCGCAAAATTACGGGCAAGCTCGCATACCACCTCTCCTGCGTCCTTCTTTTCAAGAACGGTAGGTATCCCCTTCACAAGCACCTTCGGGGCGTTCATTGCCTCTATCTCAAAGCCCAGGTCTGCACATACACGGAGATTCTTTACAAGTGCGTCATACTCATTCCAGTCGAGAACAAGCTCCTCGGGAGCAAGAAGCAGCTGAGCCGTAAGCTGTTCACGACCCGTTCTGAGCATTTCAAAGCGTATTCTTTCGTGAGCGGCGTGCTTGTCCACAAAAAGAATACCGTCCTCAGTCTCAGCTATAGCGTAATTCTTGAACGCCTCGCCTATCAGTCGGAAGAAAATCTCCTTTTCCTCCTGCTTTTCGGCTGTTTTTTCAGGCTCTTTTTCCTTGTCCTTGAATGAACTGTCGGTTATATATTTAAAGCTCTGCTCCTTTGGCTCGCTTTTCAGATTTTCAATTGCCTCGCTGTCAGCCGATGCGCCGTAGCCGCTCTGCAAATGCTGTGAAATATCGTGCTTCTCCGAGGTATCTTCCTTTTTCGGAGCAGGCTCAGCTTTTTCCTTCGGCTGCTCCTCTGAGGGCTTTTTGCTCCACAACTCCTCCGCATGGGAAACTGCCTTTTCAAAGCTTTCTGCGATATTCCCCTTTGCTTCAAACTCCTTTGGAATTTCCTCAACTCTTACAGTATGGCTGTGTCCCTCACCGCTCTTTATACTGTTTATACTTTCACGCTTTTCGGTATTGTCCCTGTCCTCGGTGGAAACGGGAATGACCCGTGCGGTGAATTTTGACTGTGAGCTTTCGGGAAGAACTGTCTGAACAGGCTTCGGAGGGTCGGAAAACATAGGCTTTGCATAATCCGCTTCTGTTTTCTGCCTTTCGGGCAGCTTCATCTCAACAGGCTTCGTATCGCTTAAAACCGCATTTTTCACAGCAAAATAAAGAGCGTCGTAGATAACCTTATCGTCCGAAAATCTGACCTCTATCTTAGCAGGGTGAACGTTCACATCTACCGTATGAGGCGGAATAGTCATAAACAGAACGCAGGCGGGGAATTTCCCCTCCATAATGCAGTTTCTGTAAGCCTCCTCCAATGCTCCCATACAGGTAAGGGATTTTACATATCTGCCGTTGATAAAAAAATGCTGCATAGAGCGGTTTTTTCGTCCCCAGAGCGGCTTTACGGTAAAGCCTGTGACGGATATTCCTCCCAGCCTGTAATCAACAGGGAGCATTGATGCCGCAAATTCCTTTCCGAACACGGAATAAACAGCGGAATACAGTCTGTTATCTCCGGGAGTGAAAAGCTCCTGACGATTATTTCTGATAAAACGGAAAGATATTTCAGGGTGGGAAACAGATATTTTGCTTATCACCGCCGCAACCGCATTGCCCTCGAATTTGTCCTGCTTCAGAAATTTCAGCCTTGCGGGGACATTATAGAAAATATCCCTTATTATAATAGTAGTGCCGTCGGGACAGCCCGAACGCTCATAAAGCTTTTCCTCCGTGCCCTCGATAATGTAATGAGTGCCGTATTCCTCGTCGGCGGTTTTGGTAATGACCTCGCATTTTGCAACTGCGCATATTGAAGCAAGTGCTTCTCCTCTGAAGCCTAAGGTGAGGATTTTCTGCAGATCGTCCTTTACGTTCAGCTTGCTTGTTGCGTGGCGGAGAAATGCCACAGGAACGTCCTCGTGAGCGATTCCGCAGCCGTTGTCGGTTATTCTTATGTAGGATATGCCCCCCTGCTTTATCTCAACAGTGATAGCTGTTGCTCCGCTGTCAATGGAATTTTCCACAAGCTCCTTTATTACTGAGCTTGGACGCTCGATGACCTCGCCTGCGGCTATAAGCTCCGCAAGCTCCTTATCGAGAACGTGCACCTTCGGCATTTCATTCACCTGCCTTTAATCAAAAAATTTACCCGTTAAGCATATCGCAAAGCTCCTGCAGAAGCAGCATTGCGTCTCTCGGAGAATACTCATCGGGATTTGTCTTTTTAAGTCTTGACAAAACCTGCTCCTCCTTCATTGAGCCGAAGGAGATCTGCTCCTCCTCACGCTCTTTTTTCGGAGCGGCGGAATACTGCTCCGACTCCATCTGTGAAAGAAGCTCCTTTGCCCTTGAAATAACGCCCTTGGGAAGTCCCGCAAGCTTTGCTACCTCGATTCCGTAGCTGTCATCAACGCCGCCCTCCACGATTTTACGGAGAAATTTTATGCTCTCGCCGTATTTCTTTACCGCAACGCTGAAATTGTTAACGCCCTCAACTCTGCCCTCAAGCCCGATAAGCTCGTGGTAATGAGTGGCAAAGAGGGTCTTGCAGCCTATCTTCTTTTTGTTTGCGATATGCTCGGCAACCGCTGTGGCAATGCTTATTCCGTCAAAGGTGGAAGTACCTCTGCCTACCTCGTCAAGAATAACAAGACTTTGCTTTGTGGCGTGTTTCAGAATATCGGCGACCTCGCTCATTTCCACCATAAACGTGGACTGACCTGCGGTAAGGTCATCGGAAGCGCCTACTCGTGTGAATATGCGGTCAACTATTGATATCCTTGCGCTGTCGGCAGGCACAAAGCAGCCTGTCTGAGCCATAAGAACAATAAGGGCTGTCTGACGCATAAATGTTGATTTACCCGACATATTCGGTCCTGTTATGATTGCCATACGCCTTGAATCGGTATCGAGATAAACATCATTGGGAACGTACATCTCCCCGTTTATCATCTGCTCCACAACAGGGTGTCTGCCGCCCTTGATGTCAAGAGTGCCGTCAATGACAATATCGGGCTTAACATAGCGGTTTCTCATTGACACCTCGGCAAAGGAACAGAGAACGTCAAGAGCCGCCGCCGACTGAGCCGTTTCCTGCACCTCGGCAAGCCGTGAGCCGATAAAATCCCTTACCTCAGCGAATATCTCCGCTTCCATTACAAGAGTTTTTTCGCTTGCTCCCGCAATCTCCTCCTCAGCCTTTTTAAGCTCATCGGTGATAAAGCGCTCGCAGTTTGCAAGGGTCTGCTTGCGGATATATTCCTCGGGAACAAGGTCATAGTAAGATTTCGTAACCTCTATATAATATCCGAAAACCCTGTTGTAGCCGATCTTCAGATTCTTTATTCCCGTTTTTTCCTTTTCTCTCGCTTCTATTTCGTCAATAATGCTCTTGCCGCCGCTGATTATCCGTCTTAGCCTGTCAAGCTCGGCATTGAAACCGTCCTTGATAACGCCGCCGTCCTTTACAAGCGGAGGAGGGTCGTCAACAATGGCATTTTCAACCAGAGAAGCGATCTCCTTCATTTCGTGTATCCTGCTTTCAAGCCCTCTGAGAAGAGAGGTGCGGCAGTCACGCATAAGGTCCTTTATTAGGGGCATCTGCTCCGCTGTTTTTGCAAGCGCCTTTACGTCACGGGGAGTTGCGGTCTTGTAAACCACTCTTGTCATAAGCCTTTCAAGGTCATATACACCTTCAAGGGCTTCACTCAGCTCACCAAGCAGAACAGGATCCATATAAAGCTCCTCAACTGCGTCAAGCCTGTCTATTATTGCCGCAGGCTTTACAAGAGGCTGTTCGATATATGA
>JAGAJY010000242.1 GCA_017848125.1 Oscillospiraceae bacterium
TGACTGCTATCTTTTAGGTATCGGAGGAACAGGTATGGCAAACACAAACAGCGATGTAAAAACTTATTTTGTAACTATCCCACAGCACAAATTCCTGCACATCAGAAATTACGAAAGCATAGGATATTTTGATTTCTGGCAGAAGCAGAGCCTTATTGAGGGGCAGGACTGCGAAACCATATGCGGACTGCTTGACAGCATTAAGGGAAAGCTTGACGACAACGGCGGAAACGAGCCTGACAGCGGAAGCGGTCAGCTGATGGCGTTTCTCAATCACCCTGAGGGACGGATATGCAGCTGGGGAATACCTGTTGCGGAATGCTACGGCGTAAGGCTTCCTGCGGATTATGACGGCGTTATCCCAGCGCAGATGATACTTACGGATATTCCCGAGGGAGAATACATCGTATTTGAGCACGGTCCTTTTGACTTTGAAAAGGAAAACAATGCTGTTGAGGAAAAAATCGAGCGGGCTATGAAGGAGTTTGATTACGCTTCATCGGGCTATGAGCTTGACACGGCTGAGGGCAGGATATTCTATTTCTATCACGACTGTACAAGATTCTGGAAATACGTTCGCCCTGTTAAAAAAATCAATAAGTGAGAATAAAAATGCTCTGCGGATCGTTTGTCCGCAGAGCGTTTTTTTGCAATACTTGGTATAAAAATGGCTGATTGTATTTTACTTCATTTTGTTCTTGATATAATCAATAACATCATCATTGACATAGTAATCTGCGTGACTGATACCATTAAATATTTTCATTTCTGAGTTTTCAAAACACTCTGACACCTTTTTCTGCAAAGAAGAATCTAATGTGGCATCAGAATCGGAACCTATTATATATACGGGACACGAAACATTATCAGCATATTCTGACACCGGAATATTATTTGAAATAAAAATTTTGAAAGGTCCATAAAAAATCGGGATTATTTTATTATACAAATCGGAGATATCACGATAACCTGCCGCTAAAAATAAGCACTCAGCTTCTCTGACGCTTGCGAGATATGCAGCAATCCCCGTTCCATAGCTATGTCCCATAATTATTATCTTACATTGCGGATACTCTGTCTTTGCCCAATCGTACATTTCAACAGCTGTTTTCTGCATAGTTTTCAGATTCATTTTCCCTTTGCTTTCCTGTGTTCCATAGTAATCAGCTGATATAAAAGGACAGTCAAATCCACCCGAATATACAGCAACAGAGTTGTATGCAATAAATTCAGAGCCCCCAAAAAACAGAATTATTCGGTCAGAGACTTTATCAAGATTATATCCATATCCCGTCAGTTTATCGCTGAATTGGATAAAATGCGGCTCATAAGATATGTCTGTTAATTTTTTTGCGCTTTTATAAAATGAATAGCTGACTGTCTGCATAATAAAATTACAGGAAAATCCTATAATTAGAATCCACATCAGTATTTTTAAAATGACCCTGATTATTTCCATTTCTTTATTCCTTCTTAACATTGTCTGATTCCTTTATGATTAAGATATAATCTCATTATATCACATCGCTCGGAAAAATACAACAAAAAGAACGTTATAAAAGCATGTATTCCAGAACGCAGAAAAACGGTGGAAATCCAATTTACCAAAACAGAAACTAATGATTTGTCTAAATATACCAAAAAGATGTTTATATATTGATGTATGTATAAAACATTGGAAATCTTATTGCAATAATTTTTAGAATATGTTATAATTTATACATATCGGTATAAAACGAAAGGCGGTTATTTGCTGTGTATAATTGCTTGATAAATATAGCGTTAGTCGGAGAATACGATTCGGTCAAAAAACAGCTTGAAAGGTTTGCTCCACCCGAGGACTGCGAAATTGTATTTTCCGAAAATGCGGTATGCTCGCCCGATTCGGCTGTTATATATTTCGGTGCGCAGGCTGTGGGCAGCATAACTGCCGACTGCCCTTATTCCGTGCTTGTTACGGACGGCAGGGATATTGACAGCATTGACACCTCCGCTTTTACTGCGGTGTGGCTTCTTCCCGATGATGAAAGGCTTTATGACAAACTTATTCCCTCATATTTCAGCCAGCTTATTTCTCAGATAAAGGAAAGCTTTGACCACCGTATGCTGAAGATATGCTTTGAAACAGCCGCAGACAGCGTTCCCGATCTGATGTGGTTCAAGGATATGAGCGGCGCTCACCTTATGGTGAATGATTCCTTCTGCAAGGCTGTTGCAAAGACAAAACAGCAGATATACAAGCAAGGGCACTATTACATATGGGACATTCCCAAGGAAGAATATGAACAGGGTGATTATGTCTGTCTCGAATCGGAGCAGCAGGTCATTGACGCAGGAAAAACTATTCTCCTTGATGAAAATGTCAAGACAAAGGCAGGTATGAAGCAGTTCAAGACATACAAGTCGCCTATGTATGACATTGACGGCAGAGTGTTCGGAACCTGCGGCGTTGCAAGAGATGTTACCGACCTGCATAAGATCAACAGTGAGCTTACGGTTATGCTTGAAAGCGTTCCCTTTGCCATTATGATAGAGGATAACGAAGGTGCTATAGTCAGCTCCAATGTTATTTTCAAGAATTATTTTCCCGACATTGCAGGTCTTGAGGGCAAGGACTGCTCAGAATGGAAAAACGCTGTCTTCGGCGATTCTGAGGACGGTGAAACAAGCATTGAGCATAACGGAAACGTTCATATTCTGAAATTTATAGAAAATCCGATAACAGATTCCTTTGGCGAGATAATAGGCTTCATTACGATTTTCAATGATGTGACTGCTGAGAGAAATTATCAGAAGCAGACTCTTGTCCATGCCAATACAGACTTCCTCACAGGGCTTAACAACCGCAGAAGCCTGTTTGAACACCTGAAAAATCAGAGAAGCGTTCCACGGCTTTCGCTTATCACCATTGACCTTGACAATTTCAAGAAGGTCAATGATACCTACGGACACAAGGCAGGCGACAATGCGCTTATCGTAACTTCAAGGATAATCAGGGAAGCTTTCCACAAGGATTTTGCCGCACGTCTCGGCGGTGATGAATTTCTTGTAGCGGTCAGCAGAGATGTTGACGAGGACACGCTTAAAGCAGAAGTTCAGCAGATGCTTGACACCATGACAGAGCATTTCAATGCAAACACAAAGCTCAGTATTCTTACCGCAAGCGTAGGCATAGCTGCCGAATACTGCACAGATGATCGGATACATAACATTGAGGCTCTTATGCATAAAAGCGACGCCGCTCTCTACACCGCCAAAAACAGCGGAAAGGGCAGGTATTGTGTGTATTCAGGGGAAGAATAAATGTCAGGTTCTACAATTGCGAAGATAATTCTGTAAGCATATTTGTTGAAATAATCAATTGAAATCAGTCCGAAAACAGACTATAATGTATATCAGTCTGTTTTCGGACTATTTTCGTAATGGAGGAACAAATGAACATACAGGACTTTATTAAACAAAGCGACAAGCTGTATATGGAAATGAATTCTATTTATCATAACACCGCAGTTAAATTCGGACTGTCTGACACAGCAATGTGGATATTATATCTTATTTCCGACAAGGATTCCGAGTACACTCAGCAGGATCTTGTAAAACAATTCTTTTTCCCTAAGCAGACGATAAACACCTCGCTGAAAAGCCTTGTGAAAAACGGTTATGCAGAGCTTGAAGAAACAAAGGGCGCTTACAAAAGAAAAATAATAAGGCTTACCGAAAGAGGTCAGGCTCTTGCATCGGCTGCTACGGACAGACTTAAAATTGCCGAAATAAATGCTTACGGCTGCTTGTCTGACGATGAACTGACAATGTATCTTGAGATCACGTCAAAAATCAATCGTCTTCTCCGTGACGAAACAGACAAGCTATAATACTGGAGGAGCTTATGAGCAGACAAATTCAGCTGTCAGACCATTTTACCTACAAAAAGCTTTTTATATTTACCGTTCCTTCTATCGGAGGAATGATATTTACTTCAATTTACGGAGTTATTGACGGATTTTTTGTATCCAACTTTGTGGGAAAAATACCCTTTACGGGCCTTAACCTTATAATGCCCTTTATTATGATGCTGGGCGCTGTGGGCAATATGATAGGTATGGGCGGCTCGGCGCTTATTGCAAAAACTCTGGGCGAGGGACAGCGCGAAAAGGCAAACAGTCTGTTTTCCTTTTTCATATGGTTTATGGCAGGAGCAGGCGTACTGCTTGCTGTTATCGGTAATATTTTCATTAAGGATATAGCTGTATTTCTCGGAGCAGAGGGCGATGTGCTTCACAATGCAGTGCTTTACGGCAGGATATGTATGTGCGGAATAATCTTTCTTGCTTTGCAGTACACCTTTCAGAGCTTTCTCATTACCGCCGAAAAGCCTAAGCTTGGCTTTGGAGTGACTATTGCCGCAGGCGTTACAAATATAGTTTTTGACGCTCTGTTTATTGCTGTTTTCAGGTGGGGAATAGCAGGTGCGGCGCTTGCAACTGTAACAAGTCAGTTTATCGGTGCATTTATCCCTATGATGATGTTCCTGTCCCCCAAAAACAACTGGATACTTAAGCTTGGAAAGCCACGTTTTGATGGCAGGGCACTTTTTAAAGCCTGTGCAAACGGCTCGTCGGAATTTCTGTCAAACGTTTCTATGTCAGTGGTTGGAATGCTTTACAATGCACAGCTTCTGAAATATGCAGGCGATGACGGCGTTGCGGCATACGGAGTTATCATGTATGTGAATATGATATTCATAGCCGTTTTCTTCGGCTTCACTATGGGCGTTTCTCCCATAATAAGCTACAACCACGGTGCGGAGAATTATGATGAGCTTAAATGCCTTTTCAGGAAATGCTGTGCAGTCATCAGCTGCTTTTCGGCTCTTATGCTTGTCTGTGCAAAGCTTCTGGCAAAACCTCTTGCTTTTATATTCACAAGCTACGACCAAGCTCTTCTTGATATGACCTGCAATGCTTTTTCGATCTATGCCTTCTCCTTCCTATTCTGCGGTGCAGGCATATTCGGTTCGGCTCTGTTTACAGCACTTAACAATGGTCTTATATCCGCAATACTTTCATTTGTAAGAACTGTGGTTTTGCAGATAACCTTTGTTTTTCTTCTCCCTCTTTTCTGGGGACTTGACGGAATATGGTGGTCTGTTGTATTTGCCGAGGGACTTGCGGCAGCTTCGGCTATTCTCTGCATACTCCTTTTCAGAAAGAAATACCGATACGCATAAAATCACAGGCAATACCCATTTCGGGTACTGCCTGTGTGTTTTTATATTACTCTAACATTTACATCTGAATTGAGAACGATAATATCTTTTTCAAGCCGCCGTGCAGCAGTCTGTATGCGGCTGTTTTCACCGCTGATAAGGACTATGCGGCACATCTGCAGCAGCATATGATCTGCCAGCAGACCACATTCCGCTGTATATTCCTCGGATATCATAAAACGCTGAGAGGCTTTCAGCTGAATATCAAGATAACGCCTGCGAAGCTCCTCGCTCCAGCTTTCAGCCTGTCCCTCATAGGGTATAACAACGATCATATCCAAGCCTGCTTTATATGCGGCAGAAAGTGCTGTCATAGGAAATCCCCTTTCACAGCTTGAAGCTACCGCCTTTATCCCTTTGCATTTCAGCGACTGCATAACCTCTGAAAGCTCTGCTTCCGATACTATTGCATTTCCTGAGAATACTGAGCAAATATCTGAACTCATATATGTGTCGTACCTTTCATAAAATCATACAACATAAAATATCACACCATTAACATTATACATCATGTTTTATCCAATGTCAACATTTACAGGATATTATATGTCTTATAAATCACCCTTTATATCCTATAATAGTATATAGGTGATTATTATGAATTATGACAAGGAATTTTCCGAGCGTCTTTGCAAGCTAAGATGCAGAAAGGGTGTTTCCGCAAGAGATATGAGCCTCTCTCTGGGACAGAATGCAAGCTATATTAACAGGATAGAAAACGGCACGGCTCTGCCGTCTATGACCTCATTCTTTTATATCTGCGAATATCTTGAAATATCCCCAAAGGATTTTTTTGACTATTCAAACGACGCCCCCTCTCTTGCCGCAGAAACTGCCGAAGCACTGAAAAAGCTTGATTATGTTCAGCTGGGGCATATTATGAATATTGTTAAGGATATTCTGAAAAAATAGCAGCTGACCTCCGAAACGTGAATTTCGGGGGTCAGCTGCTTATACTATCTTACATACTGATACAAAAGCCCCTCTTTGCGGCTGTAGAAAAGAAGCGTGCCGCTTGTTCGGTGAGGTATTCTGAAGCACAGATCCCATTCGGGATAGAGCTTTGTCATATGCATAGTTTCTGCGGTCACAAACAGGGCAAAGGAAATGTAGTCTTCCTTTGTCATAGGGTGATCTGACGTAATAAGCCATTCGTTTTCCACAGGCAAAACGCTGAGCCTGCGTTCCTCCGACGCTTTTTCGGCAGTCAGAGCACTGAGCCTTTCGCCGCAGCAGCTTATTTCCGCATTGCCCGTTGTTACGGTAATGCTGCCGCATTTGGGGCATACATAATAGGTATTCTTTTTCATATTGACCTCCTTGAAATCATTTTCCGTACATTTTCCTTCGATAAGACTGTCAATGCTTACCGACAGGATTTTTGACAGGTCGCTGAGAATATTCACATCGGGAAAGCCCAGTCCCCTTTCCCATTTTGAAACTGTCTTATCGCTGATATTCATCATATCCGCAAGCTGCTTCTGTGTAAGCCCCAGCTCACAGCGGCGGCTTCTGATAAGCCTTCCTGCCTCCGAGCAGTTCATAATCATCATTCCTTTCCTTATATGTGTTTTTCCACAGCTATATTCTAACGCATTTTATCCTGAATTTCAATAAACGCTCCGTAGAGAAAAACGGGACTGCCGCATATATGCACGGCAGTCCCGTTTTGTTACTGTTATTACTTTTTCTCCGCAAAAACCTTAACAGCTTCGCTGTCCGATTCAACTTCGATATACACGGTTTCACCCGACTTCATCGAATGTGAAAGCTCAAAGCCGCCCTCGGTATTCTCCGAGTCACAGAGAGTCTCCTCAAAGCTTGAATCGCTGTAGATGATTGCTGTGTCAAAGCCGCTGCTTTCGGAGCGGAATGTGTATTCGCCGTCCTCAACAGCTGTGAAACGGCAGAACATTATGCTGCTTTCACCTGTAAAATCAAGCTCTGCAGGTGTATCAACAGTAATCTCAGTCATACTTGCTTCAAGCAGGTCGTCCATTATATCACCGAAGGAATCCTCAAGATAGCTTCTGCTGAGGGAATCGGTAAGTATATCACTGCCCTCTCTTGCAAAAAACATCTCCATTGTATCGCTGCCATCAACATCAAGCACGGTTTTGACTGTACCGTCCTCCATAGAGGTAAACTCCGCTCTTTCCGAGCCAAGCTCCACAAGACTTCCCTCAACGGCAAATCCTCCGTCTGTTACAGTCCAGCTTGCTTCCTCGCTGGTTTCTGCCGAGCCTATGATCGTAGTGCCGTCCTCTTTAAGCTCCATAATAAGCATATCCTCGGCTGTGAGTTCAGTGATATCCATATCCATAAGAGACATTGAGAAGCTCATATCCTCGGAAACCATATCTGCTTTTACAAAATACCATTTGCCCGCATATGAGTCCGGATCTGAGTTTTCTGCTGTGGTTTCTGCAGATTCGGACTGTACAGCATCAGACGATTCGGCAGATACGGCTTCTGTTTCCGAAACAGAGCTTTCGGCTGGCAATGCCGCTGTTTCCGAAGGTAATGCTGTTTCAGACGTAACATCGAATACCGTATTGGTATCGACAGGCTTTGGCGTACAGGCGGAAAGTGACAGCATTGAAAGAATGACTGCCGCAAGTGATATCATCTTTTTCATATACATATTAAAAATTCCTTTCAAAAAATACTTTACTAAAATACTTAATATATATGAGAGTAAATACATTATAGCATATTTACATTTTTTTGTCCATATATGAACACTTACAGAAATTCTCGTCAATACTCGATTCAGCTTACTTATCTGATGATACAATTAACGGATTTGCAGATTTTGATTCAACAAACTGCAGCTTTTTCAGTCAGGTTGCACAAACTTTTTTACAAATTTTATTTACTTAAACGATTTAGTTATTTGTGATAACGTTCTCGCCTATATTTTGTGCATATTGCCAATATATTTGTGTTAACTTTGTGAAAGAAATAGATTTTTATACGAAATCATCAAAAACACTTGCAATTTTCTTCGATTTATAGTTTAATTTCGATTTATAGTTTAATTATATACAAGTAAAGATGCAGACGGGCTTACCGCTGTATTACTTTATGCTTTTTTTATAGTAGGAGGAAGAATTTATGAAAGCAAAGAAGATCCTTTCAGTAGCTATGTGTATGGCTATGGCTTCAAGCCTGCTTGCTGCATGCGGCGGCGGAAATGCAGGTACAGGCACAGCAGACGGCGGTGCTGCTTCTGACGGAGGCGATGCTGCTGCAAGCGGCAAGATCCTCAAGTCTATTTCCGACATTGATGTTGCGTCCCTCAAGGGCACTTCCATCACACTTTACACTCACGGCGGAAACAGAGTTCTCGGTGAGGAGAAGAAGGACGAAAACGGCAATACATACCGTGACGAGTCCTACGCTTATCTGAAGCACCTTGCTGAAAAGTTTGAGACTGAGTACGGCGTTCACGTTGACCTTCAGGTAAACTCCACTGAGGACGATATCCGTCCCCTGCTCCAGACAGCAGACCCCTCTATCGACATTTACACATCTCCCAACTGGAGCATTGAGGAATGGCAGCAGTATGCAGAGCCTTACTGCACAATCGCAGAGGCTAAGGAGCTTTACGGCGACTACGCTGACACAATGTACAACGACGGTACATACATCTACGCTCTTATGCCCGCTAAGACCTACAACAACGCTGTAGTTTACAATGAGGAGACACTCAAGAAGGTTGGCTACGACGCTGTTCCCACAACTCAGGCAGAGTTTGAGGAAATGTGCACAAAGCTCAGAGAAGCAGGCATTGACCCCATCGCTATGCACAGAGTTGAGAACTGGCCTCTCTCCACTATCAACGATTTCGCTAACTACGTTGCAGGCCGCAACGACGCATATCCCGCAATGCTCAAGAGCGACACTCCCTTCAGCGAGAGCGAGCCTATGGGCAAGACCATCAAGATGTACACAGACTGGAAATCCAGAGGCTTCTTCGAGGCTGAGATCTACACAGACTTCGGTGTAGCTATGGACGTTGTAGGTAACGGCAAGGCTGCTATGATGCTCTTCGGCGCTTGGGTAGTTCCCCAGATCCAGGGCCGTGTTCCCGAGGGAACTGATCCTTCCGTTATCAAGTTTGCTCCCGCTCCTGACTTCGGCAACGGTCAGTATGTAATGGCTGCTGCTGCTGACAGCTACGCTATCAACAAGGGCTCTGACAACAAGGACGCTGCAAGACTCTTCATCGAGTACATCTCCGAGGACGCTCAGTACCTCGCAGACAGCGGCTATATCGCAAACAAGAAGGGCGTTACACCTATCGTTCCCGACCTCTACAAGATCATCGACGACGCTGTAGCAGCAGGCACCTGCAAGCCCCTCTATGCATTCGCTACTAACCAGAACTCCATCAACAACGAGAACGTTCTTACAGAAGCAAGCCTTCTCGCAGACGTTAAGTATGTTGGTAACCTCTACGACGTGATCGACGTAACCAAGGAAGCTGACTGGGCTGCTTACGACGCTCAGGTTGACACTATGAACAAGGCATACGTTCAGGCAAGAACAGACCTCGGCGTAGCTTGGGACGCTTCTCTCGAATAATTCCGTCGTTAACCTCGGAACAAGAAAGAAATAGGGCGGACTGCCTGAAAAGCATACAGGTTTTTCAGGCATATCCGCAGGGTAAATCAGGGCGGTATTTATTACCGCCCAATTTATAGCCTTGTTTTAAGGAAAGGAGTGGTTATGCTATGAAATCAAAGAGCAGAGCAGGGTTTATTATCCTCTTTCTCGCACTGCCTCTAATTCATCTGATAATCTTCTCATATGTCCCCATCATCGGCAACTTTGTCCTCAGCTTCACAAACTGGAAGGGCTTCGGAGATATTGAGTTTATCGGAATAAGAAATTACAGGAAGATATTTACCAATCCCGAATACATTTCAATGTTCAAAAACTGTGCATGGTATTTCCTTGCGGCTATCCCCCAGCTTATTTTCGCATTTTTACTGGCGGTAGTAGTTAACGGAAAATTCAAGGGACTTAACATATTCAAGGGAATACTTATTATCCCCTATCTTCTCAACGGTGTTATCATCTCCACGATATTCATCATCTTCTTCAACAACACAGGTACTCTCAACACTATTTTCGGTGCTTTCGGTCTGGAAGCTCTGCAGCACCAATGGCTGCAGGACCTTGATCTGGTAAACCCCGCTGTTGCGTCAATAAGTATCTGGCGATACTACGGAATGAACTTCATAATGTTCTTCGGTGCGCTCCAGGCTATACCCACAGAGCTTTATGAGGCCGCTACCCTTGACGGCTGTACAAAATGGCAGGAAATCAGATACATTTCCGTTCCCTTTATCAAAAAGGTACTGTTCATAAACATTCTTCTGAGCGTATCCGGTTCTATTCAGGTTTTCGAGATCCCCTACATTATGCTCAACGGAAGCAATGGTACAAGCACCCCTGTTATTATGATCCAGCAGAGTATGTCCGAAAACAGAGCAGGCTTTGCGGCAGCACTTTCTGTTCTCGTATTCGTTATCGTTCTGATAGTTGTAGGACTTCAGAAGCTGCTTGTAAAGGAGGATTGACTTTATGGCATTTGAATCAACCGCTTACAAAGTCGTAAGGTATGTTGTCCTTGTGCTTGCAAGTATTTTTGTAATCATACCCCTTATACCCCTTATCTTCATGGCGTTCAAAACAGGTGCGGAGTATTCCTCCACAAGCGTTCTGACAGCCCCTGAAAGCTTCTTCAATTTCTATAACTTTTCTTACGCCATCAGAGTCGGAAATCTGGGCAAGGCATTCATAAATACTGCTATTATCCTGACCATTTCTCTGGCTTTTCAGGTTACGGGAACTGCTATGGTTGCCTATGTTCTCAGCAGATTTGACTTTATGGGAAAGAAGATAGTCAAGACGCTTTTCACCCTTACAATGTTTATTCCCGTTGTTGCTACCCAGAACCTTATTTTCAGAATGATGTATGCTGTAAAGCTTGTAAATACTATGTGGAGCGTTATCATTCTTTATTCGGGCGTAGGAATCGTGGGTATCTACATTATGCTCAATCAGCTTGACAGCATTTCAAAGGAAATAGACGAAGCGGCTCTCATTGACGGAGCAGGCTATTTCCGCACCTTTGTGCAGATAATCTTCCCCCTTATGAAGCCTGCCTGCACAACACTCGTTATCATCAACGGAATCGGTCTTTACAACGATTTCTATATCCCCAACCTCTACCTTAACAGAGATGTTCAGACCTTTACTGTAGCCCTTTACAAGTTCTTCGGCTCAATGGCAACTCCCTTTGAGATCGTTGCTGCGGCTATCATTATCGGTATGATACCTATCATGATCGTGTTTATCTTCCTCCAGAAGTACATCTACAACGGTCTTGCAGGCTCTGTTAAAATGTAATGCAGATGAAAAAAAAGCTTGATCTGAGCACTGTAATGTCATTGCTTCATCTGACGGTCATTCTGAGCCTTGCCTGCTTCGGCACAGCGCTCCTGACTCTCAGTATCCTTGCAATACCGTCTGTCACAGCCGCATTTGTTATCGGCAAGGACGTTATCTACAGGAAATTCGATGTTAATGACGGGCTGCTAAGACGATTTTTCTCCGAGCTGTCTGCACAGATGTGTATGATGAAATATTTTCCCCTGCAGCTGCTGATAATTCTGCAGACCGCAGGAATAGTAGGAGCGCAGAGGACAGGTATGACCTTCCTTTCCTATCCAATGCTCATATGCATTTCCATATTGACAGCTGTCATCATCTACATTATTTCCTACCATATTTTCTTTTCACCCAAGCCTACAGTCACAGAGGTGCTTGTGGCAATGCTTTATCGGATACATTATTTTCTTATTGTATGGATAGTTATGCTGCTTGTTACAGTCCTGTTCGGAGTTCAGCTGATGGGAATACTGCTTATCTTCGGAGAGGCGCTTCTGCTGGCGGTGGAAATATCCTCCTTTCTGGGAGTTATGGGCTTCAAGAAACTGAAAAATATGCTTACTGACGAGGAAAAGGAATTTTTCGGTGAGGACGTTTTAAAAAAGCTCTAAAAGTTAATGCTCTGCACGGATTTTCGTGCAGAGCATTTTTTATTTCTTCCATCTTTTTAAGGTACGATAAAGTCTTGACAAATACTGCCTTGCTTCCTCGCCTGTTTTAAAACGCTCTCCCACATAGTAAGGAATACAGCTTTCGATCATTTCTTCCATAGTTTCGTCCTTGCCGAAAGCTCCGTCGGGATAGCAGTATCTGCAATAATCCGTGTTAGTGCTTGCGTCAGCATTTTTCCCGTAATCGCTTGTATGCATTTCCATTCCGCAGCTCTGACAGATGTGATAACCGCCTGTTATCTCGATAATGTTATTGTCGGGATCGGTAAGATGAAAATAGTGATATGCAGGGTTAGCCTCA
>JAGAJY010000243.1 GCA_017848125.1 Oscillospiraceae bacterium
GAAATGCTGTCGCATTTCTCACCCCTTGCTCCGTTATTTCACGGAAATAAGGGGATTTCGCTGTCTGCGGACAGCGACCAAAGGGCTCTGCCCTTTGGAAACCCGCAAGCCTTTGAAAAGGCTTGACCGAAACTTTTACCTCGTGTTTATTTGTGCAGCTTTTTTTCGTTAGCATACTTTATCGACACGCTGAGCAGTCGGAAAGCCCGACTGCTCTATTACGCATTACAAATTACGAATTACGCATTATTACGTCACCGAGCCGTCAATTATAGCGGTTGAGACAACAAACAGAACGAATGGGGGCAGGCTCTGCCTGCTCAGCCTGCGATCATTGCTGAAAGACGCTTGTTTATCTCAACGAGGAACTGCTCTGTGTTTACCTTTGTCTTGTTCTCCAGATTGGAAAGAACGTACAGGTCGCCTGTCATAACGCCCTCCTCAATGGTCTGAACGGTAGCCTTTTCAAGCTTGTCAGCATAATCGGAAAGAGCGGTGTTGCCGTCAAGCTCTCCTCTCTTTCTGAGAGCGCCCGACCATGCAAAAATCGTTGCAACGGAATTTGTGGAGGTCTCCTCGCCCTTGAGGTGCTTGTAGTAGTGGCGTGTAACAGTGCCGTGAGCAGCCTCGTACTCATAAACGCCGTCGGGAGATACAAGAACGGAGGTCATCATGCCGAGGCTTCCGAATGCGGTTGCAACCATATCGGACATAACATCGCCGTCATAGTTCTTGCAAGCCCAGATGTAGCCGCCGTTTGAGCGTACAACTCTTGCAACAGCATCGTCAATGAGGGTGTAGAAATATTCGATTCCTGCGGCCTCGAACTTTGCCTTGTACTCATTTTCATAGATCTCTGCAAAAATATCCTTGAAGCGGTGGTCGTACTTCTTGGAAATGGTGTCCTTTGTGGCAAACCAAAGGTCCTGCTTGGTGTCAAGGGCAAAATTGAAGCATGCCTTTGCAAAGCTTGCAATGGAGTTGTCCTTGTTGTGCAGACCCTGAATAACGCCTGCGCTGTCCTTGAAATCGTATATCATGGAACGTGTTTCGTTGCCCTGTGCGTCTGTGCAGACAATTTCGCACTTTGAGCCCTGCTCGACCTGCATTTCGGTGTTCTTGTAAACATCGCCGTATGCGTGACGTGCAATTGTAATGGGCTTTGTCCATGAGGGGAGGAGGGGAGTGATGCCCTTTACGATAATGGGCGCTCTGAATACTGTGCCGTCAAGGATAGCTCTGATAGTGCCGTTGGGAGATTTCCACATTTCCTTAAGGTCGTACTCGGTCATTCTCTGAGCGTTGGGGGTGATGGTAGCGCACTTTACAGCAACGCCGTACTTCTTTGTAGCCTCAGCGGAGTCAACAGTTACCTGATCGTTTGTCTCATTTCTGTGAACAAGACCCAGATCGTAGTATTCGGTGTTAAGCTCAACATAAGGTGTGATAAGAATATCCTTTATCATTTTCCAGATGATCCTGGTCATTTCGTCTCCGTCCATCTCAACGAGAGGAGTGGACATTTTGATTTTATCTGCCATTTTAGGTGTACCTCCAGATTTGATGATTTATTCAGTCGGGAACGGCGAATACAAATTCACATTCGCCGCCGAAGTCGGTTATTGCCTGTTCAAACAGGGGAAAGACCGTTTTTCGCTTATTGCCGAAAACGCCGCAGCCGAATGCGCCGAGGATAACGATGTCGGGATTTTTTGAAGCCGCAAGACAGATGATTTTTTCTATCCGCCTTTTCATAGTCTCCGTGATTTTCCTGTCGCCGAACATAGGCAGTGCAAGCCGCCTGTTGACCGCAGGACAGGTTATAAAGCCGCACATCACAGGCTCATCGAGAAGCTGTCCGCTGTCGTCCCGTATTACGGGAACGTTCTCGGAAATGATGATACCGTCGGTGTAATCGGGCAGGACATGAAGCCTGTTTTTATTGTAATATTCGCCGCATTCCTTTATGGTGTAGTAAAGCATAGAACAGCGGCAGAGAGCTTCCTCCTGTGCATTTCCTCCCATGGTGTAAGCACCGCCGGGGAAGTTGGCATTTGCAAAATTAAGGGCGAGAATTTTTCGTCCCTTATTTTGCAGAATACATTCGGTAGTTGTAAGGGGGAGAAGATTTTCGGAAATATTGTACCTTGCCGCCCGTGGATTTTCGGTTATGGGGACATTTTCAAAATACTCGGAGCGCATTTCAAAACCGCCCTCGGCAAAGATCCTGTCGTTGTCCGCTTTTATTTTCAGGTAATTCATTTTCGCTTGTCTCCCTTGAAAACGCTTATCATAACGCCCAGCCCCGTGCCTGAGATAATGCCTGCCGCAGTCATCAAGACAACATCTCCCGTGATACAGCCGATGATGATACCCAGACTGATACCCAGACAGAAGCCTGTCAGAGGAAATGAGATCCTTGACCTCTTTATGCGGTATTCCCTGTCCCTTATCTCTTTGAGCCGCATAAGCCGTGCGCCGCCGTCGCCCGTTTCGGTGTCAAGGCTGACAGCTTTAAGTGTGTCACAGGGAAAATCGGGGCATTTTCCGCAGTGGTCATACCCCTTTTCGCAGCAGCATATGCCTACCTCACATTCCTCGTCCTCAAAAAGCATTTTCCGCTCCGAGGGGCTTTGGGAATAGGGACAGCCGGGGCAGTCGTTTTCAACCGCAAAGCGGCATTCGGTGCAGTCCATACCGCACCGTGCCGTTGTGATGTTGTTTGTGCTCAGAGAGCTTCTTTCATTTTCCATGATATACATAATCCTATTGCGATAAGCACTGCGCCTGCAATTTGCAGGATAGTATCACGCTTTTTCTTATCCATATCGGGGAAGAATCTGTGCATAACGCCGTAAAGAATACAGAAGATTATTAACATCACCATAAGGACTTTGAAATCCTCAGGGTCAATATTATGTCTGCCTCTTAAACTGAACGTATGTATTGCGTCGATCATTTAAGGCTCTCTCTTGTGTAGTCAAGCAGACCGCCTGCGAGAACAATATCCTTTGTTCTGCCTGTCAGCTCGCAGAGAACGGGAATTTCCCTGCCGTTTGTCTTGTTTACAACTGTAAGCTCTGTTCTGCCCTCTGTAACAGCCTTTCTTACGTCAGCGATAACAAGCTCGTCGCCCTGAGCGATGTTCTCGTAGTCAGCCTCGTTTACAAAGGTAAGGGGCAGGATTCCTGCATTGATAAGGTTTGCTCTGTGGATTCTTGCAAAGCTCTTTACAAGTACAGCCTTTACGCCGAGATAGAGAGGAGCGAGAGCGGCGTGCTCACGGGATGAGCCCTGACCGTAGTTTGAGCCGCCTACGATAATGCTCTTGCCCATAGACTTTGCTCTCTCGGGGAATGCCTCGTCGCATACGGTGAAGCAGTAGTTGGAGATTGCGGGAATATTTGAACGCAGGGGAAGAATCTTTGCACCTGCGGGCATAATGTGGTCTGTGGTGATGTTGTCGCCTACCTTAAGAGAACAGCCGCACTCGATGGACTCGGAGAGAGGTGCAGTCTCGGGGAAGGGCTTGATATTGGGACCTCTGAGGATCTGAACGGAATCCATTTCAGCCTCTGATGCGGGAGCGGCGATCATATTGTCGTTGATGATGAACTCCGCAGGGCTTGTAAATTCAAATGTGCTGTCAAGAGTTCTGGGGTCTGTGAGAACGCCTGTGAGAGCGGAAGCCGCAGCCATTTCGGGAGATACAAGATAGATCTGACCGTCCTTTGTTCCGCTTCTTCCTTCAAAGTTGCGGTTGAAGGTTCTGAGGGAAACACCCTTTGAGTTGGGGGACTGACCCATACCGATACAAGGACCGCAGGCAGATTCAAGGATTCTTGCGCCTGCGTCTATCATAACAGCCAGAGCGCCGTTCTGAGCAAGCATATTGAGAACCTGCTTGGAGCCGGGAGCAATGGAGAGGGAAACGTCGGGGTGAACAGTCTTGCCCTTAAGAATGTGAGCCACCTTCATCATATCCATAAGGGAGCTGTTTGTGCAGGAGCCTATGCATACCTGATCAATTTTCAGCTCGCCTATTTCCTCGACGGTCTTTACATTGTCGGGAGAGTGGGGACAAGCCGCAAGGGGAACAAGCTCGGAGAGGTTTATCTCAACAACCTCGTCATACTCTGCGTCCTCGTCTGCGGACAGGGGAACATAAACCTCCTCACGCTTCTGAGCCTTGAGGAACTCCCTTGTAGTTTCGTCAGAGGGGAATATAGATGTGGTAGCGCCAAGCTCTGCGCCCATATTTGTAATAGTAGCTCTCTCGGGAACGGAAAGGGTCTTTACGCCCTCGCCGCAGTATTCGATTACCTTGCCTACGCCGCCCTTAACGGAAAGACGTCTGAGCACCTCGAGGATAACGTCCTTTGCGGAGACCCAAGGGCTGAGCTTTCCTGTAAGCTCCACCTTAACTATCTTGGGATATGTAATATAGTATGCGCCGCCGCCCATTGCAACAGCAACGTCAAGTCCGCCTGCGCCGATAGCTATCATACCGATGCCGCCGCCTGTGGGAGTGTGGCTGTCAGAGCCGATAAGGGTCTTTCCGGGAGCGCCGAAGCGTTCAAGATGAACCTGATGGCAGATGCCGTTGCCGGGACGGGAGAAGTAAATGCCGTGCTTCTTTGCCACAGAGCCGATGAAGCGGTGGTCGTCAGCGTTTTCAAAGCCTGACTGGAGGGTGTTGTGGTCAATGTATGCAACAGATCTTTCTGTCTTTACTCTGGGAACGCCCATAGCCTCAAATTCAAGATATGCCATAGTTCCTGTTGCGTCCTGTGTAAGAGTCTGATCGATCCTGATGCCTATCTCACTGCCCTTGACAAATTCGCCGTCAACAACGTGAGCCTTAAGAATCTTTTCGGTAAGTGTAAGTCCCATTTATATCAATCCTTTCAGAGCGTCCCTTGGGTCAGCCCATAATTATTCATTTAACATTATAGCGTTTTTCGCCAGGTTTGTCAATGCGTATTTTGCTCAGATGAACGAACAGAAATGTATTATGGTATGCGTTGAATATATTGCACAAAATTATGGCGAAAAATGCAGATATTTTTTCTCGAATTGGGCTTGACATCGGCGGATATGTGTGCTATAATATAAAACGTCGCTTGAAGTGATTGCAAAATGCAGAGCGGAGAGCGATACCCCTCAAATGCGGGTGTAGTTCAATGGTAGAACTCCAGCCTTCCAAGCTGGTCGCGTGGGTTCGATTCCCATCACCCGCTCCATAATCCCCGATTTTCGGGGTTATATATATGCGTCTTTAACTCAGCTGGATAGAGTAACTGCCTTCTAAGCAGTAAGCCACTGGTTCGAATCCAGTAAGACGCGCCAATATTTTCGGAGTGATACAGCTTTTGCTGTATCCTTCATTTTCCCGGACAGCTCCCGAGCTTCTGCGAAATGGGGGCGTATTTATGTAACATCTCTGCGGTGTTACATTTTATATGGTGGGTGTAGCTTAGTTGGTTAAAGCGTCGGATTGTGGTCCCGAAGATCGTGGGTTCGAATCCCATCTCCCACCCCACATCAAAAAGCCTTTCTCGTTTTGAGGAAGGCTTTTATTTTTTTGTTTCGATTTTAGTATTAGTCAAAATAAACAAAACCAAAAGAAAATATTTTTGTATAAAATACTCTAAGTTTGCGTTGACATAATGGGGGATTTTTGTTATAATGTTAATAATATGATGTGATATAAGGCTCATTTTGCCATATGGCAGAGCGTTATCACTGCGAAACAAAGAAAATAAGCCTTGCTTCTTTGTGGCAAGGTGTACAAACGGGAGGAATCAACTGTGGAAATTTTCAAGGATTACAGCCGCTTCAAGGAGGAGTGTTCCGGTTTCAGAGCAGCGTTTGCCGACAGGTTCTTTACTGCGGGACGTCTTTTCTGCCACCCTTTCCTTGACGGCGTTATTTATGCCCCCTGCTCTCAGGAGGAGGCAAAGAGCAACAGCACCGACATATGCCGTATGTCGGATATGCTCCTTATGTCCGCAGACGGGGTTGAGTTTGAGCCTTTCAAGATCGCTGAGGCGAGAGCAATTGCCGCTCAGAACGGCAAGGTGTATATCTCCAACCTCCTTTACGGCGGTGCTTTTGAGGCTGCCGACTGGATGATAGACGGCAAGCACGACACTCTTATCATAAGCGAGGAGCATATGAAGAAGGAGGGCAAGCCCTATGCGCCTGTTACTCCTCTTACCAACGTTATTCAGCCCTATAAGAAGGTAGTGAATCATTTCCTTTACAAAAAGGGTACTCCCGAAGAGCCTGCCGTTCTTTCCGACAAGGATATTTCGGGAAAGATGGACGGTTATATAGATGAGCTGGCTTCCGAAATGGCTTCTCTTGAAATAATCAGCGAGACTGAGTTTGAAATATTCGGTGCAAAGGTAGTATGCGACAAGAACGAATCACGCTGCAGTGAGCTTGACAAGGGCGTTTCCCTCTGTGATAAGCTTAAAAAGGATATGGAGCCTCACGCAGCCGCATTCAAGTCCGCAGGTATTGACTTTGACCTTAAAGCATACACCGCCAAGCTCTTTGCAAAGCTTGGCTCAAAGTGCGGCGTTGCCGTTGACGAAAAGGCATATGTATCCGACGATACCGAGGCTTTGAAGAATAATTTCAAGAAGCTTGTTTCCGAAAAGAACAGCTTCGGCTTCAAATATACCGAGCCTGACAAGGCAAAGGCGGCTGACGCTCTCAAAGCGGCTGAGCTTTCCTCCGCTTCCGCAGAGGATCTTAAAAAGGACATTGCCGCTATGCTCGGCGTGCGTCCTGTGTTCCCCGCCGTGTTCAATATGGCAAGAGCCGCTTCTCCTGCCGACGCTGAGGCTGTGGAGAACATCTCCGAATTCTGGAACAGCTCCGCACTTTCTCCCGCAGAGCTGGGTGATTATCTGGAAAAATCCTACATTCCCGACGACTGCAGGGACGCTGACGGAAAGCTTAACTGCGGCGGAGCAAAGGCTGCGCTTATTTCCGAGGATATCAAGGCTGCTGCCGCAAAATACAAGCTGAAAAACGTTCCTGTTTTTGAGATGCTTGATACATACTGCAAGGAATACGAGCTTGCCGCAAGAACATACAACGGAACTGTGTTCGATACCGCTGCCGATATGGAAAAGGCTGTGAAGAACGAGGCAGAGCTGGCTGACAAGTGCTCCGACCTGTCCGCTCTGAGCGAGGACGAACTCAAGCAGCTGCGCAAATATATTTACGATATGAAGCTTGACAAGAAGACCACAGGCAAGTATCTTCTGAAAATCAAGCTTGCCCTCAATAACTGTGAGGAGAATCAGCTCAAACTCCTCTGCACAGGTCTTACTCTCAAAACAACCGAGGAGCTTGACGCTCTTTCAAAGAAGATATCCGAGGGCGGCTTTGACGAAACTGTTGCCGCACCTTATATCGCTCAGGTGAAGGACGCTGTTCTTACAGCTCAGCTGGCTGAGCTTACAAAGCTGTTTGCCGCTATCCCCGACAAGGCTAAGGCAGATGAGCTTGAAAAGAAGCTTGCCGACGGCAAGTATGACAAGATGTTTATCCGTCACTTTACCGCTAAGATAAACGATGCAAGAGACGGCTTTGCCAAGGCTGAGCTTTCGGCTGTATGCAAGGGAATCGCTGAGGCTGACAATAAGGCTCTTGACGAAATGCTTGCAAAGCTTGACGGCTTCAAGTGCAGAGACGCTGTGAAGAATCCCTTCAAGAAGGAAATTGCCGCAAGAAAGCAGCAGCTTCTCGAAAAGGAGGTTTCCGATGCATTTGCGGGAATTGATGCCGCAGACAAGGCAAAGGTGGAAAGCCTCAGAGCAGTTATTGCTTCGGGCAAGTATCCTGCCGCTCTTACAGACAAGTACAAGGCTCAGCTTGATAAGCGTGAGACTGAGATAAAGAATGCCGAATTTATCAAGAAGTGCGACACTATTCCTCAGATGAACAAGGCTGACCTTGACAAGATAGTTGCAGAGCTTGAGGATGAAAAGTGCCCCGAGGATATTGCAAAGAAGTATCTGCCTATGACCGAGGAAAGAGCCAAGGCTATCCTCAAGGCAGAGCTTGCCGAAATGTGCAAGGATATTGCAACAATGGACTTTGCAAAGCTGGATTCTCTGGAAAAGAGCCTGAAGGAAAAGAATTATCCCGAGGAGCTTGTTTCCGGCTATTTCGATACTATCAAGGCCCGCAGAAAGACCCTTTACAACAAGGAAGCGGACGACCTCTGCAAGAACATTGCAAATATGCAGAAGCCCGAGCTTGCGGCTCTCTCCGAAAAGCTCAAGGACGAAAAGTACGACCCTGCATATGTCAAGAAGTATTTTGACGAGATCGACAAGCGCTTCAATAAGATAGAGACTGACAAGCTGGATTCGATGTGCAAGGACATTGAAAAGCTCCAGAAGTCCGACCTTGAAAAGCTGACCGCCGATATTGCGGCTCTTGGCTTCAAGAAGGAAAACACCGAGAAGTATCTTGAAAAGATAAGAGCAAAGGAAATCACCCTTATGAAAGCCGAAATGGAGAAGCTGTGCAAGAATATCGGCACAACTCCCAGAAAGGAGCTTTCAAAGCTCAGAGAAGCGCTTTCCGGCGGCGATTTCGACAAGGAGCTTTCTGCTAAGTACATCAAGCAGATCGATGAGCGCACCGAGACTCTCATCAAGCAGGAGCTTGCCGACCTTTGCAAGAATATCCAGAATGCACCCAAGGATAAGCTGATGAGCATGAAGATAGCTATCAGCGAAACTCCCGAATACAAGGAAGCAGGAAAGGCTTATGCAGAGCAGATCGAAAGCCGTCTGAAGCAGATAGACAAGGCTGAATTTGACAAGCAGATGGCTTCCATTGAAAAGCTCAATGCCGACGAGCTTGACAAATTCGAAGAGGAGCTTGACAAGCGCAAGCCTGCTCTTGATCCCAAGCTTTACGAGGCATCTGCCGCTAAGCTCAAGGAACGCAAAGTATTCCTCCAGAAGGGCGAGCTTGATAAGCTCTGCGGAGATATCTCCAAGCTTGATCTTAAGAAGCTTCTTACCATCAAGGAGGAAATTTCTGACGGCGACTTTATCCCCGAGGTAACATTCCCCTACATCAAGAAAATTGACGACGCTGTTGCAAATCTCCAGGTTCAGTATTACACCAAGCTGACCGAGAATATGAATACTATGACCCGTGCCGAGCTGGTGGTTCTCCTTGAAAAGATCAACAAGAACGAGAATCACGCTTCGGACGATATGCTCCAGAGATATATCGGAAAGGTCAACTCCAAGATCCGTGAGGCTGATGCAAATCACCTTGCTCAGAAGTGCAAGAACCTTAATGCTATCGGCGAGCACCGCTGCTTCGAGCTTATCAAAGACATCAACGAAATGGACATTGACGAGGATACCAAGAAGCGCTTTGTTACTCAGGTCGAGCTTCATATTACCAACCTGAGAACTGTTGAGAGAGACGGTTATGTTCAGATACTCAAAAAGCTTATGGACGAAAACAGCGTTAAGGAATCGCAGTTCTATATCCCCGGAATCTCCAAGTCCTTTGAGAATATCTACATCAAGATCCAGAACACCTATGCGACAACAGAGCAGTTTGAGCTTCCTGTTGTGGCTCACGAATATACACCTGCTCACCCCGAGGATTCCTATCTGCTTACCACAAATTACCTCTACGGTATGGGCAAGGACAGCGGACTTATCCACATTCCTGTTGAACAGATAGACCATTTTGAGGGAAAGAGCGGTCTTTTCGGTGCTTCCTTCAAGGTCGTGGACAGAAACGGCAAGGCAACAGAGCTTCACTCCAATTTTGAAAAGCGTCTGTTTGAAGCTACCGCAAAGGTACTCAACGGTGTTCTTGACGCTATCAAGAAGAAGAAGGCTGATTTCAGACTCAAAGAGGCAGAGGAGCTCAAGGCTGCCGAAGAAGCAAAGCTTCTGGAGCTTGAGCAGGAAAGAAAGGCTGTTGAAGCCGCAAGAAGAAAGGCTGAGGAGGCTGAAAAGGCTGAGAATGAGCTGGCTGCCAAGAAGGCTGCCGCAGCTGCAAGAGCCGCTGAGCCTGCACCCAAGCCTTCGGTAGAGAAGAAGCCCGAGCCTATCAAGCCTATCAAGCCTATTGAGGTCGTTGTATCTCCTATCCCCGATGTTAAGCCTATAAAGCCTATTGACGGTGATAAGCCTGCGGAGACACCCAAGCCTGCACCTGCTGCACCTGCAAAGACACCCGAAGCGCCCAAGCCTGCACCTGCGGCACCTGCAAAGGCACCCGAAGCGCCCAAGCCTGCACCTACGGCTCCTGCAAAGGCACCCGAAGCGCCCAAGCCTGCACCTGCGGC
>JAGAJY010000244.1 GCA_017848125.1 Oscillospiraceae bacterium
ACAAAAAGCATTCAGATAATTTCCGAGCCATCTCTGCTCACATACAACAGGGCGAAAAAGACCCTTATCACCATTCCCATGGAGTACATAGGGCTGATGAACGCCAATGCCACCGAAAAGGTCATTGCTTTTCAGGATTATCTGCTTATGCGCATTATGGGCTACAAAAGCGGCAAACTGAAACGCAACCGTATTCTTTATGAAACCATGTACCGTGACAGCGGTATGGAAAAGCCCCCTCTGAGCAAGGACTTTATCCGTGACAGGGAGGTCATTAAAAAGCTGCTTGACGAATGGGTTGAAAAGGGTCTTGTGGTCTCATACAGCGAGGTCAAGGAGGGCAGGTCTTTTGTGGGCGTGGAGTTTGAGGTGTAGGCGAGTACTGTGCAAAGCCCGATAATACGCTGTTTGGCGGTGCTTTGATATATATTTATATGTATGAGTGTGTGTATATGTGTTGGTGTAAATATGCGCATATGTGTAAAATCACACATATGCGCCGTATAATAAAAATTATGAGTTTCTTTCTGCTGTGAGCTTTTTTATTTCGTCAAGAGGGAGTTCGGAAATTTCGGCGATCTCTTCGGGGGAATATGTTCCTTTTGCAAGCATTTTTCGTGCAATTTCAAGCATCTTGTCGGTTATAAGCTCATCTCGTATCTCGTCAACAAGTTCTTCTACTATCTTACACATGATCTTATTGCCCTCCTTATTGTTTTTCAGATAATCCACTCTTTCCGCAATTATCCTGTTGTGCATCAGGGCGGGATCGGTACAGCGGAAATCGGACATAAGCTTTCCAAGCTTTGTTTCATTGCGGATCTCGGCATTTACATATATTATATGCGAGCCGTCATTGAAGCTTTCGTTAGTTTCCCTGATAACCCTGTCGATAGTATATAGCGGCAAGCCTTTATTATACATATCCTTTTCGGTAATGAAGATCACATAGGTTTCGGGGAGTGTTTCAAAATTCTCGCCTGCGCTTAAAATATTGGCGTCGATCAGACTGCTGTTGTATCTTGCTCTCTGCGGAACAGCGCCCGTATTATCACGCTGTATCTCGATATTGTAAAGCTTGTCCGAGCTGTCCTTCGCAAACACGTCAAGCCTTACCGACCTGCCGTGAAGGTTTGTGACCGTATGCTGTGAACGGCTTTCTATAACTGTTATATCATCACGGCCGAGAATGGTATTTATCACTATTTCGCAGCATTCTTTATGCTGAAGCACGGCAGACATAAAGCTGTCATGCATAAGGCACATCTGCTGAATTTTCTCAATGATCTTTTCATGCTGCATAGCATCATCTCCTGTATAAATTTTATCATATTCCGCTCTTTCAGTCAAGCCTGAATTTTATATGGATAGAAATATATATAATTATATGTATAATGATAATTGAATGTGTGATTATACATATAAGTGTGTGTATTTGCATGTGGATATCTATATGTATGATTATACGCATTGTGTATTTCGAATTAAAAAGAGGAGTGTTTTTTCTGAAAGCTTCATTATGTATAGTAACCTATAATAACAGGGACAATATTTCAGCCGCTCTGGGCTCGATAATCGAAAAGACAAAGGGCACGGAGCTGTCGGTGTATATATGCGACAATGCTTCATCGGACGGAACTCCCGATATTGTTGAAAAGGAGTTTCCTCAGGTGACTGTTATCAGGAACACTGAAAACAGGGGATTCGGCTCGGGGCACAATACTATTATAAATGTGCTTGATTCAGATGTGCATTTTATCGTGAACCCCGACATTATGCTCACCTGTGACACAGTAACGCAGATGTGCGGTTTTATGAAGGATAATCCCGATATCGTCATGGCTGTTCCGAAATTCGTTTATGAAAACGGACGGGAGCAGTTTACCCCCAAGCTGACTCCCACGTTAAGATATATGCTGGGGGGACGCTTTGAGCGGTTCGGGGGAGTGTTCCGCAAATGGCGCAGGGAATACACCTTTGCCGACAGAAATGTTACAGAAGTGACCGACGTGGGCTTCTGCTCGGGCTGCTTTATTGCAATACGCACGGATATTTTCAAAAGAGTCGGCGGATTTGACGAGAGATATTTTCTTTACAGCGAGGACGCAGATCTGACCCGTATGGCGCAGCAGCACGGCAGGACCGTTTACACGCCGCAGTTTTCGGTGATACATCTCTGGGAAAGGGCTTATATGAAAAGCTGTAAGTATTTCTTTATCCAGATCTCTTCTATGGTCAAGTATTTTTGGAAGTGGAGGGGTACAAAAAAACGAAAAAAATGTGAATAAATGCAGCAATATGACGATTGACAATCTAAGTATTTTAAGGTATAATATGTATTATAAAATATACAGGAGATGAATTAAGTTGAAACATACAAAAAGAATTGCGCTTAAATCGCTTGCAGCGGTTGCAGCAGCAGCTGTTACCGCAACGTCGGTATGCTGTTTCCCCGTATTTGCGGAAGACAATATTGATGAATCCGCAAATAACAGAGCTGTCCTTGAATATATCGACCATTATGTGGTGGAAGAAATTTGGGTATCTGCTCCCGCACTTTATAACTTCGCACCTGTGTCGGACAGACTTTTTTCTGATGCCGAAGAAAAGAGAATTTACAATGTGATTTTGGAAGAAATAAAAAAGATTGCTAACGGTACAAGAACATCAACTCAAATAACTGTGCCCTGCTCACTTCCTGCAAATGTTGATGCAAATGCATTGTCCGATAGGATCATGAATTCTTTGCTTAATGACTGCCCATATGAATTATATTGGTTTGATAAAACTTCGGGAATGGGAATGAGCGGTAATACATCGGAAATAACTTTTTCATTCGTTGTTTCTTCCGACTACGGAAGCGGTTATGCAGTAGATCCCTCAAAAACGACAGCGGTTTCTTCTGCTGTAACCACAATAAATGAAATCATTGCAAAATATGCGGGCAAATCAGATTATGAGAAACTGGTAGGCTACAAAGAAGAAATCTGTGCTCTAACCTCATATAATCAAGATGCAGCCAATAATAATTCAACCCCTTATGGCAATCCTTGGCAGCTTATCTGGGTGTTTGATAACAATGCAAGTACAAATGTTGTGTGTGAAGGCTATTCAAAGGCTTTTAAATATCTCTGCGATATGACAACATTTGATGCTCCTGTTTACTGCTATACCGTATCAGGCAAAATGGATAACGGTAACCATATGTGGAATATTGTTGAAATTGACGGTAAATATTATCACGTTGATATAACAAATTGTGATGAAGGTTCTGTGGGAGCTCCCGAGAAACTGTTCCTTAAGGGTGTTACATCTCCTACAGCAAACGGATTCAGCATTAACGGAATCAGCTATGTATATGATGCAGATTCTAAGAGCATGTACAGTACTGAAACAGCAGGTCTTTCGACAACTGACTATACATATGTGCCCAAAACTCTTGACAGCATTGAAGTATCAGCCGACAGTGCTCATAAGAAGGTTTATACCATAGGGGAATCCTTTGACCCTGCAGGTCTTAAAATCACTTTGAATTACAGCGACAGTTCTACAGCAGATGTTTTATATGCAGACGCTTCCGCAGAATTCAGTTTTGATACTTCCGTATTTTCTGAGGCGGGTGAGAAATCTGTTACAGTAACATATAAGGGCAAGACTGCTGTAATAACAGGCATTACAGTTAACAAGAAAACTCCTGCGGCTTCTGACTTTACATTTACCGGTCCTGCAGATCTGACTGCTGACGGAACTGCAAAGCAGGCTTCCGTTATTTCCTCTTTACAGGGAATGGGTACTGTTACTGTAAAGTATGAGAAAGGCGGAAAAATAGTTGCTTCACCTGTTGAGGCAGGCACCTATAAAGTAATTATTGATGTGGCAGAGGGAACTGTTTACAGTGCAGCTTCGGATATTACCGCACCTGATTGGACATTTACTCTTACAGAAGAAGAACTTCCCGAAGAAACTCCTGAGGACAAGCCTGAGGAACTTCCCGAAGAAACTCCCGAGGACAAGCCTGAGGAACTTCCCGAAGAAACTCCCGAGGACAAGCCTGAGGAACTTCCCGAAGAAACTCCCGAGGACAAGCCTGAGGAACTTCCCGAAGAAACTCCTGAGGACAAGCCCGAGGAACTTCCCGAAGAAGTTCCTGAAGTTAAGCCTGCACCCATCTATCAGATTTCAGCTCCTTCAAGAGTGTATATTGATAAACTCTCAGCGAAAGCAGGTGACAGAATAAATGTAAAAGCTCCTTTCGGTTATGATATGGTAATAACTGACGAAAAAGGACAGAGGGTTGCTGTGATATCCGAAAGTGGAAGCTTTGTTATGCCTGCATCAAAAATCAGTATTCGTCTTGTACAGAATGATTCGGTGGCAATTATGTCAACGGCTTGGAACAAGGCATATGTTTATTCTTATGACAGTGATATGAACCGCATAAAGATTAGCTCCGACAGAAAGCGCGGAATCGTGGTGATTGACCTGGGTGAAGAATATGCAGGAGAGAGTTTTACAATTTACAGCGGAAGAAAGAACACTTCCAATGAAATCATTTCGGGAACTCTCGACAAAAACGGCAGATATAAATTCAGCTCCGAGGACGGAAAAAATTATACTTTGGTAATTGGATAAGATAATATGAAAAATCGTCTCTATCTTGCATACAAGGCAGGGACGATTTTTTTGATGTGAAAAACGAAAAGGTATATATCTTTTCTACGCTTGCGGGGATTTTCCGCATCATTATTTGGCGAATCTGTAAAACAGGGGAAAGTGAAAAGAATATGCGATTAGGTTATACCTTAATCGCATATATGATAAATGTGTCATATAAATTGTCATTTTTATATTGACATATGGCATAATAGGGGTTATACTTATATCAAACAGTTTTGAGGAAAGGAGCAATAAAAATGGCAATAATCGGATATGCAAGAGTTTCCACCGATGAGCAGAACGAAGCCCGTCAGCTTGCCGCATTTGAGGAGCGGAAAACCGACAGGATATTTCTTGACAAATGCAGCGGAAAGGACGCCAACCGTCCGCAGCTGAAAAATATGCTTGATTATGTCCGAGAGGGTGACACGGTCATAGTAACCGAATACAGCCGCCTTGCCCGAAGCACCTCCGACCTGCTTAACATTGTGGATAAGCTTACATCAAAGGGCGTTCAGCTGGTGAGCCTGAAAGAGCAGCTTGACACCTCCACCCCTCAGGGCAAGCTTATGCTGACAATGTTTGCGGGTCTTGCGGAGTTTGAAAGGGCTATGATACTTGAACGCCAGCGGGAGGGCATTGCCATTGCCAAGGCGCAGGGCAAATACAAAGGCAGAAAGCCCATCCCCTTTGACGTGGAGCGTTTTAAGCTGGAGTGCGCAAAATGGCGCAGGGGTGAGCAGACTGCCGTTTGTACTATGAAAAAGTTTGATATGAAGCCTAA
>JAGAJY010000017.1 GCA_017848125.1 Oscillospiraceae bacterium
AGACAGCGAAATCCCCTTATTTCCGTGAAATAACGGAGCAAGGGGTGAGAAATGCGACAGCATTTCGAGGGGAGGCGAACAAGACCGCCTCCCCTTGTAAGGTGGTTAAGCTTACTTCCCCTTCAAAACGTTCCGGTGGAACGTTTTGAACGAAGCAAATTTTATGTGGTTTTGTGCAAATGTAACAACAGCGTTTTTCTTTTTCGACACGCTGAAGCTTCGCCGAATAAAATCGGCGAAGCCTTTGAATTCTGATATTACGCATTAAGTGCGCTTCTTCCAACCTTATCAAAGAAAGCGGAAATGAATATAACGGGAGCGGAAAAATGAACAGAAGCTTCATTTGTTGAAACGCTGTGTTCGCTGTCAACATAGCATTTTGCAGGGGGAGTTCCCTTTTCAATATGCCACTTGGAATACTGGTCTGTTCGTTCAACGCTTGCGCCGCTTACCACCATACCCGACAGCGGCGGCTCGTTTTCAAGCGCCATACTCATCATATGATATGGCTGATGAACGGATTCTTCTCCGCAGCCTGTCATATAAGCAGTACCCATGGGATTTTTTCCGAAGATATAGCCGAACTGGTCAGCCGCACCTTCAAGATAGTCGTTGTTGCCGCTGATAAGATAAGCGGTTATGAAATCCATACAGTCGGAAAGCACCGCAAAATTACTGCCGAAGCCGTAGCCGCCGCCTGCACTTCTTGCAGTCCTGTAGCCGCTTGATTTGCAGGCAATGCACATTCTGTCCGCTCTGTCGGTAAGCCTTTTTCTGATGAAGGCTTCTGCCGAGCGGTCCTTTGTGCGGCTGTTCATAAGATAGGAAAGTGCCGCAAAGCCGCCGCAGAAGGAGTAGCCGAAGCCGTAGAAGGAAGAAAGAATGTATTTCTCCTTAACCATTGTTTCAAAGCTTTCCTCGCCTGTCAGAGCATACATTTCGCACATAGCCCACATAAATTCGCTTTCAATGGAATCAAGCTCATCGCCGCTTTCCGAGGTGCTTCCCAGCCTGCTGCAATAGCGTTCGTATTCCTTTGTCTGCAAAGCTGCTATCCAGCTCTTTTCGGCAGAACGTCTGAGCTTTTTGGCAAAGCTGTTGTCCTTGCCTGAGAAGAATGAAGCACCCAGAGCCGCCGCTGCAGTAAACAGCAGAGCCGCCGAACAGGTCTGTTTTCCTATCTCATAGGAAGCGGTGTGTTCATCGGGCATCGGTATCTCTCCGTTATCCTCCTCGGAGCTGAAAACACCCTCGTGAACGCCGCCGTTTATATCCTGCATTTTCAGTATCCATTCAAGTCCCCATCGGCATTCGTCTGTAACAAGAGCTGTTTCTTCATCGGAAAAGCTTTCTCCGAAAAGCTTAAGGGAATAGAGCATATCGGCTATTGTAAGGCAAATGCTTCGAAGCTCCTTGGAGTAGCCTGCCCCCGTGTGCCAACCTCCTGATGTATCGGAGTGACTTTCCGCCTGTTCAGTGTGACATTCCCTGTGAGCATAACCGCCGCAGCGCTTTGACTCAGATGAAAGGTCATAGCCGCATCGGCTTGCGAATACAGCGTCAAGAGCGGTTTGTCTTACATACTTGTAAGGCTCGGGAGATATTTCAAAAACGTCCGAGCGTCTGTAGCCTGCACGGATAAAATAAGAGCCGCATACATTAAAATCGGAAAAATCGGCAAGCTTAACAGTGTCCCCCGACTCTCTGTCGAAGAAAGGGCAAGTGAGACGGCCTGCATAAACACTGATTCCCGAAGAAGCCTCAACGAGATAGAAAACGCCTGCCGTAACTCTGCACACAGCGTTTTTCGGCATACCTGCCATATATCCCAGATGATTTACCTGGATACGCTTCTTCATAGCACCGCCTCCTTTCAAAAATAGAAATTGTTCTATAATATAATTATACACTATTTGTCATTTCCAATATATCAATACCTGTGACGAATATAAAATATTATTTCTTTTATTTTTTTAAATTTACTTGAACGGCTTGAAATGACATAATCTGTGTGTTATAATTTGAATAATATGTATTATAACAGGGAGCTGAATGTTATGGAAATCAAACACACCGACGAAAGAATCAATTATTACGGCAGAATCGACCATAAAGAGGACGGCGCATATTTTTACTTTCCCTCGACCTCAGCAGAGGTGCGTTTCAAGGGAACGGAGATAAGCGCAGTAATAAATGCGAATATTGTCTGGGGAACGACTGCCCTTGGCTATGTTATCGACGGCAGAATGGGTCAGATACCTCTCAGCACAGAAAACAACGGCAAGGACGTGTGGCTGCAGCTGGCAAATTCTCTTGAGCCCGATACCGAGCATACCCTCGTTCTTTACAAAAGACAGGCGGCAAGCATAAGCTTTGCGTTCAAGAGTTTTTCCTGCGACGGAGAATTTCTCTGCGCTCCCGAAAAGCCTGCATTGAAGCTTGAATTTTACGGTGACAGCGTTTCCGCAGGCGAAGTGACCGAAGCCTATGATTTTGTGGGCAGAAGCGACCCTGCTTCTCACGGTAGCGCATATGACAATTCCTATCTCAGCTACACATGGCAGACCGCAAGACTTCTGGGCGCACAGCTTCACAATATTGCTCAGGGCGGAATTGCCGTATTTGATGATACGGGCTATTTCCACGCTCCCAAGATGATAGGTATGGAATCCGTTTACGATAAAATGTGCTATTTCCCCGAGGGCGGCGAAATAACCGACTGGGATTTCTCACGTTACACTCCTGATTTTGTTGTGTTTGCGCTTGGACAGAACGACAAGCACAACGGAATCACCGATGCAGACGATATTGACATCTATGACCCCGAAACAAGGAAAAAGTGGAAGGAAGGCTATAAGGCAATAGCTTCCGATATTTATAAGAAATACGGCGAAAAGTCAAAGCTCATATTCCTTACAACCGTTCTTATGCACGACCCCGAGTGGGATAAGGCAATAGATGAAATAGTAAACGAGCTTAACGAAAGCGGAGTGACTGCATATCACAAGCTTTTTGCAAGAAATGGTGCTGCAACTCCGGGACACCCCCGTTATCAGGAGCAGAAGGAGATGGCAGAGGAGCTTGCCGATTTTATCAAGGGGTTAATGAATGGTTGAAACGATATATGAACTGGATTTCTCCATACTTTACCTGATAGTCGAGAATCTGCGCAGCGACGTGCTTACAGCGGTAATGGCTGTATTCACCTATGCAGGAAACGGCGGTGCGGTTTGGATAGCCATAGCCCTTGCTATGCTTTTCTCAAAGCGGCACAGAAAGCTGGGTATCGCAATGGCGATAGGTCTTGTAATATGTCTGCTTCTGGGAAATCTGGGATTAAAGCCTCTCATAGCCCGTGACAGACCGTTCATTGCCGACCCGTCTCTGCAAACGCTGATACCATATCCCTCGGGCTATTCCTTCCCCTCAGGGCATACCTTTTCCTCTGTTGTGTCAGCCACGGTAATATGGAGGTACAGCAAAAAAGCAGCAATGATAGCCGTGCCTGCTGCTGTGATAATAGCCTTTTCGAGACTGTATTTCTGCGTGCATTTTCCAACGGACGTTCTTGCGGGAGCGGTACTTGGCATAGCCGCAGGATTTGGTGCATACGCAGTCACCGAGAAATATCTTTGCGGAAAGCGTGAAGAAAACCCGACAGAATGACGAATATACGAAATAAAACGGGAGCTGTGAAAGGACAGCTCCCGTTTTCGTTATTTCACATCAAGATTCAGCGACGACTGCATAGTCTCCGCAATAAGAGGCTTGGTGAAGCCCTTTTCGGCGTCGTTGAAGGTAATGTCCGCCCCGATAAGCAGGTGGTCGTCAAACAGGAGATTCACCGTGATATTCTCGGGAATATCGGGATAATTGAGAATACGGTAGCGGTAAAGAGTAACGTCCTTGCCCGAATAAGGGAGCAGGTCAAAGCCCTGAGCCTTCTGCAATTCATTGTATTCCGTGTAAGAGGGGGTAAATTCCGCAGGGATAAGAATGTCCTCGGTTTCGGGCTCAGGCTCAACAATAAGCCCGAAGGAATTGAGAAATTCCACTCTTTCCGCATTACATTCAAAGGTAAAGCGCTTTTCGTTTTCAGCCTTGTCCTTTGCGGTGAAAACAAAAAGGGCGAGTCCCCCGAGAATGATAAGAAGAATAGCTATAAACAGCCCCTTACCCTTGCTTCTTCTGCGTTCACGTCCGTCTGAATATTCTCTGTTCATGATCAATGCACTCCTATCAAGATGTTTCATATATTCAATATATATGCAGACAGCTTAAAAAAAAGACAGGCATTGGCATTTTCGGAAAAGAAAAGTATAATCTGTTGCAAAGCCTGAAAAAATATGATATACTGTAGTTAGCGAATACAGGGAGGGGATAATATGGCACGCAATGTGATTTCGGCAAAGCTTGATATAATATTCAAGAAGTTTTTTACCGATAATAAGGATATGCTTCATTCCTTTGTGGCAGGAATGCTTGATATTCCGCAGGAAAGCATAAAGGAGATACAGATCAGAAATTCCGAGCTTCCTCCCGATGATTATGACGGGAAGTTCAGCAGACTTGACCTGAGCCTGAACGTAGATGGCAGTCTTGTAAATGTGGAGATACAGATGAAAAACGATCCTGATTATCGGGACAGAACGCTTTTCTATTGGGCAAAGCTGTATTCGTCGGAGCTGAAAAGCGGCGAGGATTACAGCGAGCTGAAACAGACCATAACCATAAATATAATCAATTTCAATATGTTTTCGGGCGAGGATTATCATACCGAGGTAGCGGCAATGATAAAAGGAACGGACGAGGTATTTTCCGACAAATTCAGCATACATTTCTTTGAGCTGAAAAAGGTAAACAGAAAGCCTGATCCGAATAATAACCGTGAACTGTGGTTACAGTTTATAAACGCCGACAGTGAGGAGGAGTTTGAAATGCTGAATCAGACCAATGTTCCTATAATGCAGAAAGCGGTAAGAATAATCTATGATATGAGCGAGGACACAAGAATAAGAGAGCTTGCCCGCATTAGAGAAAAGGCAATGCATGATGAAGCCTCCGCACTGAAGAATGCAAAAGCCGAGGGTATAGCCGAGGGCGAAGCAATAGGGCTTGAAAAAGGCGAAGCGATAGGGCTTGAAAAGGGAAAAGCCCTTATCGTTTCGCAGATGAAAGCTTTCGGCATGACAGATGAGCAGATAAACGCTATCTTATCAGGAAACAGCTGAATATGCAGAAATTCGTAAAAAGTAAAGTGCAGTAATTATTGACATATAAATAAAAGTCTGCTATAATATTACTGTAATGCGGTTATAAGCCGAAAACAATAAAATTTCATTGAAATGAGGAATATAAGAAATGTCTGCAAATATCGTAATCGGTACCCAGTGGGGCGACGAGGGCAAGGGCAAGGTAATTGATATACTTGCTTCCCGTGCCGATGTTGTAGTACGTTCACAGGGCGGAAACAACGCAGGTCATACAGTAGCAAGCGGCGGCGAGACCTACAAGCTGCACCTTATCCCCTCGGGAATACTTTATAAGGATACCCTCTGCCTTATCGGCGCAGGCGTAGTTCTTGACCCCAAGGATCTGCTGGGCGAGATAGATTCCCTTTCCGCAAGAGGAATTTCCTTTGACAATATGAAGATCGACCCCAGAGCCCATATCATTATGCCTTGGCATATCGCTCTCGACGGACTTTCCGAGAAGTTCAGAGGAAATAAGGACATCGGCACCACTCACAGAGGTATCGGTCCTACATATATGGATAAATACGAAAGAAGCGGTCTGCGTTTCTATGACCTTGTTCACCCCGAGATATTCAGAGAAAAGGCAAGAAGCGTGGGCGAGCTGAAAAACGCTATCATCACAGGCGTTTACGGCGGCGACGCTATCGACCTTGACGCAGTTATCGAGGAATATATCGGCTATGGTCAGCGCCTTGCACGCTATATGGACGACGTTTCCGTTCTTACCTATGAGGCTAAGAAGGCAGGTAAGACCATTCTTTTCGAGGGCGCACAGGCAACCCTTCTTGACATCGACTTCGGAACATATCCCTACGTTACCTCCTCTCACCCCCTGTCCGCAGGCGTGTGCATCGGCTCAGGCGTAGGACCTATGGTTATCGACGGCATATACGGCGTAGCCAAGGCATATACCACAAGAGTAGGAAAGGGTCCTTTCCCCACCGAGCTTAATGATGAAACAGGCGATTATATCCGCAATAAGGGCGGCGAGTTCGGAACTATCACAGGCAGACCCAGAAGAACAGGCTGGTTCGACTCTGTTATCGTCCGTCACGCAGTAAGAGTAAACGGACTTTCCTCTCTGGTGATCAACAAGCTTGATACCCTTGCAGGACTTGATACCCTTAAAATATGCGTAGCATACAAGAAGCCCGACGGCACACAGGTCAAGGACTTCCCTCCCACCCTTGAGGGACTTGAGGGCTGTGAGCCTGTTTATGAGGAGTTCCCAGGCTTCACCGAGGATATTTCGGGCTGCCGCAGCTTCGATGAGCTTCCCGAGATCTGCCGCAAGTATATCGCTCGTCTTGAGGAGCTTTGCGACTGTCCTATCAGTATGGTAGGCGTAGGTCCTGACAGAGAGCAGGTAATCGAAAGATAATCACACATAAATTTATAAAGAGCGGAACTCATTTCCGCTCTTTTTTAACAGGGAGTGAAATAATAAATGTACGAGCATCTGAAATATCTCGACAGCCTTATGAGCAGTGCTGTTGAGGAAAAACGCATAATGGGAGGAATCGCCGCCGTTATCCGCAAAAGTGAAACAGTGTTTCAGAAAAGCTATGGCTATTCTGACCGTGAAACAGGGGAAAAAATGACGGAAAGCAATATCTTCCGCCTGTTCTCCCTCACAAAGCCCATAACCGCAGCAGCAGCAATGATACTTCTTGAAAGAGGAAAAATCGAGCTGAGATACCCCCTTAAATGGTTTCTCCCCACCTTTGAGAATCCGCAGGTGCTTGATGAAAACGGTCTGCGTCCTGCCGACAGGGATATAACCCTCAGCGACCTTCTCACAATGACCTCGGGTATCACCTATCCCGGCGGAACTCCTGCGGGAATGAAGATGGGCGAGCTTTGGGGAAGTCAGCACGACGCATGGAAAAAGAACGCACCCCAGCTTTCCACAAGGGAGTTTGCCCTTGAAATGGGAAAGATCCCCCTTGCCTTTACTCCCGGAGCAAAATGGGAATACGGCGCTTCCGCAGATATAATGGCGGCAGTTATAGAAACCGTCAGCGGAATGAAATACAGCGAGTTTCTCAAAAAGGAGATATTCGACCCTCTGGGAATGAAGGACACAGGCTTTTATGTCCCCGAGGAAAAGTATTCACGCCTTGCAAAGCCCTACGTCCATACCGAACAGGGCAATGTGCATTACACCAACTACGACCTGTGCATAACAGATTATAAAAAGCCTCCTGCCTTTGAATCGGGCGGAGCGGGACTTGTATCCACCATAGAGGATTATTCAAAATTCGTGAAAATGCTTCTGGGCAGAGGCTCATATAACGGTGTGCGCATACTGGGCAGAAAAACCGTAGGTCTAATGACCACAGGCGGACTGACAGACGCTCAGAGAAGCGGCATCGAATGGGACAGTATGCTTGGTCAGAATTACGGCAATTTTATGAGAATACTCCACGACCCTGTTGCGGCTGGCACAAACGGAAACAAGGGCGAATATGGCTGGGACGGAATGCTGGGCTGCTATTTCTGCATAGACCCCGAAAACGAAGCAGCATTTATGTATTTTGTCCAGCAGGCATACACAGGCTGCACCGAATTTACAAGAAGGCTCAGAAATACCGCCTGGGGCGCAATAGATTGATACCGCATTTACTCCGAATTGTAATCATATTGTCATTGCAATATACAGATTTTTCTGCTATAATACATATGTAATGAAAAGGATCCCTAAAAATAACCGAACGGAGTAAATGTATATGAACAAATTTATGACCGTGGTAACGAACAAATGGTTCAGGTTTGCCGTAAGTATTCTGGGCGTTGCCTATTCCATAGTTCTTGCCTATTTTGACTATCACGTTTTTTTCTATGAGATCGAGTATGTCAATCAGAAGGAATTTGCCATAGTCGGCTCAATTTTCTCAGCAGTAATGTGCCTGCTGTTTCTCTACACAAGGCGCTCCCCCCTCACCTGCATATACGGAATGGTGAATATGCTGCTGTTCTTCCCCCTGCTTCTTCTTGACTGGGGAAACTGGCCATTGCTTCTTCCTGCGGCAGTAGTTACCCTTTTCGGCTTCTTCTGCTGCCATATGAACGAAACGGCGAAAACCATATTCGGCACCATATTCCTGCTGATGTATATCCTCGGCGGAATAGCCTTCTTCCTTGTAATGAACGTGTTCCGTGTCACTACTGTGGACACCCTTATAGAACAGGGAGTTTCTCCCTCGGGAGCGTTCAGATATTATATCCTTGACGTGGAAAACAAATCCACAGGAAAGCTCTGTGTATATGTCCAGCCCAATACTCTTGACCTTGACAAGGGCTTTATAAAGATGGATTCCACTATCAAGAAGCTTGTAAAGCAAGCTCCCAAGCCCACAGAGTTCGACTGTGAGTGGAGCGGAACAAAGATGATAATAAACGGCGAGGTTTATTTCGACGAGCTTGACAATCTTGCAGAAGAAAACGGACAGCTTGTTTACGACATTGCCGACGGCAGCTGGAGCTATACCTACTTCTCTATCGAATATCCCATCTTCAATACAATTGAGGACGCAAAGGAGAAGCTCGGAAAGCTCAGCGACAAGCTTGCCGAGGAAAAGGCTGAATCTGAGGGAGCGGAAGAAACTTCTTCCGAGGATACCTCCGATGAAAGTGATTCAACTGAATCGGAAGCGGAAACTGAAGCCGCAGATGAAGCTGAATCCGAAAACGAATCAGCCGAAGAAAGCGAATAATGCTCACCAAATGGGGACTGTATCATAGAATTACAGCCCCCATTTTTATATCTTTTCAAAATTTTTTGTATTTTTTTATAAAAAGTGCAGACAAAAGGATTTTTTTATGTTATAATTATACTAAACATACTATCTTTATCCGAAAGGAAGTGCGTAAAGTATTATGACCTTTGAAAAATCCTGCGGAGCAATAGTTTACCGCAAGTATCACGGCAATACGGAAATACTGCTGATAAAGCATATAAACAGCGGACATTGGTCCTTTCCCAAGGGGCATATGGAGCAGGGCGAAAGCGAAACGGAAACGGCTCTCAGGGAAATAAAGGAGGAAACAGGGCTTGATGTCCTGCTCGACCCCACATTCAGAGAGAGCGTCACCTATTTTCCCAGAAAGGACACCCAGAAGGTAGTGGTATATTTCATAGCCAAAGCCAAGAGCTATGATTACACCCCACAGGAGGACGAAATAGCGGAAATACGCTGGGTAGATATAGGTCACGCAGTAACAATGCTCACCTATGAAAACGACAAAACCATAGTAAACAAAGCAAGAACAGCAATATGTCTGTAAAAAAGCAAGCGTTCTGCCGTCTTTTCGGCAGAATGCTTGCTTTTTAATTCGTGCAGGCTGAGCCTGCACCCAACCGTTATGTTAGTTATCCCAACCGCTTTAATTGGCGGCTCGGTAACGTGTGAATAATTTGTAATGCGTAATGCGTAATTGATTAAATTGCGAATTGATAATTTTTTAATGCACAAGGCTATTACAAATAGTAAAACAGCACAGATAAAATACAATTTGTATTACACATCAAAAATAATTACTCATTACGAATTACGAATTACGCATTAAAATCATAAAACAGTCTGTCCAGCAGGCTGTCAAGCTTTTGCCTGTTTCCAAAAGCAGCGGAAATGAAAGCACCTGCATTTTCAAATATCAGCCTGAAATAAAGCCAGTCACCAAAAGCGTCA
>JAGAJY010000245.1 GCA_017848125.1 Oscillospiraceae bacterium
ATAATGCTTTTCTTTTATCTGCTCCAGTGCGTTTGAAGCGGTTTTGTTGTATTTCAGCTCAATAACCATTGCAGGTGAATCAACGCCCTTGCGTGGAATGAATGTGAGATCGGCAAAGCCTTTTCCGCTTGGCAGCTCTCTGAAAATCTCGTAGCTGTTTCTTGCCGAATAATAGGCAAGTGAAAGAGTTACCGACAGGGACATTTCATTGTTGTAAGCAATAATTGAAGTGTTTTTTCTGTGCACTTCTTCAAGTATCTCGGAAACCTTATCAGCATCGCAGGCAAGGGTAGCAGTAAGCAGTTCGTCTGACTGACGAAGCGAGTTCATGACCTCTTCCCATCCGCCGTCCTCTATGCAGTTGATAAACTCCTGCTGAACCTCTTTATTGGGTATCCATGCGGTTTTTGTATCAAAATCGTATGTGAGGTAGCCGAGATGGATAAGAAGTGTCAGTACATCATCAGCGGAATAAAGCGATACCATATCATTCTGAAATTTACCCGTATTTACGGGAATATGCTCTCCTGCGATCATTCTGATAACCGACTGACGCAGTCCGTCCATATCTATTTTGATATACATTTGCAGGGCTTCAAAGGTTTCAGTTTTTGTCCAATAGCTGTCAAAAATGCGGTTGGTAACCGCTCTTACAACAGATTGAGGATTGTAAATATCATAGCTGCCCACTTTATATCCATCATACCACTGTGCCATTTTTTCAAGAGGCATATCATATTTTTTGCAAAGATAGGCAACATCATCGGGAGTAAATCCTGTGTACTCCGCAAACATTGCCTGATTAGCCATTGAATATTCCGAATACATATTGAGAGCGGAATGCTCGCCGTATTTTTTTACGGGAAGAATGCCCGTTGCATAGTCAAGTGCCACATATGGCTGCTCCTTGAGCAAAGTCCGGAGATAATTAAGATACAGCTGCTGTCCTTCAGAATCATTCCTATAAATTCTGAAAATACAGTCCCATTCGTCAATTATAAAAACAAAGGGTATGCCTGTTGTTTGATAAATTTCAAGCAGCATTTCATCAGAGGTATAATCATCGGGTAAGTCAAGCTCCGCATATTCACGTTTAAGGTCACGAATAATTGATTTTTCAAGCTTGTCTATCATCAATTTGATATTGTCGGATTTTGAAGCAAAACCTCTTATATCAAAACGAAAAACGTTATACTTGTTAAGGTGTTTTTCAAAGCTGTCAGACTTTGAAATTTTTAGTTTGCTGAAAAGATCTCTTGAATCACAATCTCTGCTGTAATATGCTAAGAGCATATTTGCAGCCATTGATTTACCGAAGCGGCGAGGGCGGCTAATGCAGATGTGTTTATCGGATGTATCCAATAAGTTGTTTGTGGCTTCTATCAGCATTGTTTTATCCACATATATTTTTGAGTTTACTGCCTGTCTGAAAAGATCGTTGCCGGGGTTAAGGTATATTCCCATTTTCACACCTACTATAATAAATTTAGACGTTAAATCCATGACAAGCCAGGCATGGTTTACACGTACTTGTTACATAAGCTATAATGAAAGCAGTGATTGGACTAACGATTCACACCTTGGGACACCACGCCCGTTCGTGAGACTGTTATCCATGCTTTCATTACAGCATTCGTTTTTGCAGGTAGAGCCAACCATTATGCGCTCGCATCACTCAGTAGACAGAATAAGTAATGAGTAAAGTATGGATTTATCGATCACAAATTCTATTATCAGGAGAGATATTTATGAACGCAGTAGGTATTGATGTATCCAAAGGAAAAAGTACAGTTGCTGTTATTCAGCCCTTTGGAGTTGTCATAGCTGAACCTTTTGATGTGCTTCACACTGACAGTGACCTTAAAAAGCTTGCCAACTTCATCAAATCACTGTCAGGTGAAACAAAAGTCGTTATGGAATACACAGGAACGTATTATGAACCCATTGCAAACGTTCTCCATAACGAGGGTATATTTGTCTCCGTAGTCAATCCTCTGTTGATAGATGACTATGGCGGAAACCGTGTAAGAAAGGTCAAGACTGATAAAAAAGACGCTCTTAAAATTGCTTCCTTTGCTCTTGACAAATGGCTTGATCTTCGTGAATACATACCCGCCGATGATATTCGCAAAACACTTAAGGTCATGAACAGGCAATATATTCAGTACACCAAGCTTCTTATCATGCAGAAAAACAGTTTGATCGCCCTGCTTGATTCTTGCTTTCCTAATGCCAATACATTGTTTTCATCTCCTCGCAGAGAATCAGACGGTCACGAAAAATGGGTTAATTTCGTGATTAAGTTCCCTCATATTGATTCTGTTGCAAAGCTTTCTTTATCTGCTTTTAAATGCAAATATCAAGGCTGGTGCAAGAAAAATCATTACAATTACAGCGAAGAAAAAGCTTCTGAAATTCACTCTTATTCAAGAACACAGGTAAGTTCTCTGCCTATGACGGATTCCGTTTTGAAAATCATCACAGAATCCGCAAGGTTGCTCAATTCCACTCTTGAAACACTCAGCACGCTCCGCAATGAAATGGATAAACTTTCTTCTCAGCTTCCCGAATACGAGACTGTTATGAGCCTGTATGGAGTTGGGAAAGTGTTCTGCTCTCAGCTCATTGCAGAGATTGGCGATGTCAGACGCCTTGAACGTTCCAAGTCGATCACTGCGTTAGCCGGTATTGATCCGCCTCCATATCAATCGGGAAAGGTTGATACAAAATCAAGAAGTATTTCCAAGCGTGGTTCTCCTGCACTCAGAAAAACAGTTTTCCAAATTATGCAGATCTATCTTCAAAGGCAGCCTGTCGAAGAGCCTGTCTATCAATTCCTTGATAAGAAGCGTTTAGAGGGCAAACCTTACAAGGTCTATATGATCGCCGCCGCACACAAGTTCCTGCGTATTTACTACGCTCGAGTTATGCAGGCTTTGTCTTAACCACACTGTCATAAAACTATATGATATTTCTCTGACTGCTTTAAAAAACTTTTTAAATGCAGTCTTTTTGTCATGCCCTTTTTTAACTTATGAATTATCTGTAAATTCATTCTTTGAGGGCTTGACTTTTATTTGCAGGTCTCCCGAAATTATTCCGATGTTATTATCATTATTATACCACATATTCCCGCCCATTTCAATACTCGGGGATAAATTATTCAAGCTGATTTGTAAGTTCACCTGCCAGCACTTCATCTTCAATTCTCAGCACACAATTATCCTCATCAATAATTGTAATACTTGCTGTCATTATTCTTCGTCACAATTTTGAAATATACACCGTTTGCGATTAACTGTTCAGCAGATTTGATAAGCAAATTGAGGTGCTTTAGTGTGTAGTTACATACCCCTATCAGCCGACATACTTGTCAAGGGTGAGTTCTTAACTTTTCAAACTTATGCCCTCGCAGTCTTATTCAGTGTCTGGAAAAAATCATAGATATTGATGTAACCAATCTGGCATATTAGGATCATCGGTTGTCCATGTTTCTACTACGCTCTCACCGGTCTCCCAATTGTTTTCGTGACCGTCAAATAATTTTTGCCTATGACACTTGTATTTGACTACTTCATCGCTTTCAAGACGATATTCATACCAGTAGTAATTCTGTTTACCATAGCCTTTATATTCTTGCGTAGTGTAAATTATCATGATAATAACCTCCTTATTTGTCATCATTTTTTGATTGCTTTATGAACTATAATTGTTGAATTTCCCTATAGCATTGTTTTCTGTCAAACAAAGGGAGATCAGGGTCAATGTTATCAAGCAGAACAGCAGAATTAGCAATGACCGGCAGATCAACGCAGTTTCCGCATAAGTAGACATTGCCGTTGGCATAGAAGATATTGTTTATACCTGCACCGCACATTCCGCCGTACATTGTGCAGTCATAACCTCCGGTACGGACATTAAGCTTTTCCTGAGCTTTAGAGATGAAATTGTGAAATTCGTTCAAAGAGACACCACCATTACCAATCATACGAGAAAATGTGATCCGGCTACCAAATGGCTCAAAGAAAGCTATAGTATCATCGACTCTGTCAAGTGTATCTTTGCAGACAGTACAATTCATCGAAGGATAGCAGCTATTTACCGAATGATACAGTTCAATAGCATTCATGACCTTATTATGAGTGCCACAGCGCCATTTGTTATGTATTTCGGGAATTCCGTCTATGGAGAACCCTACATTGACTTTATGAACTTTAAAGAAACCGAGCATCTCCTCTGTGATAAGAGTGCCGTTTGTTATAGTATAGGCAGCAATTCTTCCGTCTGAAAGATAATCGGAAATGTGCTCGATATATCCTTTCAGAGCTTCGTAATCAAGAAGCGGTTCTCCATTGCCGACAAATCCGAGCTTAAAAACCTTTATACTGTACTTGTCGATATGGGACTTGATATTGTCCAGTATCTTATATATATCCATATAGCCATCAGCAAGGAATTCGGCTTTACCAGGGGTATGGAAATGGCAATATGCACAGTTCAGGTTACAGCTGTTGTTTATGCTGATACAGGCACGGGTTATCATTCCTATTCCTCCTCATTAATGAGCGAATCGCCCATATTCCACCAGTCCTGCGCTGTCCTATTATTCCTGTCACGAATTCGTGTATCTGCTCCGTTTTGTATGAGAAGCTGATATAACTCCTCATAATAATTGCAGGGAATACCTTTCTTCTTTCGGTTATATCTTTGAACAGCACACTTTATCAGAGCAGTAAAGCCATTGCAGTCCTGCTGGTTAATTGACAGATCAGGCATTTTCAGCAATTCGTGAACAAATATCTTTTTACCTTCCCAACAAGCCTTCATCAAGGGTGTGTTTCCCTCGTTCTTTTCGCTTATCCGTAAATCACGTAGCTTTGTCTCGTCAACAGAGCCTTTATTATAATCTGCACCAGCTTCTATTAGCATTTTAAAAAGCTCAAAGGGATATCGTCCATGTTCTTTATAGTTAAGCGAAATGCAGTGTTCTAACGGCGTGTGACAATATCTGTTAGTATCCGTTTTATCCAGATCAGCTCCGTGTTTTATAAGGAACCGTACCTTATCCTTAATGAGTCGTTCCGGTATTATTCGGCCTCCTCTCCTCTCGATATTATCTGGAGTGTTGCAATTAATGCAACTGATGAGCAAGGTCATTCCATTAGGCAGATAGGTATTTATTGAATTTTTATCAAGATTATCAAAAAGTTTTTCGTATTGCTCGATACGATCATACTCTTCGTCAAAATCAAGGATAGTCTGATAACCGGCAGGTGTAGAATACCTTTTTGCCATATAATCATTTAGCTTGATATTACTGATAGTGTCATCAGAAAAGAAGGGAATATCCTTATCATAATGCAATATAAAGACTTTGCGGGAGGTTTTCTTAGCCAGTTTCTGGGCTAAAGCTATAAGTTTTCTGTCATTTATGGAAATTCTGCTGTCACCGCTCAGTTCGTCAGACTCACTGTCTTCCTTACGAATCCTGATCTTATATTTTTTATCTTCTTCCAGCTGTATGTCCTGTTGTTCAAACAGTTCGTTGATTTTTCCAATGATTTGTGAAGCTTTCTTCTTATTTATCTTTTTTTCATTCGACAAATCACCATTGGCATTTTTCATGCCGCTGAGTTCAAGCTGTACTGTTGATGCAATAACGACCTGATCAAAGTCTTCCATAAGCATTTCAAGCAGCATACTATTATTTAACAATGCAGACGTATCAGGAATTACAATTGCAGTGCTTTGATATAAACGTTTTAGTTCATCGGGATTTATATCAAAGATAGAAGCAAACTGTTCTATTCGCTCATCACTTGGAGTTAATTTGCCACTCTCATATTTTGCATAAACTGTCCTGTCAATTGCTGCAACAGTGCTGCCATTCGAGCGTGGCCACTTGTCACAAACCTGCTGTTGTGTAAGCTTGTTGTCAATTCTGATACGTTTCATATGCATACCAATTAAAGATGCCCCATTATTATCCATTTAGATTCCAACCTTTCTATGTTTTATATTACCCGGTTATCCATGAATGCAAGCTATGTTAGTCGTTTCAAATCAGTCTATATAATTAAACAGCCTATCAGCCGTATCCGGACCCTTTCCGTTCTTTTGCATTGACTGCCTGCTGCCAACGAAAGTGTTTTCAGAAGTTCTGACAGTAAACACTTTATATTTCTTCAAAAGCTCTAATGCTTTATTCTGAATTACATTAGCTGCAATTATGATCTCGGTATCAGGCGTACTCTCTCGAAGCTTGTCTATCGTGCTGAGTATAGTTTTTCCAGTGTTGATTACACTGTCAACAATAATCGCAACACTATGATGAATATCCGGAATTTTGTCTTTTTTCGGATCAAAGCTGAAAAAATCACCACCGAATCCGGTATATACTCCGTCACCAAAAAACCTTCCGCCACGTTCAAGAACTATAACAGCACTATTAACGTTTGGTACAATTCCACGCATTGTTTCTCCGAGAATTCTTCCGAGCCTGATATGTGCATCAGCAAGTCTTGAACCATTGATACCTGAATTCGACTTGCATATTGCGATAGCTGCTGACACGGCATTACAAACATCTGCAAGAATATATGGAGATTTATCATATAGCAATCCGATACTCGATAAATCGGTGTTTCTGAGAGAACGGCTGAGATATGAGCCTATATAGAGATAGCTCTTGTCAGCTTGTTTGAGCATATAGTAATCATTCTTGCTGTCACCGTAAGCGGTTATGGAATATCCTTTGTTCTGGAGCAGCTTAACTACGAAATACTTTGTATCGGCGGAAATCATCGTATCTGCTATAACATTTTTCAGACCGAGCTGAACCGATAGTATATCCCACAGCTTAGTGATCCCTGATGAAAGAATGACATAGTTTTTATCTGCTATTCGGCTGTATACTTCCTTATTAAGCTGAATCGCGGAGAGTTTTTCTATATCATAATCCAGGCTTGCAGTTTCTTCACTAAACAGCATTGATTGATATCCCGTATAGAAGTTTCCATCGAAAACGTGTGTAACATAGTTGTCAGTACATACTCTGAAAGAATCCTGTTCGATTATCGTCTTGTCACCGTCACAGATATGAAGCTCACAAGGATCAGGGTAAATGCTCATTATCTTATCTGCAATATCCCTTGCGATACGGAAAGAGCTATATCCCTTTTCAATTTTGTCTATGACCTTCTGAAAATCCGCTGATGTTATGTCATGGAATACATAGAAATCCTTGTTTCGCATGTGGCATTCATTTCGCAGACTCTCTATCTCATATTCCTGCCATTTGCGAATATGTTCTAATGATAGTGCGGAAAATCGGCTGTTCTTCGGAGAGCATTTAAGACGTTCAGCTATCGCCTCCGGCTTACAATAAAGATACAAGAATACATCATACAGATTTCCGTCAGCTTCGGTAAAGACTACATCATCGATGAAAGAATAGTGTCCGTCCGAGATAAAGCTGTCATCCCTTTCAGAGAGCTGTTCAGCATATCTGATACGAAGTTCAGCTTTTTCACCATCGGGAAGATCTGAAAATCTTCCCGATGCCATTCTGTTTAGTTCCGTACTGCCGTGTATAACAGGGATAGTCAACTCACTCAGCAAAGTTGTTTTTCCCGCACATGGCAATCCGTAAAGTACGTACTTCAATCAACATTACCTCGATTCTTATTAGCTGCGATACCGAGCAGCAGAACAATTATATCGTCCACAGGAGAACCCGGACAAACGTCAATGGGGGAAATAATATAGAGAAAAATCAGTATTATGAGCATACCCTTTGTAACATTTTCCATAGTAAACCTCACTTTCTAAGCAGTTTGCCGACGACGAGGAAAGTTACATTTATCAGCGTTACACCGACTGCCGTAGCCACCATACCCTTTCCGTATTTACGTTTTACTTGCTTTTGCTTATTGGTCTTGGTATTAATTTCGAAAGATCTTTCAGTTTCTTGAATCTCTATTTCAATGCGCTCAGGCTCATTATTGGTTTCTTCGGAGGATTCAAGTTTAGCTATGAGTATCGCAAAATCTCTCTTGTAATCATTCATGTCGATAGACATTTGGTATTCTTCAGGACATTTCACTTCATTGACTGCCGCCATCATTGTACAGATATCCTCGTATGTATACCACTGGTTGCTTGTAAACTTATCAATAAATGAGGGGAGGTAGTTGCTTCCGCATACTTTGATGTAGTGATACTTATTTTCAACATCAATACGTGGATTAGTGAACGTCACAATCTTAAAGATTTTCAGATAGTCCATTCCGACTCTTTCAAGAGCCTTGCGGAGCAGAGCCTCACGTTCGTCCATTTTATCTGCAATATTGCAGTCATGGTGCATCGAATGACCTGTTCTGTAAAACTCTCCGTCCTCGTCAATGAAGATGTCCTTCTTACTGTTCTTGATCTCGATGATAAAGATAGCGTGGTTAGTAAACACGATAGCATCTATTTCAGTACGTCTGCCGTCAAACTCAAGTTCCACATTGTGAAGCACACCATTCTGACAGCTGAGGTTTTCCAACGCTCTGAACACTTTTTGTTCGCCGGCATTTCCTGAAAACTCTGCACTAATGCTGTTGCATACTACCTTGCTGCCTTGAACGAAATTTGCAAGTTCATTATCAGCTACATGACCACGCACCTCGTTCATCTTGCGGAGATGCCTCTCTACGTCCCATAGTCGAAGATCACCATTCTCAGCATGTTCAGTGTTGAAGGTAAGCTCAATTAGCTCTTTTTGGAGTTTCAGCAGTTCAGGCAGAAACTCGCTTTTTGTGCAGGAGCCTTTGGAAAAAGCAGTGATTTGGGAAATAATCTCGTTTATTCTCTTTTCGTTCAACATCTCAATTCCTCCTTTACAGGTTAAAAACGATTCGGGTTATGCGGGCTTTAGTTATCGTCTTTCTGTAATTGTATTATAGCACATAAGAATTGTGCAGTCAATAGCTTTTAATTTGTTGCACATTATGTGAAACATTATTCACATTAACAATGCACACATATAATAAGTTGATGCACATCTTGAATGCACATTTTTTATTGTATTTGCACATTTTGAGGTTTGCAAAAAAATCAGGCAGATACCTCGTATTGTAGTATCTGCCTGTTGCGTTTCATAGCCTGCTATATAGGCCTTTACATAATAGTTGTTGAAAACTTCTATATGACTACCGACCTAATATCTGGCGGTTTATCTTTATAAAGAGATAAATTGTGTTGTGAATTATCTGTCATCAAAAACTATCCAGTATTTTTTGTACTGCATAGGGTTTTGCATATTTTACATAAGCGTCACTAATGAAAATAGTATCTTTTTCTGTTGGTTCTACCCACATTGAAGGATAGATAACAACTTTTTTAATTTTTTCATTCTTTTTGATTCGTATTTCGTTTTCATAATACAAACTATATCCGGCCTCGCTAAGAATGTTTGAAAAACCTGACATCATTTCTTTTTGAATTTCAGGGCTAATTGGTTTTGCAATTTCACCTTTTACCCCCCAATTCAAAAGATCAAGTGCTGCAAAACGATCAAGTGCTCCATGAACAAATTGATTACGATAATGTTTTAAGCATTTTGAACATGCTGATTCACAGTTACATGAACCAAGCATATTTGTTATGTCAATCAGCAGTTCATCTATGTATTCAGCAACGCTGACAGCATATCCTGCACCACTTGACAAACTGTCATACAAGTATATGTCAACATATGATGATTCCGGTCCTTTTCTGTAACGATATCCGGTAATAAGTTCTGAAAATTCAACATCCAGTTTACGGCTTGCTGATAGGCGCAATGCTTCCGCCAGAGATTGTGCCGCCCTATTTAACCATAGGTTGTCTTTGCTCTGTGAATCAATAATGTTGTTATCAAGAGTAAATTCGAGAACTAACATATCAGTGACAAAATCATAACCCAAGTTGATGTTTATTGTAGATGAGTGTTTGCATCTATTACGGGCATATTTTGATTTATATGGTCTGCCTGTTTCTTTCAGCACCTTCGGATCATCACCGGGCATAGCTGCACCACAATCTTTGCAAACCATAAAACCTTTATCGTTAATTCCTTTGTTGATCATAATAATGCGTTGATTGGTTCTTGAGGCGATTCTGATATTTTGACAATTATCAACAGATTTCATTTCTTCGGCATCGGGAAGAGTAGAGTATAAAGGTTGTTGAACCGCTGTGTATTCTTCGGATAGTTGAGCCTCAGGTATAGCTTCTGCATTTTTTGGAGCAAATCCCCAAGGTCGTAACATTTCACGACCAATCTGCAGATCTTTATTACCACAGAACGGACATTTTTTAGTTTCCTCTTCTTTTAATCCAAACCAGCCACACTCACCACATGAAATAATTTGTTTGACGTAGTTTGGATCTTCGATATATGCCCTTGCCGGAGTCTGTGATTGTCCATGACGGCGTTCACTTCCCGGGAAAAACAACCCTCCGATCTGATAAGTTTGTTTATCTACAACAATTGATCTTCCCGGAGCATATTCTCCAATTGCAACATCGAGTCCACGATCTACTTCATATTTGATTTTTCCATACATATCTGAAATGTAAGTGCTTACAACATTTTTTGGAAATGAATACGTTGGAATTATACCTTCTTCATATAATGCATCCAATAGGCTTTTTTTATCTTTTTCTTTGGCTTCTTCAGTTACTCCGAATAGTTCCGGATGGTCAGCACATTTTTGAGCTAATGCTTTTAATGCTATACTCAGCTCAGTAACAAAAGATTTATATTTGAACTGTGTTTTTGACGGGAGCAAATGCTTGATACTATTGAAATCATACTCTTTTAGATAGTTATGGAATATATCTGTATCATTTTCTAAAAATGTTGCCGCCGGAATTGTATCAAGACTCATACATTTTTGACTAAGGTATTCTTGCAGCATTATCATTCCAATATGACGCTGCAGCAGCTTTTCACTGTGTATATCAATCCAGGGCTTCCTTGGATCGCCTCTGAACATTGGAACCGGATTACTAAAGTATAAAGTATCATGGGGACCATCTTCACAGAAAGTAACTATTGTGGACAAACTTGATCCACGACGACCTGCACGACCGGCTCTTTGCTGATAATTTTCACGCATTGGTGGAATATTTCTTAATCCTACAGCTACAAGTGAGCCGATATCAATACCGACCTCCATAGTTGTTGTGCTGCTGAGAATATCTACAGGTGTTTCACCATCTTGGATCATATCTTGAAAACGAAGTTCGTACTGCTCCGTTTTACTCCATAAGTCATCTCTCTGGTCTTTGTGCGAAAGCTGAGCCGTATGTTCTTCTGTATCAATAATATGTATCGGTTCACCATCAAGAGCATCGTTTATAGGCTTTCTCCAGAAATTTAGTGCTTCATATTCCGAAGTATTCATTTTGTGGATTTTGCTGCTGCCGCAACTTGGACACTTGTTTTTTAGTGTGTACGGAGTAAGTTCTGAGCATTGTTCACACTTGAACCACTGATGTTCATTATTGAATCTGGGTTTTACTCTGGATAAGTCAACATATAGTTTTCCATTTCCCTTATCAGATTGAGCTGAATCAAGAAATGCTTCTCTGAACACACGTCTCCATATAAGGTCTTGATCAGAGTTCTCTTTCCAGCCCATTATTTCATATATTGTTTTTGAGAACCTCCAGTCCTTATCCAATCCATATCCTCCATATTGTGGTCTGACTTTCAACCTGACGGTATCCGGAATAGTATGACCAATAGAAGTACCCGAATCACATATATACATAAACCAAGCGTTAAATACAGCCTTAAATTCTTCATCACTGATTGAAATATTATTATCTTCTAATAAGTCAACGGCATCAAATAAAGCTTGATCAGTAGGTTCAATCCAACTCGTGGCTGAATCGTATAATGTATTATATCCACCGGCAAATAAACGAATAACATACTCTTGCATTTGACCAGGAGCATTTGAAAGGGTAAATCGAGGATTATATTCCTTATTTCTTTTTGCGCAGCGTCTGTAATTACTTACCGCTGTTCTGCAGTCTTCTGCAAACTTTATTCGTTCCGGTTCATGGAACATTTGCACATGTGCCTGACCTGCGGCAAGGCAGAAATAATCATATAGATCATTCAATGAATGCTCTATAGTCTGCTTTTCCATTGTATCGATTGCAAGAGCAAAGAGCTGGCGTGCAGCCGATATATCTGATGCTTCAGACATGTCTCGTGCTAATTTGGCAGCCCTTTGGCGACTATCTGAAAAAAGCAGGACTTTTCTTCCTTCATTCGGAAGTCTGTCCGGATCATTATCTTTACCCGAAACGGCAGGCTGTGACTGAAATTGTGATTTGATCAGATTAAAGAATGACTGATTACCACGAGTGCTGAATGATGTTAATTGTGCAGATGATAAAGTATGACGGCAGTGTGGACAAGTTGGGAAGGTGATGATCTGAGGACGTCCCTTTGCTGAATAATCACAAAAATACAATTTTCTAATAGATTTATCTCCGTCCGATGAATCATCCTTGAAGTTGACAAATCCACTTTTTATATCCAAATAGCATGGTTTGATTACATTTGTTCCTTGTTTTGCCGGTAACTTATAATCATTTGTCGGAATATAAAGGTGGATTTCTTTCATTCTCCGATCTATCAGCTGCCCCGGGTAACGCCATAAGAAAATCTTCTCATGCAAGCTATCATCTTCGAGAACATATCCTTTGAAAAACAATGCTCCACATCGTCTGTCGTTATATAATTCATATACAACGCTATTGCAATAAGGGCATATCAAGTTGCCATCAGAAAGAAATAATTCTCCCAAATGTAATGTATCATCAGAATGAGAGTGTGAGCATTCAGCGTTTGTACATGCGTATACTCCATTAATTCCTTTAAAAAGCATATGCATTCTTGCCGGGAATAAAACGGTTCCTTTTTGATTTTTAGCCAATGGGGCAACGGCAAGCAGTACGCTTACGGCATAAAGAGCTTCTTCCAAGGTTCTGTCAGGGAAAATGTTTTCGGCTAATTCACCGAGAGAAACAGCATTTCCTCTGCATTGCTTGATCAGCTCATGAAATGGACGATAAAATACAATATTATCATACATCCAATTACATATTGAATCAAGTTCCGATAAGCTGCTATCAAATCCATCAATGTTTTTCCAGAATTTTAATAAAGCTGATAGTCTTTTTTCTTCCTTGTCTTCCAAAGCATCTATTTCAGTATTCAGCAAATGATCTATACATATATCATATTTTAGCTGACCTTCAATAGTTTCCCTTTCGCCTGTAAGATACAAAAATTCTGTTGGCATATCAGATGCGGATAATTCATTTGCAAAGCGCATAACAGCATCTTTATCATTTTGATCCTGATTCGGCATACTTGCCGTTGTAAGAATAAACTGAACCCTATCACGTCCAATTCCCAATTTATGAAAAAGCCTGCGAATAAGTAATGCTACTTCTCCACCGGATGAACCTCTATACATATGCGCTTCATCTATGACAAATAGGAGCTTGTTCTCCTTATTTGAATCAAGCCAAGCTTTTGTATCATCCCAGATTTTTTTCTCCCTTGGACGAAGAAGCATATATTCAAGCATAGAATAGTTAGTGATGAGAATATCAGGACAAAACTGCTGCATTTCAAATCGGGTAATTAATTCCGCATCATCTTCATTAGGTATATGTTGACTACTGTGAAGGCCATTCAAAAACTGATTCATATCAGCCTTTGCAGGTACTTTACCCTCCTTAAGCAGTTTTTCGAAATAAGCCTTTTCGGACTCAGTTTGAGGGAAAGATAATCTTGCAAGAGTCTTTTCCAATGCTCTGTCTTCATTTGTGCTTGGTTCTTTACCAGGATATGGTGTTCGTCCTGTGTACATTCCGAATTGAGGTCTTCTGGAACCTTTTCCACAATTACTCCGAAAAATAGATATAAACTTATTTTCATGATCGCCGATCATTCTTCTCAATCTGCCAACCTGATCTGATACAAGTGCATTCATTGGATACATGATTATTGTGCGCACACCACGCATACTCCAAGATTCTTTTGAGGTTTTTGCCTCAATTGCGAGTTTGGCAAGCAATGGCCACATGAAACATTCTGTTTTACCTGAACCTGTTCCGGTTGATACAAACAGGTCTTTTCCGGAAACAGCACCCTCCAAAGCACTGATCTGATGTGCAAAAGGTGAGGAAAAAACTCCTATGCCGGCATTTGACAGGTCGATAAAGTATTGTTTTAACCATTCATCAAGTCGGGCATTCTGTAAGCCGTTTGGAACAGTCAGATATGCCGGAGATGACTCTATATAAGGCTTCTGATATAATAAGCCTTCATCATCTATATGCTCGGATAATGCGGACAATAATAATGTAGATTTTCCAAAATACTGAGATTTGATATAGTTTTCCAGTTCATATCTTAATTTTTTATGAACGTAATTTGCGCCATTAGGCATACTCTCACCTCTGAATAAACTCGTATCCCTTTGCTGAAAGGATGTGTTTTATTGCTTCAAACACATTTAAATCACATTTTCTGTTAAAATCACTCAAAACAGATGTGCAGCGTTCAGGCCAACTATATAATTTTATAAAGTTTTGTTCCCTTGGCGGAAGCAAATAGTTTATATGTATATGAACTAACCGACCATCAATACTGTAGTCAATGCTTGGTAAAGTGTTTTTATAAAATAAGCATGCGTTAGCTAATGCTCTATATTGATACTCGCCTACCTGCCATGATGGTAATGCACTTATTTCGATACTATCATCGATGTAACGATAAAGATAATATATCTTTGCCCCCAATAATCCTGTTCTTAAAATAAATGTATCACCATTTTTATAAGGTTTATTGATCCAATAGCCTCTTGTATATGGTGGTTCCATTTTTAAATACTCTGTACTATTTTCGAAATCTTCCGATGATTTCCATCTTGCATGCAATGTTATTTGTTTCCACTGTTCAGCAAGAGAATGCTCCTCAAAAGCAAACATATTGTTTACAGTAGTCAGATTATTGGAGCTATTGTCCAAAGAATAGAAGCCTATTCCGGATACTCCCGCTATGCTGTCGATATTAATTCCACGTTGAAAACATATTTTCCCAAACGATGCTGAACATTCTTTTGACGGATGTATCCTATTGGGACGATGATAAACTATTCCATTATTCAGAAATGCTTTTATAATTTCATCTCCCAATTCGTCTGAATCAGCAGGAAAGCAGCTGCTGATCTCAGGAAACAACTGTTTGTAGCTGTCAAATACAGCTGCAACTCTATGTTTTATGTGGGTTATAGAAACATCTTCTTCATCTGTTTCATCCCAGAGTGATGAATAAGCCATCATCCCACATACGCTATACACTATCCTTGCTTTCCACTCGTTTTCAGGCTCATTATTTCCTTTGAATATAGAGTGTTTTTGAGCAATTGATGATAGTAATCCGGCATACTTATTCATTATTATCACCCAATATATATTGCAAATCGTTCTTTAAGTTATTTGATATGTGACGATTATCTTCGCTTATCATATTACCTATTGTTTTCATATCCATTGTAGCATAGGCGTATTGAAGAATGCCAAAGAGAAAATCCTCATCGTCTGTCATACCTTTATTAAGGTTATGCATAATAGCAAGTATATTGGAAATTTTATTTTTTACCAACATATTGCATTTTATTAGTGATGCAGTTTTTCTTTCCTTACTAAGATTGCTGCTGTGTTTATATACCGGGACTCCATCTGAAAAGTAACCACCGCAGTAATTTCCTGCAGCATTTTTATCTACAAAAAATTCTGTGAAAAGCGGCAAAACATAATTATATATACTAATCGGTTCAACTTGTATATCCTCAGGGAAAGGATGCGTACCTATAAAAAGAATATCCTCGACTTTAGTAATTTCCGGAATTTTTGATATCCATCTGCTTGAAATGAGATTATTTATCATTACGATATGCTCATTTTCTGCACCTATTGTATTGATTAAATCAGACGCATAATCGCCCTCACACTGTAAAATGCCATATTTACCTGCAAATAATGCCGAACTCAACGCTTCAATAATATCCTGTGCATTAGGTCCAACTATCAAGAGCGGTTGCTTGGATATGTATGCTGCACATAAAAAAGTTGCCACGCCCTTTGAATATTTAGATGAAACACCTGCTTCTTCTAATTCAAGTACAGTTGTATCAATTGCGTCATTCCAACTACTATGTGCCTCTGCCTCTGTATTTTCCATGTCATCGTGAATTGTATAATATCTTGCAGATATAGCGGTGTTCCGCTCCAAACCACTTATCTCCTGAGATGAAGTCCTTGAATTATTTATAAATGCCATATTTGCAATAAATTCACCCACTTTGTCCTGAGCGTGCTTAATCTTATCAGATACAGCTGCTTCAACATCTATAGCAAGCTGTTTTTTATCTGCAATAAGATTTGTAAGTAATTCTTTCTCGCTTTTTAGTTTTGAATATGTCTGTTGTATTTTGCTCAGTTCACTTGATGCTTCATTGATCTTAATATTAATATCATTCAGCTTTGTCTGATTCTGAGAAATAATATCAGCATTTTCACTTTCCCATTCATCTTTAATTAGAGATTTCGCCCTACTCATTAACTCATCATTCAACTTTAAAGCAGTTACGATTACAGAATCTTCTACGCTCTGACTATCAATGTGCTCAGTAATGCTGCATAAGAATTGTTCAAATAATTCTGATGCTACACTTTCATTACACTGACAAGTTTTGCAGATATTTTCAATAACTGTTTCAGTTGGGATTGAAGCAATAAACTCCTTAAAATCTCTGTAATCTGATCTGACAATACCACGCAATTTGTAATTTGTCCAGGAAATGGAATTTAAAACAATATCCTTTACAACCGCATTTAATGATTTGATACGGAAGATCCTGCTTGGAATGCCTGCATAAATCTTATTCAGAAACATTTTTCCTTTTTCCAGTTTTATAATGTCGGTCGAACTAAACTCATATACCGGAACTTGGATTAAAGAATCAGAAAAGCTAATAGTACTACCATTTTTCATAATATCTTTGCTTTTACAAAGTATTCCGATATATTGATTTTCGCCATTTGCCACTGAAAACATGACTCTCCCTGTTTGGAGCTTTATTGAGTACCCTGACCTGAGTGAGCCGATCACTTCATTAATATCCGAAAGTTCGGGCAGCATGACTATCTCAATGGGAATTAATGCTGGATTAAATTTTGTAATAACATAGTCTTTTGAAGGATCATTATAATTTGGAACAGTAGACCAATTCCATACACCATATGTGCCTGATTCATTAGGACCATCTTTTTGATATAGTTTGTCACGATTGGAAAAATATGGCGGCAAAAAGTCATTCTTGTGAAATGCCATAATTTGCCCTATATTATCTATATCAGCATATCTATTTAACCAAATTGAACCGGTAAAATCTGTATAAACTTCGCATAATGACACTGTTTCTTCTGAATCATCAAGAGGAAGTTCTGATGGAGCTTTATCCTCAAAAGACAAGCGTTGCTGTTCATCTGATGTTTCAACAGCAGACAGAATGCTTCGGGATTTCATATTTGATATTTCTGAATTCAAAGATTCAATTTTTGCAACAAGTTCATTATTCTGCTGAGCATAATTTGATACGATCTGATTTCTTTCAGTACATACATCAGAATATTTCTTTTCTACTTCCGAAAGCTTATTTTTCAGCGTTTCAATTTCTTGTTCATAATCCGATATTTTTGTTTGCAGATCATTTGATTTATCTCTTTCTGATTGCTCATTTTCAATTAATGACTTAATTCTCTTAATTCGTTCCTCAGAAGAATCTTCACATGATAGTTTCAGATATATGCTTAAATCATCTATAAAAACTGAATCAAATAATGCTAATGCAATCGCTTCATCATGCGTTTTTCCCTTGTTTTCAATTTCAGATATACTTTTTTGGATCTGATCAAGTTCGGAACCGATCCATAAATTGATCTGGTTTACTATAAAATCATTTTTATAATTGTTCTTTGCTGTTGCTAAAGCAGATGCTTCGGTTAGTTTATTAACACGAAATCCCGGTTTGATTTTATTAAAAATCTTGGAGTTGTATTTAAAACACTCTTTAAACCAAAGTCCACCCATGAGATCACAGACTCTAAGTTGCTCTTCATTTGAAATTAAAGATGTATAATCCATATAATGATTCTCCTATCGTTTCATCATATTATTCCGGTATATATTTTGAAGTGTTCTATACGCTTTTGCGTTAATCTTTCCTTTTTTGGTACAATTGCTGATCCATTTATATATCAGGGGATAATCGATAAAGCCCTTTGCGAGATTTTTAATAGAATGTGGGATAGGAATCATCTCTCCTCCAAAATGAGTCAGACGATTCAGCATATTGTTTTCGTTATCAATTTCACTATTTCTTTTTTCTTTTTTAAGTTTTAATTCCCATACACAATCGAGACCTACTAATAATATAATGTCAACGCCAAAAGACAGATTATCTATTTCAACTGTTTTGTCCGACGATACTTTTCTTTTTTCGACAATAAAAGTCTCTTTCTTGATGATGATTTCTCCATCATACTGTGATTTGATGCGAATGATACCTTTATAAGGTAATTTATTTGTTATTCCGGAATCAATTGTATTTCCCAATACATCAGTAATTAAAAATTCCGACTCCTTTGTTCGCAAATCAATCGGTTCCCGCCAAAAATATGTATATTGTAATGCTTTGGTACGACCAGCTGATATCAGCTGCTGCCTGTTACGACAAATTATTTCATATACTTTTGGTTGGGCTGAAACAACATGAATAGCCGTATTGGGAAAAACATTTACAGAAGATGTGACTCCTTTGATATGCAAAATTGCTTTATCGCTATTATGCTTTATCACATAATTACCTTCTATATATAGAGGCCATATCGGTTGTATTTCAATTGGTTGACTTGTCAAGCGATAGTGATAGTTTAAGAAGAATTTTGCAGCGTCTTCATTTAGAACATTTGCCGAAACAACATATATATGCCATTCAGAAATGGAAATACGTTTGAAGGATATTTCTTTGACATCTATTCCAATTCTCGCCAGCTCTGAAACTTGAATTCTCCATTTTGTGAGTAAATAGTAATTTTCCCCTAACTCAACATCCGAATCGGCCACCAGTAGTTTACCGGATGCTGATTCAAATAAAGTACCATTAGGATCAATACCATTAATCTTTTGCGGCCAATAATTGTATATTTCCTCACTTACATTAAAAACGCTCAGGGTATATTCTTCAGCAGGAATATCACCAATTGACACATAAGATAATCCTTCGGAATTTATACGATCCTTTGAATACACATATGTTATGGGGTTAGATCCTTTTGTCTGAATCTGAACCTTAAGTTCTTTTGTAATTAAATTCCTTGGAATGCGGATAAGACCTAATTCGAAATGAAATGAGTTGGGGGTAATATCTGCAAGTTTGATTGGAAGATTGTGTTCGATGGGGTTATATGAGTACGAATATGATGTGCCAAATGTTCTTTCTGGACAATCCTTGCTTTTTTCGTGTGAACTATGTCTAAAATGACGTACTTGATAACCCTCATTTGTAAGCTGAACGTATTGACCGCATAGTTCACACATAAATAATCCGCTATGTGCCGACACAGTTCCACCTGGATGTAATCTTGCAGCTTGATCAGCAGTAACACGTTTCCAACCATTCTCTGACCACATACAAACGTGAGTTAGTGATGCCATTTTCGTTTCCTTTCATCAGATTAATGATAGCTTAAGATATTTGTCAACACGAACAAAGTATGTAAATAAGTTGGTTTATTGAAAGTTGAGAGTTTTATTTCAAAAGTCAAACTTATAAAATGTTAATATCAGTTAGTACTTATTGGCATTAATTATATATATTATATCACATATTAACTAAAAAATCAATAGTTATTTAACGATAAGTTGGATATTATGCATTGTGCAATGATATTGTTGTATATGACACAACTTATATATTATAACTAAGGTTTGTATATAAAAATTGCAACATCAAAAGCCTTACTATTAGATAAATGCTGATTAATGGGTGTTCCCCGACCGAATGCGGGGAACACCCACACATATACGTCACTCAATCGGCAGAAAAAGTAGAAATGTCGATTAAATCAGTGGTTACTTAGAAATGAAGATTATAGTATATTGACATGTATTGCTCTATTATCAAAAAGCAGTTTTTCAGCCTCGCCTTGTTATCCGCAATACTAAATCCTACAATAACACAATGCACATGAGCCTTTATGCTTATTCCGGAGTTGATAGCTATGCTTGGACAATAACATTTATGCAAATCGGAAATAAAGTCTGCATACTCTTCCGAAAAAAGTCAGCAAGATTACTTTTGATTTTTTTCAACAATCTCTCTTCCACCTGCATTCAGATACGTCTGTCAAATATAATCATTGAACATTACTTTCCCCTCCACCCAAGAGAATACTGCGAGTATTGATAATCTCAGAAGGTTTTACTTCTTCAGCGGACAACAATTGATGTACTCCTGCTTTACAAATCGGCTGATTTCTTAATGATTCAGCTAATTTGCTTTTACCGCATTAGCTGAATTAATGATTCGTAAGAGTCATATATGCTGCCATTTCAGCATCTTTAAAGCAGCAGAAATATATGTTCATTACTGTATCGGGGTGTGCATCAAGCCACCTGACTACCGCAAGTAGAGAGACCTTTGCAGCTTCGTCCAACGGATAACCATATACTCCTGTGGATATACCGGGGAAAGCAATGCTGTTACATCCGTTTTCAAGTGCAATATCTAATGAATTGGTATAGCAAGCCGCAAGCAGCTCCGCATCGTCAGGCTTACCGCTGTAAACAGGGCCTACCGTATGGATAATATGATCTGCGTGTTTTATATTGTATGCCCCTGTTATTTTTGCTTCACCTGTATTGCAGCCATGAAGTGTTCTGCATTCCATCAGCAATTCAGGACCTGCAGCCATATGAATAGCTCCGTCTACGCCTCCACCGCCGAGAAGGCTGCTGTTTGCTGCGTTGACGATCGCATCAACGTGCATATCAATGACGCTGCCTTTCACAAAGGAAATATGAGATTTCGGATTGTATTTGGAAAGCATTTTAATGATATCCTTTTGCAAAAAAAGCTTCTGTCCCCAGGGATTGATGATATATCCAACGCAGTCCGGCCAGTTATCAACTGCTTCAAACAATACTTTCAGAGATTGGTTTATTGAAGATGAGGACTCTCCTTTTTCCAGTTCCTCCTGACTCGAAAAAAGGGGAATAAAGTAGTGACCATCTTCATCGGCCGCTAAGTGTCTGAACTTTATCGGTATATCTTCGCTTACTGAAAAAGTTTCACCGATTTTTGCTTTTTCGGGATCTCCTATCGCCTGAAGCATAGCCTCGGGAAGTTCGATAGGTACTATGATCTGCATATCATTGTTCAGTCCATTTGCAACAGCATTGAATACCGCTTCCGGTGCTGCGTTATCACCGCCATAGTACCAGTTAAAAATTGCCCTTTCTAATTCAAGTGCATATCTATCTTCGGTCATTTTATCATGTCCTTCTTTCTTAAATATCTTTATCATCAGATTCAAAGTCTTTGTCTGTGCATTTTCGGATAATCTTCTTTATCCGCTCAATAGGAAACGGTGCTTCTTCTTTTTTGTGGTATTCAATACTTGAAATTCTTGCAATAGACCGATGATTATCGTGTCCCACGGGTACAATAACCAGATCACCTTTTTCAAGTGTATCATCATCTGTAAGGTAGCAATATTCTTTGCCATATTCTTCAAATATTACATTGCAGAAAATCAATTCAGATTGCCGCCGCAAAGTTTTTCCATAAAGTGAAGAGTCAAGAATTTCATTTATTTCATAAAACTGCATAAATGAAATTATGTTATTTGCAAGCTCAGGAAAATCCTCGGGCAGTCCATATTTATCAAAGGTTCCGGTTATCACTCGCTGTTTTCCATAAAGAAAATCAATAGTAATAGTGTAATCCTTTGTCTCTAAAGGATTTTTTACCACATCATCAGGGTTTCCTTCAATAGTGTTGAGAAATTCATCTGTATCATATCCTTCAAGCAGGCTATCAATTCCGCCTTCTATGCAATATTTTCTTTCAACCACACAGCCTGTTCCGATATTATGAATGTAAGTCATTGTTTCGTTTTTTCTGTCAATCACTATCTGTTCCGAGTAATGCCTCGTTACAAATTCCCACGAAGCGCCTTCCGGAATATTTGACGGCTTTATTTTGGTATTTCGGTGGTAATCAATAACCATTTTTTCGATTCTGTCTTTAAAAGCATTCCCGTCAAACATATACAATTCGGGCATATCAAGACTGCTTCTGAATACATCGGAAATGTTATCCAGTATATAATTTTTCGTTGGTACCAATGATCCTCTGAAGCAGAAATCCTCACCTTCAGTATTGGTAAGTATCAGTTTCCATTCACCAACATCTGTAGCCATGATCACATTAAATTCATCTGAGAAATATTCCTCCAATATTTTAAGTAGGTGAGCAGTCACTTCATTGTCGAGCTTAATTCTGCGTTCAGCAGACTTAATGTATTTTTCGCCGTTTCCGTAATTATATCGGGTAAAGAATAAACGTCCGTCATCGGTAAGTGTCAGCCGCTGTTCTATTTCATCATCGGGCATAGGGCAAGGTCCGTAACATAGTGAATTTGATATTAGCTTTGCTTTTTTTAGTGTCCCTTTAAATACAAATCCGGATACTCCCGATTCTGATGTCAGCAGTTCCAGTCTGCCGAGCGCAGTAATAAACCATCCTCTGTTTTCCGTGAGTGTAATTTCTTCTCTATTACCCGCCCAATGGTTAAAGTAACGCCATTTTGAAAAAATAGCTGAACCAAGAAGTTGTATGTCTTCAACAGAATCTATTATTTTGTCAAGCTCCCGATAGTCGCTGAAAACATTCAGATCAGGATAAGCAGCAATAAATGATTCTCCGCAATCCATCTGAAAGCCTAAAGCAAAGCATTCGTCTGCAAAAGCTGTATCTTCACAAAGGTCTCGTCCGGTGGCTTTCGTGTCTCTGAATTTGTCAAACCATTTAAGGGCAAATTTATGTATTTCTTTATTAGACATTTTACACACCTCTGCAGCTATACTAAAATTTTCTTTTACAAATCAAAATGTTCTTCTGCGATTCTGTTCAGCTGTGCCGCAATTTCCGTAAAATCGCAGTCCAGATCCAGCGTCCTGACACTTATCTTATTTCCGCTCATAAGATATTGATTGTTCGGAATTATTTCCTCATCGGTTTTGGCATACAGTAGCATACCCGATACTTCATGTGGACAGTCCGCCAGTTCATATTCTTTGTTTTTCACATAGGTGAAGATCTGATACAGATTACCCGAATGAAGCTTTTTCGTGCCGTATTGTGTCTGAGTCGTGTGTGAATAATACTTTGCGTCGATAATAAGAATTTTTTCTTTATACGTAAGCATAATATCCGTCTGCATTACCGGCAGCATCATTCCTATGCCGTCATCGAGCTGCCATGGAATCTGAGATGCATTTGCAGTAATTTTCGGAAATTCACGCCGATAATACTCCAGAATAAATTTCTCATAAAGGCGGCACATTCGCTGTTCATCAAGGAAATCCATAAGCCTTGTGCTTCCATCGGAATTGGTCTGAAGCAGTCCTTTGACCACTAGCCAACAAACCGAGATAAGCATATGATAGGTCTGATTATTTCTATTGTAGCGGATATTCCAGTTTACGGTATGAAGATCTATCGGTTCAACATCACCGAAATATACCATCAGCTTTTTCAGTTCTTTTTTGCGCTCCTTTGAAATATCGGAGCGCAGCAGAAGATCAACCGTTGATCTGATGATCCGGTTCATCGTTGTATTGACGGAAAAATCATCGTATTCACATATCAACAGCTTTTTAAGCATTGTCTGTGTCTTTATGGATCTTTCAATATCTATCCTTCCCCGCAGCGAAGAAAGTGCTTCCGTCTTTTGAATATATTCTTTTCCAAGTCCACGCTTTATCTGCAAAGATATACCTTTTGCAAGTATAGCAGCCATAAGCTCTGCGGTATTTCCAAATTTTTCTGTGGCAATATTCTTATAGCCTTGTTCGGTCAATATCTGAAAAGCATATGACAGCATATAGTAGATATTTTGTATAGGTATCACTTAATTGCACTCCTTAGATTGCTGCTCCAATCCTTGACCTTTACGGGTTCATCAAACCAATATTCCTTTAGAAGCGGAATTAACTCATATTCCACAATACCAGACAAGCACCGGTCATCAATACTTTCGGCATCTAAATTGCAGAAATAGCTGTGACCAATGCAGAAACCCTCTCCAAGTGACTCATCAGTGGAAATAGCATTATTCAAGCTCTCAACACAATTTATGAGCTTGTTGAATTTTTCGTTATCAAGCGTTGTTCGATATTCACGGAAACCATCGGTTTCAAATCCGGGTTTAAGATCAAAAAAAGCAAACCTTCTGCGAAGAGCATAATCCAGCATAGCCAGACTGCGGTCGGCTGTGTTCATCATACCGATAATATAGACGTTCCCAGGCACCGCAAACTTTTCATCAGAGTATAATAACTGAAGTGGGAGCCCTCGCTTATCATTTTCAATAAGCATAAATAACTCACCAAAAATTTTGCTCAGGTTTCCTCTGTTAATTTCATCAATGATGAAGAAATAGTCATTATCGCTGTCGATCTCAGCCTTTTTGCAGAAATTGTAGAAAGCACCTTTTTTTAATTCAAATCCTGTTTCTGTTGGCCGGAATCCCATAATGAAATCTTCATAGGAGTAGCTTTGATGGAACTGAACCATCATTACTCTGTCAATATCCTTTACGCCCATCATTGAATATGCCAGACGTTTTGCGGCAAAGGTCTTGCCAACACCCGGAGCTCCTTGAAGAATAATGTTCTTTTTATTTCTGAGTATTCCAACCAGCTGCGAATATTCGTCATCAGACATAAAAACCTCGTCCAGAAAATCGTCCTCTGTATAAACAGGATAATTTTTTGCCGCTTCCTCAACATCATCGGCGGTTTCGTCTTCAAATAATGCATTCAATTTTTCAACATATTCGGTATATGTTGTGATGTCTGTAAGGGTTTTCATAACAGCTTTACCTGGATGCTGCCATTTACCTTTATGTGTCCAGTTTACTTTACGAATATTGCCGTATTCATCTTTTCTGTTCGGATCAAATTCATAATCAGATGTAACAACTCCACGTCCGACAAGCTGCTGCGTGCCGTTCTTCACAAAAATTACGTCGCCGATTTTCATCTCATTGGCAAACTGCCACGTTGCATGAGCAGCGTGCGTATAAGAAAGATTTGAACCAAAGGTTTCTTTCATTTTGATTTTAATATCGCCTTTAGTTTTAAAGATTTTCAGATCACCAATTTCTCCCCAGCCAATTGCCATAATACCTGCATTATAAAACTCGTCCCACATGGATGCGCCTTCACCGGGTGAATAGATCCAATAATGAACCGTATCTACATCATCATCTGCAAGTGCAGCACTGCCATTTTCACGCTTTGTCTGATAATCGGCAACGCCCTTTTTAAAGATATCCGAAGCCAGATCATCAGTCATCTCTACAGTTTTTCCTGCTTCTGTCAATGTCCATACACCATATACACTTTTATCTATGTAACCTGCATTGACCAAATAATTACGAGCAAATGCAACTTCATTTTCAAACTTGTTAACATTGTTCTTGCCTCGTGTAATATTGACTTCTTCATCAGAAAGATGTTCATTTTCAATAATTTTATTACGAGCTTCAACAGGTGTAGCAGAACCGCCCAAATCACGCAAAGCCTGAATCAGAGGATTGAACCAGCGAAGAAATGCAGCCTTTGATGCTTTCTTTTCGGCAGATACAGTCTTTTCCTGATTCACCTGTTCGGAAATTTGCCAGGCATAGTATGAAAGCTCCGGGAAATTCTTATATTCATAATCACCGTTTTCCATAGCAGACCTGCAAGCATCCCTGATGAAAAGGTAATCCGCTGCATTCGGCAGCTTGTTCAATTTGGGTTTAACCGATTCCACAAATTCCGAAGGCATATTTTCTATATTGGTGATATACCACCTGTTTCTGGAATCCAGATTGATAAAATAATAAGGTCGAATCCAATAAAGTGCCATTGTCAGATTCCACCGAATACAAAGCTGCTCGTGAACAATATCATACCACTTAGAAAAAGCAGCACGATTTTCTTCCGTATCTGCGTCCGATAATTTCATAGCTGAGGAAAAAAGTTCCCAAAGGTTTTCAATATCATTTTCTTTTCTTTTATCAAAGCCATAAAATGTAGCTTTTAAATTATTGAGCACAGGAATCCCATCAAAATTATCAGGGATTTTCGCTTCAAT
>JAGAJY010000246.1 GCA_017848125.1 Oscillospiraceae bacterium
CATCTTATGTGCGGTGTTATAATTTGTGAAAACGATTAAATTTTAAGGAGAAATGAATTATGAAAAATCTCAGAACTCTCAGTGCAATCGCAGCTGCAGCTATGGCTGTTAGCATGATCCCCGTATCTGCTTCCGCAGAGGATACATACCACGCTTACATCGGTGTTCAGTCCGCAAGCTATTCTTTCAGAAACGCTTGGTATGACACCACCTACGGTCAGGGTATCGCAGGCGAGGACGGCACTGTTTACTTCGATCAGATCACAGGCTGGGACGGCCCCACAGCTGTAAGCAAGGGCGGCGTATTCACTGACGCTGAGATCACAGGCGACGGCACATACACAGTTTCCGTAACTGATTTCGATTTCGGTTCCGACGAGACTCTCAACCTCCTTTTCATCTCCACTGATATGCCCCTCGACTGCGGCGCTACTATCAGCGATGTAAAGGTTACAATCGACGGCAGCACAAAGTACACCTTTGACGAGGCTTACCTCAGCCCCGACGCTAAGGAGTACCTCGAGCCCATGTGCATCAACATCTGGAACGATGACCTCGGCAAGGAGGACGGTCTTTTCGGTTACATGATGCCCACAGATTCCATCGAGCTCACATTCACAGTAAGCGGTCTCAGCGCAGCTGAGGAAGCTCCCGCTGAGGAAGAGGCAGCTGTTGAGGAAGCTCCCGCAGTTGAGGAGACTACAGCTCCCACAACAGGCAACACCACAGCAGGCGCACTTCTCGCTGTAATGGGCGTTGCAGCTGCTGCAGCAGTTGTTTCCAAGAGAAAGTAATTCAAACGATTGCTTGAATAACGTTTAATCGGACATAGCCGGGCAGATTTACTAATGTGTCCCGGCTATGTTTATAAAGAAGTGAAAGGCGGTTGATTATTATGAAGTTAAAGAAGATACTTTCCGCAGTTCTTGCGGTTTCTATGATGGCTGCTGTTACAGGCTGCGGCGGAACTGCTACCGAGAGCGGCTCCGAAGCAACTCAGGCTGCCGCAGGCGAAACACAGGCTACCGAAGCTGCTGCTGACGGAGCTGAAAACGATTCCGCAGCTGTTGTTGTAACAGGCGAGGTTGCTGCTCCCGAAAGCTCCGACGGCTACACTGAGCCTACAGCAGAGGAATTTGCAGAGCTTTACGGCACAGAAGAGCCTATCAACATCACAATCTACAGCCAGCTGGCTAACTACTCAGGCGAGCTTACAGGCTGGTTTGCAGAGCTGATGAAGAAGAAGTACAACTGTGTTATGACAATTATCCCCGATTCCGACGGTACTTTTGACACCCGTATGGAGTCAGGCAACCTGGGTGACATCATTGTATTCGGTTCTACAGGAAATGACTACCAGAGAGCTGCTACAGAGGGTATGCTCTTCGACTGGAACGAGGACGACATTCTCTCCGATTACGGCGCATATGTTAAGGACAATATGCCCTATGCTCTCAAGAATAATGCTAACCTCAACAACTCCATCGGTGCAGGCGAGGTAGTTTACGGCTTCGGTCACAACGTTGCTTCCTCCCCCGAGGATCACGAGGCATTCTTCTACACAATGGATATCCGCTGGGATCTCTACAAGGAGCTTGGCTATCCCGAGGTAAAGACCATTGACGACCTTTATCAGCTCTTTGTTGATATGAAGAAGATCTGCCCCACAGACGAGGCAGGAAATGAGACATATGCAGTTTCCATGTGGCCCGACTGGGACGGCAACATGGTAATGTATGCAAAGGCATTTGCTACCTGCTACTGGGGCTATGACGAAATGGGCTTCGGTCTTTACGACGTTGAGAACGGCGTATATCACGATGCACTTGAGCCCGACGGTCCTTACCTCAAGAGCCTCAAGTTCTTCAACAAGCTCTATCAGGCAGGTCTTGTTGACCCCAACTCCATCACACAGACCTATGACAAGATGAGTGAAAAGGCTCAGAACGGCGGTATCTTCTTCTCAATCTTCGATTACGCAGGTTCTGCACTCTACAACTCCGAGAACCACCTCACCGAGGGCAAGGCTATGTATCCCATGGTTCCCGCTGACGCTTCTCCTCTCTGCTACGGTATGAACGTTATGGGCGGCAACAGAGTCTGGACTATCGGCGCTAACAGCGAGTATCCCGAGCTTTGCATGGCGATCATCAACTACCTTGCAACTCCCGAGGGCTATATGACCTACAACTACGGTCCTAAGGACGTTTGCTGGTACTACGACGAGAACGGCAACAGCTGTCTCACAGAGCTTGGCGAATCCGCATTCAAGGACAGAAAGGGTACAATCATGCCCGACGAATGGGGCGGTATCTCCTTCAACGAGGGTACTTTCCAGGCTAACAACACAACATGGTCCAAGGACGCAACAAACCCCGATTCCAACGGCGAAACTTATAACGCTGAAAACTGGGCAAGCAGACGTGCCGACACAAACTATGACATTCTTCAGGACTGGAGAGACAAGAACAACGGCAATTATAACGCTCAGGAGTATATGAACACCACAAACTACAAGGTTTCCCTTGCAACATCTTACGCCGAGTCCTCCAAGTCTGACGAGCTTGAGCTTGTTTGGGAGCAGGTAAAGAACACTATCGTTACTTCCTCCTGGAATGCTATCTATGCAGAGTCTGACGAGGAATTTGACTCTATCGTTGCTGATATGTCCGCTAAGGTACAGGAATACGACCCCGAGGGCGTATGCCTTGCTTGGTGCGAGAACGAAGCAAAGATCAGATGCGCACTTGAGGATCAGGTTAGATAATTCATTCTCCTCTATATAAGAACAAGGCTGACAGGCAGGTGCTTGTCAGCCTTGTTTTTTGCGCTGCTTATGGTATTGACTGTTTATGATATATTTGGTATAATTAATTTAATGATAAATTAGAATTTGACAAAGGAGGACAATACTATGGCATTCTTTCCGCCAATCCCACTCATTAGAAGAAATGTAATCATTAAAAAATTGAAGGCGTGCGGTGCGACTTCTGCGGAATCAGCCAAAACATTGGCAGAAGCAGGTGTAATCAATCCCAACGGATTTAAGCGTATTACGGATAAGTTGGTTGAAACAAATGTAATCCATAAAACTGTTGATGGCAAATATTATCTTTGATTAGACAAATCCCAATTTGTAGAACGTCTTGAAACACTTTATATTGATACATATTATATTTTAACGAAAAAAACATACTAGCAGAATATCTTTAATGAGGTATATACATGAAAAAATATATATTTTCACTTATTATATGGTTAGTAGGATTTATAGGAATCGTTTTTTCTGCAACAATTTTATATCGTGAAGAATTAAAAGGTTATCTTAACATATTAAGCGTTTTAAGATGGTCTGCGTCAATGACATTGTTTTGCTTATGTTTTTTCATTGGAGAAATCAATTATATGTATTATGTATGTTCAAAAAAAATTGTTATTGTTTTATTGTTACAAATAATAATTAGTATCATTGTTATTGTTTTGACTTATGAATATTTTGTAATTAACACCAACTTTTGGGAGTCTTTGAAATTTATTACAAGTATGAAGATAGGCGGTACACTCCTTGCGTCTTCAATTGTTTCGATTAGTATTTTCAACAGGAAGATCTCAAAGTATTAGAATAAATAATCATCACAAAACCCCAGCCATTACAGATTTATTTCGTCTGTAATGGCTGAGTTATTTTGTAAAAAATCTGGTTTTATGCCTGAAACTATCACCTCGTACCAAAACCCTTGACGAACGCTAAGTAACCGTCAAACATTCCTACATAATAAAATCAGCCCTCAGCCAGAAAGGCGGAGGGCAAAATATTTACTCATCCCAAGGTAAAACAGGTATATCGGAAGTAAGCAGCCTGTAAAAATACTCCTAAACATTCATAGCATAAGGCAACCTCTAAAAACCCCCTTTTGCAAGAACACAATCAGGTAAAAAATGCAAATCAGGTCAAATATATGCGTAAAGCATTAAAAACGGGTTGTTTTTCTTAGGTGATTTCTGCAAAAGGGCGCAGTTATCC
>JAGAJY010000247.1 GCA_017848125.1 Oscillospiraceae bacterium
CGTGTGCTCTTCCGATCTGGTTTGATTTACTAAAAATGGCTATTTTCAACAAATCTGCACTTGAAATTATTGTGTAATTGTGGTATAATTACATGAGTTGTATGTATATGCAATCATTTTAAATAGATCATTGTGAAGAATTTGCTATAAAAATAGTTGAACAGGAGTATTGAAAATTATGGTCAAAACAGAATTGAGCTATAATCCATATCTCAGGGAGATGATCGTTAAGTTTAACGGACAAGCACCGAGAGTAAACAGCCTTGTTGAAAAATATCAGACTAAAAAGCTTCAGGACTGGATAGAACTGCTTCCGCAGATATTTCATGATGAAATGAACGGATATGACTTTGAATTTGATTTTTCGGGAATAAGATCTGATTTTGAAAAAATCAGGGAGACTTTTTTCAAAGCAGGAGTAACGGAAGAACAGGTGTCATTTTTCTATAAAAATGAGCTTGAAGCTCCTGTGGATAAAAACAACAGGGTAAATGAGCTTCTTGAATGGCTGGATAAAAATCGTAACAGAAGATTTGATTATGATGAATTCAAGGACAAGTATAAAGAATTTCTTGATGCGCCGTATTCCTTTGTTACTGTGCATGGAGGGAGTGTTTCGTCTATCACCCTTTCGGGTAAGGATATAAGCATTGAAAATATTGATGATGTTGATGAAATATCATCAACAGATCTTACCTATACGCCTGTTGTAATGTATGTGGATTCATCAGATAATACAGAGAACAGAAAAAATCTGCAGTCAATTATCTGCCGTGATGATATCAGCAATAAACAGCTGTTTTTCTGTATCGGAGTAAATGTAAATAAGGCGCAGACAGAACGAATAATTTATGATCTTGGTATCAAAGAGCCTATTGTTGTAAATGATCTCAGTGATGAACGTATAAATGAATATTTCGAGGATTATCCTCTTACAGAATATATAAAAACATTTCTGGATATTTTCAGAAAAGAAACAACGAGAATAAGTGACATTCTTGATGCTGAGAACAGAAGAAGTCAGGAACTCAATTATGAAATACATCAGAAAATCGACAGATATGATAATGACATAAAGGCACTAAAAAAAGCAGATGAGCTGTTTGTTCAAAGAGATAATTTTGTTGTACCCGAAGAATATGAAAAGCTGATAACTGAATTTGCACAAAAGGTCTCTGATTGGAGAAAGAAAAAGACCAAAACAACAAGTCAGGAAGAGGCACTCCGTATGGCAGAGGAATTTGAAACAGAGCTGGCTCGTCTCTATGATGAATATGTAAGCGAAATTGATAATGTATCTGTAAAAAAGAGCGACGAAATTGATAAAATGTTCAGCAACTGGTTTGGATATACAATGGTCGATACGGATTATACTCCGGATGTGGATTGTACATATGAAGCCATTGATTATAATTCACTCAGTCTGAAAGAGCTTTTTATGAAGATAAAGACCGAGCAGTATATTGATCCTAAAAATGGACTTCTGAATTTGTTCAAGGGTTCAAATGAACCAAAGGAAAAGGTTCTTGAAACTACATACACCTATGAAAACTGGCGGACATTTGCTATGGAGGAATATGATCCATTGTGCAAAAGGGTTGCGGACGAATGGACAAGATTTCTCTCCAAGTATTATTCTATTCTTGCCGAAACATATCACAAGCATATATCAGAGCTAATCACAGAAATAACGAAACAAAAAAATGAAATATCAGCTCAGCTTTCAGGAGATGAGAAACTTCTTCAGGAAGATAATGACTGGCTGACCGCACTGCTTGATCAGATCCACACTATCGAAAGAGGGTAAAGGTTATGGAAGATATTGTAACACTTGATTCTGTAAATGACATAGCTGCAGAAGCAATGACTATAGATAACAGACTCGAAATAATAGATGAAGCTATCCGTAAAAAATATCTGGCACGTCTAAGCGAAATGGAAATAGCACGAATAGAGAATGTTCCTGCACTTGAAGACGAACTGATAAATAATATCAGATTATTCCGTATTTCTGAAATGGTGTATCAGAAGGGCGAATCGGTGACTGATAAATTTACCACGGTATTCAATACTCTTTCGACATATAATGCGTCTGTATTTATTATTATTGATTCTGACGGGATCGAAACAAATTTCTATCTGGGTGTCAGAAGCAACGAAGAAGAGTCTGCTGCAAAGCGTTCCATGGTCACTCTCGGTGATACGCTTAAAAATACTCTTGTAGGTAATTTCCCCGGTGTGAAAATTGAAAATGAGGACAGGAAAAGAATAGCAAGGCTTTCTGAAAAAATACGGCAGCAGAGCAACGTTGCTTCTGTAAGTGTTGTGGGTAACGGCAAGAATGAGGAAAAAAGCAATGAGCAGTTTGTTCAGGGACTTGAAAAGCTTGCCCTTGCTATGAACGGCAGACAATATACAGGTATAATAATTGCCTGTAATCAGTCACCGCAGGTGGTGCAGATGATAAGAAGAGATTATCAGGAGCTTTATACAAAGCTTTCTCCTCTGGCAAGACTTCAATATACTGACAGTACATCGGAATCAACATCAAGAGCAAAGTCATTTACCGAAATGAGCGGCAAACAAAAGGCTGCAATGATTGGCAGTGCTGTTGTTTCATTGACAGGTGCAATAGGCGGTGCCCTTATCGGAAAGGAAAAGCCGAATCCTGTCGGTGCTATGATCGGCGGACAGATAACAGGTCAGCTCAATGGATTTATAAATTCGCTTGCCCCTAATGAACAGATAACAGAATCAACCTCTTCATCGACTATGTCAACTACAGAAAATAAGACCGTAGTTGATCTGATGGCACTGATCGACGAAAATCTCAAGCGAATAGACGAATTTGACAGTTATGGTATGTGGGACGTTGCAGGCTATTTTATCTCGGATGATATGTCTGCCGCTGAGATCGCAGCAAGCAACTATCGTTCTCTTATGAACGGTGAAAGATCAGGCCGTGAGGTTTCTGCCATTAATTCATGGAGAAAAAATAATACGGAAATGCTTGGCAGCTTTGAAGATCTTACTATGTATTTATCAAGATTTACTCACCCTCAATTCAACTATGGCGGAGGAGTATATGTAAATGCTGCTGCATCGGTAAGCGGAAAGGCGCTTGGTTTGCATATGGGACTTCCCCGTGCAACAGTTCCGGGACTTCCTGTGATCGAGCATGCTGAATTTGGAAAGGAAGTCAATACATA
>JAGAJY010000248.1 GCA_017848125.1 Oscillospiraceae bacterium
GCCGTAACACGCAGGTCTTCCCCGTCTGTATCGCAGTATATCTCCACTACGTCAGCTCTGCGGTTGGTGCATAGCCGGGCAAAATACGGTTCTGTCAAAAGCTTTTGCCAAGCGGCGTAAAAGGCAGAGCGATTATAGATGGAGTAGTCTGAGATATTGTCAGTCTGTTGGTTTTTTATCATAAATATAAGCTCATATCTGTTGTAATCCTCGGGGGCTATATCAAAATCAGCCAGCATTTTCTCCTCGTATTCCTCGTAGGAAATGCTTTCACCCGAAAAATCAAGATATTCCCGATAAAGCTCGTCTGTAAGCAGACTTTTCAGAGCTGCCATTGCTTCTGCGTCCTTGAAAAGGTCAAGCTTATAGCCATTTTTCGGTGACCAGCTTATGCATACCTTTCGTGCTTCGGCAACAAAGGCGGCTTCAAGAATAGCGTCATCGGGTGCTTCGGGAACTGTGAAATCGCCCTCGTAAGCGGTCTGTTGTGCCGAATCGGAGGTGTTTTCGGGCAATGAGCTGTCCTTCTCTGCGATTGTTGAGAGACGAGAGCAGCCCGATAAAATAAGCGCTGACAGCAATGCGGCAGTAAATTTATGTTTCATAGCAAGCTCCTTAATAACAAAATGATTGTTAATTTAATTATAAAACGGTAAATAAAATATGTCAAGTAAAAGTCGGGTTTTGTAATGTATTCCCGATATTTTTACGCTTTTGCTTGACATATGCCGTTTTTGCACTTATACTTATATGAGAGATGTGTGCCCGAGGAAAAACGGGCAGATATCGGTAATTTGTCTGCAAAGGGGATACGGTATGAACGAGCTGAAAGAAAAGGACGGGAACAGGTCTGAGGATTATTCCTTTGACACCGAGACCTCCGACCTTATTGCCGCAGCTATCGCCAAAAAGAAGGAAGGAGCAGAAAAACGCCGCAGGGGGAACAGGGGCAGGATAATCGGCATATGCACTGTTATAGTCATTGCGGTATGTGCCGCTGTTTATTTCGGCGGCTGGGCGGCTTCTATGGGTACTTTCCTGTCAAATACATACATAAACGGAATTGATGTGAGCGGAAAAAATGTTTCCGAGGCGTGTGCGCTGGTTACGGAAAGCTGTGTTCCGCAGAATGTGATAATCCGTGAGCGAAACGGCGATTCAAAGGAGTTTACCGCTTCCGACCTGAACTATACCTATGACTGCTTTGAAGAAGTCAGCAGGCTTTACAAGGACGTGAACCACAGCAAATGGCTGTCTGCTTTATTTGAGGAAACTTTTCTTGAAACAGCTCCGCCGCCGCCCTATGACGAGGCGCTTCTCAGAAAGCTTCTTGCCCGTGCCGACTGGGGCAGCACCGTTACCCGTGACGCCGCTCTGGTGCTGGGGGATAACGGCTACTATGTGGAAAAAGAGGTTTTCGGCGACAAGCCCGACAGGGACAAGCTGATAGAATATGCGGTAAGCGAGGTCATGCAGGGAAGATATACCGTTGACGCCGAAAAAAGCGGCTGCTACGAGGACCCCAAGATTTTTGCCGCAGACCTTGAAAAGAAGCTTGAAGCCCTTAACGGAAAATACGATTATTCCATTACCTATGATTTCGGCTATACCACAGAGGTTCTGACGGGGGCTGAGATATACGAATGGCTGGGAGCGGACGGCTCTCTCGACAGAAGCAAGGCAGAGAAATATGTAAACTCCCTTGCGGAAAAATACGACACCTTTATGACAGCACGAAAATTTCAGACTACAAACAGAGGCGTTATAACAATGAGTCAGGGACGGTATTCCACAGGTCAGTACGGCTGGTGGACAGACAGGGAGAAAACCCTTAACAGGCTCATTGACCTTATTGAAAAGGGCGAATCCGTCACTGTCGAGCCTGATTATGTTACCCTTGATACAGGCTATAAATACAGGGGCTTTACCCGTTCCGCCGAGGGCGATATAGGAAATACCTATGTTGAGGTCGACCTGACCGCACAGCATATATGGTATTACCGTGACGGCGTTCTGGAATTTGAAACAGGGCAGATAGTTTCGGGCAAGGCGACTGACCCCAAGAGAAAAACTCCCGAGGGCGTTTACAGCGTTTATACCAAGAGCACAAACTACACGCTGAAAGCCGCTGACGGCAGCTACAGCGCTTTCTGCTCATATTTTATGAGAATGAGCTTTGAGGGTATCGGCTTCCACGACCTGAGCCGCTCAGCTTACGGCGGCGATATTTATATCCGCAACGGCTCTCACGGCTGTATCAATATGAAATATGATGAGGTCAAAAAGCTTTATGAGCTGGTGGAAAGAGGTACGCCCGTTATAATGTACTATTGATTTATGCATATATTCGGTATAAAATGCATAATATACAGTATATTTTGGGTAATATTCATTTCTTGCCTTGCAAAAGTGAATATTTTGCGTAAATTCAGAAAAAATATGCATTAAACCCTTGACTTTTGCGGTAAAGGGTGTATAATATAATCATCAAGCTGATTATGCACATCAGATGTGCTTAATATAATTTACGGAGGTATTGCAAAATGGCAGTAAACAAGGAAAATATCAAAAAAGTAGTTCTCGCTTATTCGGGAGGTCTTGACACCTCCATCATCATTCCATGGCTTAAGGAAAATTACAACAACTGCGAGGTTATCGCTGTTTCCGCTGACGTAGGACAGGGCACAGAGCTTGACGGCCTTGAGGAAAAGGCTATCAAGACAGGCGCTTCCAAGCTCTACATTGAGGATCTTAAGGAAGAATTTATCACAGATTATGTATATCCCACAGTTCAGGCAGGCGCTGTTTATGAGGGCAAGTATCTTCTCGGTACTTCCTTTGCACGTCCCATCATTGCAAAGAGAATAGCTGAAATTGCAATCGCTGAGGGCGCTGACGCTATCTGCCACGGCTGCACAGGCAAGGGCAACGATCAGGTAAGATTTGAGCTTGCTATCAAGGCTTTCGCTCCCGATATGGCTATCATCGCTCCCTGGAGAGAGTGGGATATCAAGTCCAGAGACGAGGAAATTGATTACGCAGAGGCTCACAATATTCCTCTCAAGATCACAAGAGAAACAAACTACTCCAAGGATAAGAACCTCTGGCACCTTTCTCACGAGGGTCTTGACCTTGAAGATCCCGCAAACGAGCCTCAGTACAACAAGGAAGGCTTCCTTGAGCTGGGTGTATCTCCCGAAATGGCTCCCGACAAGCCTACATATGTTACCATTCACTTTGAAAAGGGCGTTCCTACCGCTGTTGACGGCAAGGAGATGAACGGCGTTGAGATGATAACCGCTCTCAACAAGCTGGGCGGCGAGAACGGTATCGGTCTTGTTGACCTTGTTGAGAACCGTCTTGTCGGTATGAAGTCCAGAGGCGTTTATGAGACACCCGGCGGAACTATCCTCTACAGAGCTCACGAGGCTCTCGAAACCCTCTGCCTTGACAAGGAGACTGCAAGGATCAAGTCCTACCTTTCCATCAAGTTTGCTGACATTGTTTACAACGGTCAGTGGTTCTCTCCTCTCAGAGAGGCTATGTGCGCATTTGTAACAGAGACTCAGAAGACTGTTACAGGCGATGTTAAGCTTAAGCTCTACAAGGGCAATGTTATCACCGCAGGCATTACCTCTCCCTATACTCTCTATGATGAGGAAGTTGCTACATTTGACGAGGATCACGTTTACGATCAGGCTGATGCAGGCGGATTCATCAACATCTTCGGTCTGCCCACTCACGTTAAGGCAAAGCTTGACCGCAAGAGAGACGTTTGATTTTGAAATCACCTGATTTTATAAAACCGAATAATCGTAATTGAATGTGTTATGCCCGAAACACAGCGTTTCGGGCATTGCACTTATTTCGTTTTTTAAGAGTAGAACATAAATTTATCGGAATAATAAAAAGAAAAGCCTTCGGGCGTGAAAGGACGGCTCATTATTATGAGAACTATCGGAAAAAGAATATTATCCGCAGTGCTGGCGGCGCTTGCTGTTATGGCGCTGTTTACAGCCTGCGGTGAAGATACAAAGGTTGATTACGAAAAGCTGAAAACCGATATTGTGGGAATATGGTGCGATATAAACGGTCCGGAGTATTTCGAGAACGACGGCAATCCGTATTATCAGCTGTATGAATTCACAGGCAGCGGCAAGCTTGCTTACCACACTATAACTCAGTATATAGCTCAGTATGTTGATGTAAACTACACCCTCAGAGATGATTTTCTCGATGTTGACGGGGCAATGTGCAAGGTGAACGTTGAAAACGACATTCTTACAATGAAGAATGACAGCGGCACAACTCAGTACCGCCGTATGACAATGGAGGAGGTATGCAACTTCGGTGTTGTATATCTTGATTCGGATAATTATATGGCACAGATAGACTATACCAATGCTTTTACTCAGAACTGGCCCGGAGCTGCTGCGGCTGAGACCTCCGCAGAGGGAGCTGTTTCATCAGAAATCGCTTCGGAAACAGCTGAATCCATTGCATCATAAGAAAACAAGCTTGAAAGGACTGATATAAAATGGCAAAAATGTGGGCAGGACGTTTCTCCAAGGAGGTTGACGAGAAGGTAAATGACTTCAACTCCTCCATTTCCTTTGACTGCCGTATGTACAGACACGATATTAAGGGCTCTATGGCTCATGCCCGTATGCTGGGCGAGCAGGGCATCATTGACCCCTCCGAAAGCGAAAAGATAATCAAGGGTCTTGAAGAAATCCTCAGCGATATAGACAGCGGCAAGCTCGGCTTTGACCCCAACGCAGAGGACATTCATATGTTCGTGGAGCAGGTCCTCACCGAGCGTCTCGGGGATACGGGCAAGAGGCTTCATACTGCAAGAAGCAGAAACGACCAGGTTGCTCTTGATATAAAGTATTATCTTAAAGACGAATGTACCGAGATATCAAAGCTTGTTTATGAGCTTATCGAAACTATCATAGAAACCGCTCAGGAGCATTATGACACTGTAATGCCTGGCTATACCCATCTGCAGAGAGCGCAGCCTGTTACCTTTGCACATCACATTATGGCGTATGCTCAGATGCTTACAAGAGATTTAGGCAGACTTGATGACTGCCGCAGACGTATGGACAGAATGCCTTTAGGCTCATGCGCTCTTGCAGGAACAACATATCCTCTCAACAGAAGGAGAGTTGCAGAGCTGCTTGATTTTGAGGACATCACCTACAACAGCCTTGACGGTGTTTCCGACAGAGACCACTGCATTGAGCTGGCAAGTGCTGTATCTATCCTTATGATGCACCTTTCACGCTTCTCTGAGGAAATTATTATGTGGTGCAGCTGGGAATTCAAGTTCATTGAGCTTGACGACGCATATTCCACAGGCTCATCTATTATGCCCCAGAAGAAGAATCCCGATATAACCGAGCTTATCAGAGGAAAGACAGGCAGAGTTTACGGCGACCTTATGACCCTGCTTTCCATGATGAAGAATCTTCCTCTTGCCTACAACAAGGATATGCAGGAGGACAAGGAAGCTATATTTGACGCTGTTGACACCGTTAAGCTCTGCATTTCCACCGTTACTCCCATGTTCAGAACTATGAGAGTTATTAAGGAGAATATGAGAAGAGCGGCGGCAAAGGGCTTTATCAATGCTACCGACTGTGCCGATTACCTTGTTAAGAAGGGTATGCCCTTCAGAGACGCATACAAGATAACAGGTACTCTTGTAGCTCGCTGCATTGAGCTTGACACTACTCTCGAGGAGCTTGATATGAAAGAATACAAGCGCCTTTCCGATGTGTTTGACGAGGAAGTCTACAAGGCTATCAGCCTTGATACCTGCGTAATGCAGAGAAATGTTGACGGCGGACCTGCTCCCGAGGCTGTTGCAAAGCAGGTGGAGCAGCTTAAAGCCGAGCTTAAGCAGTATAATTTCTGATTACCGAAAGGGGCTTAACAAATAAAATGGCATATAAGATTTTCATAGACGGCAAGGAGGGCACTACAGGTCTTCGCATTGCCGACCGTTTCAAGAACCGCAGCGACATTGAGCTGCTGGAAATTTCCGAGGAAAAGAGAAAAGACCCCGAGGAAAGAAAAAAGCTGATAAACGCTTCCGACTACACTTTTCTCTGTCTTCCCGACGCAGCTGCAATTGAGGCTGTTTCTCTGGTTGAAAACGACCATACAAAGATCATAGACGCTTCCACCGCTCACAGAACCAATCCCGACTGGGTTTACGGTCTGCCCGAGCTTTCAAGGCAGCACAGAGAGGCTGTTGCACAGTCAAAGAGGACAGCTGTTCCCGGCTGCTATGCAAGCGGCTTCAACACACTTATGTATCCTATGGTGAAATCGGGAATATGCGCTCCCTTTCAGCCTGTTGTATGCCATGCAATATCGGGCTACAGCGGCGGCGGAAAGAAGCTTATTGCGGATTACGAAAATCCCGACAGAGACCCTGCATTCGATTCCACAAGGCAGTATGCAATGGGAAAGACCCACAAGCACATCAAGGAAATGATGGCAGTTTCGGGGCTTTCATATCCTCCTGCTTTCTGCCCTCTTACTGCTTCATTCTACAACGGAATGAGCGTAAACATTCCTCTGCTTCTCAGAACTCTCAACAAGAAGGTCACAGCAAGGGACGTCTGGGAAATGATGGCTGAGCATTACGAGGGACAGCACTTTGTTAAGGTCATGCCCTTCGGCGGCGAGGGTATGGAGGAGGAAACTGCGCTTTTCTCCAACAGACTTGCGGACACAAATATGCTCCAGATCTTCGTTTACGGCAATGAGGATCACATTCTGCTTACGTCAAGGCTTGACAACTTAGGCAAGGGCGCTTCGGGTGCGGCTGTTCAGTGTATGAATATTATGATGGGGATCGATGAGAAAATAGGGCTTGAATAATGCGTAATGCGTAATTCGTAATGCGTAATTATAAATGAATAATGCATAATTCGTAATGCGTAATTATGAGTGAATAATGCAAAATGAGTAATTTGTAATGCGTGATTATGAGTGAATAATGCAAAATGAGTAATTCGTAATGCGTAATTATGAGTGGATAATGCAAAATGCATAATTCGTAATGAGTGATTATGAGTGGATAATGCAAAATGCGTAATTCGTAATGCGTAATTATAAATGAATAATGCAAATGCATAATTCGTAATGCGTAATTATAAATGAATAATGCAAAATGCATAATTCGTAATGCGTAATTATAAATGAATAATGCAAATGCATAATTCGTAATGCGTAATTATAAATGAATAATGCAAAATGCGTAATTCGTAATGCGTAATTATAAATGAATAATGCAAAATGAGTAATGCGTAATGCGTGATTATGAGTGAATAATGCAAAATTATAGTACGAAACTTGAAGTTCTGTAATGCTTTTTTGAAATAACGGATTCTGGATTGTTATGGAGACGGATTATGCGGGAAAATGTGATTGTAGACAAAAGCAAAGCCTTTGCTCTGCGTATAATAAATCTGTATAGATTTCTTGTTTCCGAAAAGAAAGAATACATTCTTTCAAAGCAGATCCTACGAAGCGGAACGAGTATCGGCGCCAATGTTAAAGAGGCGATACGAGGGCAAAGCAAGGCTGACTTTTATGCTAAAATGAATATTGCATTAAAAGAAGCAAGTGAAACGGAATACTGGCTCGAATTGCTTGGTGAAAGCGGATATATCGAAACCGCACAATTTAACAGTTTATATGCGGATTGTCAGGAATTGCTGAGAATTCTGATGTCCATAACGAAATCGCAAAAGGTGATTCAGATGTGTGATACGGAATAATTACGCATTACGCATTACGAATTGCGAATTTACAAGAAAAGGAGCTTTCAGCATTATGAATATTATAGACGGCGGCGTTTGCGCCGCAAAGGGATTTAAGGCAAGCGGTGTTTACTGCGCTATCAAGGAGAATCCCACAAAAAAGAACGATATTGCAATGCTGGTTTCCGATGTGATGTGCAATACCGCAGGCGTTTACACTCAGAACAAGGTTAAGGGTGCGCCTGTTATCGTTACAAAGGATAACCTTGCAAAAACAGGGGGCAGGGCAAAGGCTGTTATCGTTAATTCCAAAAACGCCAACACCTGCAATGCGGACGGCGAGGAAAAGGCAAGGGAAATGTGCCGTCTTACCGCCGACGCTCTGGGTATAAAGCCCGAGGAGGTAGTTGTTGCTTCCACAGGCGTTATCGGTCAGGTGCTGCCTATCGAGCCTGTCAGGGCGGCTGTTCCTCAGCTTGTTGAAAAGCTTTCCTATGAGGGAAATCTCGAAGCGGCGACTGCTATAATGACTACCGACACCGTTAAAAAGGAATACGCCGTTGAATTTGAGATTGGCGGAAAGGTGTGCAGGCTGGGCGGTATGGCAAAGGGCAGCGGTATGATACACCCCAATATGGCTACCACGCTGAACTTTATCACAACAGACTGTTCGATCTCCTCCGAAATGGTGCAGAAGGCTCTTTCGGAGATAGTTAAGATAACCTACAACTGCCTGTCCGTTGACGGAGA
>JAGAJY010000249.1 GCA_017848125.1 Oscillospiraceae bacterium
CTCCTCCATCGCTTTCAGATTCAGGCTCAGCCTCATTTTCCTCACGGCTCATTCTGCTAACGGTATCAGCCGCAAGAACAGCTCCCGAAACCTGATCCATAAGCTCTCTCTGAGTCTTTTCGTCAACAGCCTTTGAGCCAATCCTGATGTCGCTTCCCATGGTGATTTTAAGGAAGATATCCTCCAGAGTCATCTCATTGGATTTAAGCCCCAGCATATACCAGCTTCTTTCAGCAAGACGCTTGAAAAGGTCACGTCTGATGTCTGAATTCTCATCGACCTCGATCTCGTAATCGTAAATTCCCGGCTCTCTTTCCATCTCGGCAGTAACGTCCTTAACGCCCTTTATGCCGCTGATAAGCTTGATGACTTCCTCACGGGGACCGTCAATTCTTGCAGTATATCTCAGATCGCCCGAAACTGTCTTTGTGAGATTTTCTGTAGTATCATCAGCAACAATGCTGCCCTTGTTGATAATAACTATCCTGTCACAGACCGCCTGAATCTCGGAAAGGATATGAGAAGAAAGGATAACCGTGTGCTTCTTGCCCAGACGCTTGATAAGATTTCTTATATCAAGTATCTGCTTGGGGTCAAGACCTACGGTAGGCTCGTCAAGGATCAGTATCTTAGGGTTTCCGATAAGCGCCTGAGCCATACCCACACGCTGCTTGTAGCCTTTTGAAAGGTGCTTTATGAGCCTGTCAAAAACATCTGTAATCTTGACCAGCTTGCACACATCTTCAATGTGAGCCTCTCTGGGGATCTTGCATTTTTTCAGGTCATATACAAAGTTAAGGTACTCCCTTACGGACATATCGGGATAAAGAGGAGGAATTTCGGGCAGATAGCCAATTTCCTTCTTTGCCGCAGTAGGATTATCAAGAATATCGATTCCGTTGATAAGCACCTCTCCGTCGGTGGAGGAAATATATCCCGTAAGAATATTCATAGTTGTTGACTTTCCTGCACCGTTAGGACCAAGAAAGCCCAGTATCTCACCGTCGTTAACGGTAAAAGAAATATCGTTGACAGCCGTCTTTGCACCGTAGTGCTTTGTCAGATTTTTGACTTCTATCATTTTTTAACGTTCACCTCTTGTAAGCATAGGTATCAGCGGATAAAAACGCCGACTGTAAAATATTACAGCTTTAATGTGAAAATTCTGTGATAAAACAGCGTAATCGGGGAAAAAGATGTCTCTAATCCTTAATTACGCCGCATTATTCATAAAAATCAGCCTTCAAGCTTTGCAATAGCCGACTTGATTCTCTCAATAGTTACGTCCTTGCCAAGAACAGCCGCAAGCTCGATTCCGCCGCCGGGAGTAAGAGCCTTGCCCGAAAGAGCAACTCTCAAAGGCCAGAGCATAAAGCCGTTCTTTACGCCCTGCTTTTCGATCTCGGCAAAAGCCGCAGCGTGAATACTTTCCTCATTCCAGTCAGAAACCGCCTCAAGAACGGGAAGAAGCATTTTAAGAGCTTCAAGACCTGTTTCGGCATTGGTCTTCATTTTCTTGTTAAAGTAAAGCTCATCGCTGTATTCGGGCATTTTGTCAATGAAATCCACCTTTTCGGGAATGTCCGTAAGAAGCTCTGTACGGGGCTGCAAGGTCTTTACAAGCACATCAGCGTCAATATCCTCACGCTTGCAGGTCTGACGGATATAAGGCATTGCCAGCGCCTTGAACTCCTCATGAGAAAGCCTTCTCAGATGCTCAGCATTGATAGCCTTCATTTTCAGAGGGTCAAACACCGCAGGAGACTTGGAAAGACCGCTTATATCAAATTCCTCAACAAGCTCGGAAAGTGAGAATATCTCATTCTCGCCCTTAGGAGCCCAGCCAAGAAGGGCAATGTAGTTTATAATAGCGGGAACATAGAATCCCTTTTCAACGAAATCACCGAAATAAGCGTCGCCGTCACGCTTTGAAAGCTTGTGCTGAGCGTCACGCATAATGTGCTCAACGTGGATATACTGAGGAACTTCCCAGCCGAATGCCTCATAAAGCAGATTATACTTGGGAGCGGAGGAAAGATACTCGTTTCCTCTTACAACGTGAGTGATGCCCATAAGATGGTCGTCAATTACATTTGCGAAATTATAGGTAGGCATACCGTCAGCCTTGATGAGCACCTGGTCGTCAAGAATAGTATTTTCAACGGTAATATCGCCGTAAAGCACATCGTGGAAGGTAGTGCTTCCCTCCAGAGGCATTTTCTGTCTGATAACATAGGGAGTGCCTGCGTCAAGCAGTCTTTTCACCTCGTCCTCGGGAAGCTCTCTGCAATGACGGTCATACATCATATTGGAAACCTTTGCCTCCTGCTGCTCCTTGTGGAGAGCGTCGATTCTCTCCTTTGTGCAGAAGCAGTAGTAAGCGTGACCTGATTCAATAAGCTTCAGAGCATACTCCTTGTAAGTGCCCATTCTTTCCGACTGAATGTAAGGACCAACAGGACCGCCCACGTCAGGACCCTCGTCCCAGTCAAGACCGCATACACGGAGCGTATCGTAGATCTTTTCAACAGCGCCCTCCACATATCTTTCCTGGTCTGTATCCTCGATTCTGAGAACAAAGTCACCGCCGTACTTCTTGGCGATTATATAGGTATAAATAGCAGTTCTGAGATTTCCGATATGCATAAAGCCTGTGGGGCTGGGAGCAAATCGGGTACGGATTCTTTTTGAAACGTCCATTGCAGAACACTTCCTTTCATTTATTTTATCGGCAAAGGCATAGCCATAGCCGTCTGTAAGTCCTTTTTTATCTGAGCGATGAGCTCGTCCGTGCTTTCAAAACGTCTTTCGGGACGGATAAAGCCCTCCAGCCTAACTGTAAGCTCTCTGCCGTAAAGATCTCCCGAAAAATCGGGAAAATGTGTTTCCGCCAGAGGCTCGCCGTCCGATACGACCGTAGGCTTCACGCCGATATTTGTAATACCTCTGTAAAGCCGTCCGTCTATATCCGCATAGGACATATATACACCGAATTTCGGCATAACGAAAGCACTGTTCATTTTCTGATTTGCCGTAGGAAAATTCATTTTATGACCTATCCTGTTTCCGTGAATGACCTCACCCGAAACCGCATAGCTGTGACCCAGCAGAAGTCCTGCCGAATGTACATCTCCCTCGGAAATAAATCGTCTGATGTCAGCAGAGCATATTCTGATGCCGTTTTCCGTAACATCATCTACAACAGTAAGCCCCATATCCATATGGGAGCATATACGCATAAGCCCCTCCGCAGAGCAGGACGCATTTCTTCCGAAGCGAAAATCAGCGCCGCATATCACCTCACGGGCATTTAGAACACCTCTGAGAATACTTTTCACAAATTCCTCGGGGCTCATATTGCGTATTTCCGAAAAATCAGGGCTGTACATACATTCTATCCCCTCATTTTCCAGAAGCATACGCTTTGTATCGTCGCTGTAAATGGGACGATAGCACTCACCCTTAGTGCATATTGTACCCGTGTTGAAGGTGCATACAGCAGGTGACAGCCCCTTTTCACGGGCAATTGCCGCAGCCCTGCCTATAACCTCCCTGTGCCCCCTGTGAACACCGTCGAATATTCCCAGAGCAACAGCAGTTTCAGCCTCGCTGACCGCCGAAGGGGGGGACAACATTTTCAAGTCCTATCACCTCAGAAAAAATTCTTTTCCACTTTAAGGAGCATTTCCTCTTTCATAACCGTCGCAGTACCCAGAAAGCCCGAAGCGCCGTAAACCGCATAACGCTCCTCGCCCCTGTGTTCTGTGAAAACACGGTTCATATCAAGCCTTATGCCGTTGCGGTACATTCTTTCCTGCTCAGCACTGAGTGTAATTCTCGGAAGAAAGCCGAAAACCTCTGAAACAGGCAGAATGAATGATGAAAAATCGCCGCCATTGTCAGCCTCACGCTGAAGCTCCTCTATAGTAACGCACTCGGACAGGGAAAAACCGCAGGCAGCAGTCCTCACAAGCGATGTCATAATACCGCCGCAGCCAAGCCTTTCACCGATGTCATTTATGAGAGTTCTTATATAAGTACCCTTAGAGCAGGATATTTCCATTCTGCCCTGCCGTGTTTTCTCGTCATATTCAAGTATATCCAGCTTGTAAACGGTTATGGGACGGGGCTTTCTTTCTACGGTTATGCCCTGTCTTGCAAGCTCGTAAAGCCGCTTTCCGTTGACCGAAACAGCCGAATACATAGGCGGTATCTGCATAATATCCCCGACAAAGCCGGAAACGACACCCGAAAGCTCTCCCCTGCTTACGGGAATATCGCTTTCGGAAAGAATCTTTCCCGTGCAGTCCTGGGTATCCGTAACCATGCCGAGCTTAAAGCCTGCCTCGTAAACCTTATCGTGATCGGGAAGCATTTCGCTTGCCTTTGCGGCACTTCCCGCAAAAACAGGAAGAACGCCCGTAGCCATAGGGTCAAGAGTTCCCCCGTGACCCAGCCTGCGCATTTTAAGGATACCTCTCATTTTTGCGATAACGTCAAAGGAGGTGAAGCCCTCAGGCTTATTAACGCAGATAATTCCGTTATATTCGTTTAAGACAGCCATAGATCAAACCCCATTGCAGGTGCGATCACCGAAAGAAGCTTCAGCTTCACCTGACTCAGATCTCCCTCAACCGTACAGCCTGCGGCACGCATATGTCCGCCGCCGCCAAGTTTTCCGCATATGTCGGAAACATTCACATTCTCGGCGCTTCTCATAGAAACCTTGTATTTTTTAGGCTCTTTTTCCTTTATGGTAACGCCTATTTCAATACCTTCCAGCTGCATAGGTATCGAAGCGATACCCTCCAGCTCCTCCTGAGCAAGACCGGTTTCCTTGACCGTATCGGCAGTAACGGCTATTATAGCGCATTTATTGTCAAGATAAGTCTCAACATTGTTTATAACATACTGCTCCACCATAAACCTTGCCTTGCTCTTTATCTCAAACAGCTGACGGTTGAGCCGTGCATAAGGAATACCGTAGCCCATTATTTCAGCAGTTATCATATGAGTTTTAGGGGTGGTGTTTTCATATCGGAAGCAGCCCGAATCGGTAGCAATGCCCGTATAAAGGCACTGAGCTATCTGCTTGTTTATGGGCATATTTCCCTCTTTGAGCACCTGATAAATTACCTCGCAGGCAGCGGCAGCATTAGCGTCAAGAAGAAGCTTTGCCGCATAGCCTGTGTTGGAGATATGATGGTCTATGGCAAGGTCAACATATTCGCCGTAAACCTGAAGCTCCCTGCCGAAAAGACCCGTATCCGCAAGGTCAACGGTAACAATGGTCTGGGGAGTAAATTTCATCGGCTCATAGCCCTCATAGAGAAAGCCGTATCTTTTCGGAAAAGGGTCGGAGCAGAGAACGTTCGCCTTTTTTCCCATAGCTCTCAGGGAATGGCAAAGTCCGAAGCCGCTTCCCATAGCGTCGCCGTCGGGATTCATATGTGTCAGGATATAATAGTTGTCATTTTTTTTCAGAAAGCCTGCTGCGTCTGCAATGGTAATGCTCTGTGATTTGCGTTCCATACTCCTTCACGTCTCCTTTTCCTGTTATTCGTCGTTTTCTTCCTCATCGCTGTCTGACTGAATATCCATACCCTCCAGCATTCTTGCTATCTCCGCAGAATGTTCGATGGAATCATCAGCGATGAATTTCAGCTCAGGGCATTTTTTCATATGAAGCTTGTTGGATATCTCCTTTCGGATCATCCATGAAGCGCTTTCAAGCCCCTTTACCGCATTCTTTGACGCCTCCATACCGTCAAGGTGGGAAATGAACACCTTGCAGTGGGAATTGTCGCCCGAAAGCTCGGTACGGACAACCGAAACCAGTCCGTATTTAACTCTCGGATCCTTGATACGTTCCCGTATCAGACCTGAAATTTCCCTTTTTATATCCTCGGAAATTCTCGCATTTTTAAAATTGGGCATATCCATACCGCCTTTCGTTAACATATCAGTTTATATTTTAGTCGGGACGATACTCCTCGATAATGAAGGACTCGAAAATATCGCCTTCCTTTATATCGTTGAACTTTTCAAGAGTGATACCGCACTCGTAGCCCTCTGCTACCTCCTTGACATCGTCCTTGAAGCGCTTGAGGCTGGACATCTTATCCTCTGCGATAACAATACCGTCACGTACAACTCTTATCTGGCTTGCTCTTGTAACCTTTCCGTTAAGAACATAAGAGCCTGCAACAAGACCAACGCTGGAGATCTTGTAAACCTGACGCACCTCTATACGTCCGAGATTTACCTCTCTGAACTTGGGAGCAAGCATACCCTTCATAGCGGTGGAGATCTCCTCGATAGCGTCGTAGATGATACGATACAGACGTATATCAACACCGTCACGCTCCGCATTATCGGCAGCAACAGGGTCGGGACGAACATTGAAGCCTACGATGATAGCATTTGAAGCGCTTGCCAGCATAACGTCACCCTCGGAAACAGCACCAACCGCACCGTGGATAACTCTGATGCGTACCTCCTCGTTGGAGAGCTTTTCAAGGGACTGCTTTACAGCCTCAACAGAGCCCTGTACGTCAGCCTTTACGATAATGGGAAGCTCCTTGATCTCGCCCTGCTCGATCTGGCTGAACAGGTTATCAAGAGTAACCTTCTGATACTGCTTGAACTGTTCCTGCTTAGCCTCGTGCTTACGCTGCTCAACAAGCTCTCTTGCAAGTCTTTCATCCTCAACGGCATTGAGAATATCACCTGCGGAGGGAACTTCTGCAAGACCTGTTATCTCAACAGGATAGGAAGGACCTGCCTCGTGAACCACAACGCCCTTGTCGTTTGTCATAACTCTTACACGGCCTACAGCAGTACCTGCAATGATAATATCGCCTGTTCTGAGAGTACCGTTCTGAACGAGAACAGTGGCAATAGGACCTCTGCCCTTGTCAAGACGAGCCTCGATAACAGTACCCTTTGCAAGTCTGTTGGGATTAGCCTTAAGCTCTGCTACCTCTGCAACGAGAAGCACGTTTTCAAGAAGCTCATCAATACCCATACCTGTCTTTGCGGAAACGGGTACGCAGATAACATCGCCGCCCCATTCCTCAACAACAAGGCTGTGCTCGGTAAGCTGCTGCATAATGTTGTTGGGATTTGCTGTTTCCTTATCCATCTTGTTGATAGCAACGATAATGCTTACGCCCGCAGCCTTTGCGTGGTTGATAGCCTCAACTGTCTGGGGCATAATGCCGTCGTCAGCCGCAACAACGAGGATAGCAATATCCGTAATGGAAGCACCTCTTGCACGCATTGATGTAAACGCTTCGTGACCGGGAGTATCAAGGAAGGTTATCTCCTTACCGTTGCAGGTCACTCTGTACGCACCGATATGCTGAGTGATTCCGCCTGCCTCGGAAGCGGTAACATTAGCGTTTCTTATTCTGTCAAGAAGCGAAGTCTTACCGTGGTCAACGTGACCCATTACAACAACTACAGGCGCTCTTTCAATGCCCTCGCCGTCATCGTCGCTGTCGTCGATAAGTCTCTCCTCAATGGTGATGATAACTTCCTTCTCAACCTTTGCGCCCAGCTCCTCAGCAACCAGAGAAGCGGTATCAAAGTCGATGACCTGATTTATTGTGCACATTTCGCCGAGACCCATCAGCTTCTTGATGACCTCTGTAGCGGTTACCTTAAGACGTGAAGCAAGCTCGGAAACAACGATCTCATCGGGAATGAGTACCTTCAGCTGCTGCTTTCTTGCACGCTCAAGCTCCAGTCTGCGGAGCTTTTCAGCCTCAGTTTCCTTCTTGGAATACTGCTGCTTGTTTCTCTGTGCGGATTTCTGAGTAAGCTTCTGCTTCTTGGAGAAATTGTCCTTGCCGTGCTTTCCGCTTCCGCCGCCGTTCAGAGGAGCAATATTCTCGTACTTTTCGTTGTACTTGTCGATATCAACATAGCTGCCTCTTGTGTCAACAGTACGCATCTTCTGCTCAACCTTAACACTTTCTGCAGAGAAATTGCCGTCAAGCTTGGTCTTGGTGGATTTTGTATTTTCAGCAGGCTTATCCTGCTTCTTCTCGGCAGCCTTTGCCGCCTGATTCTTTTTCTGCTCGTTGGTTTTCTGGATCTGGCTCTCAAACTTTTCCATAGCAGACTTCTGAACGTCCTTGCGTACAGCAGTATTCTGCTGGAGCTTCTTTTCAGCCTCAGGCTCAGCCTTCTTCTCGACAGCCTTGGGAGCTTCCTTGGGCTGCTGTACAAGTTTGGGAGTCTCCTGCTTTGCAGGCTTTGCCGATTCTGTTTTCTGGGTCTGCTTTGTTTCAGCCTTGGAAGCCGCCTTCTTTTCGGCAGCAGGCTTCTTTTCTGCGGACTTCTTAGCCGCAGGCTTCTTCTCCTCGGCAGCCTTGGGAGCAGGCTTGTCGTTTCTTGAAGCAAAGTAAGCATCGAAGCTGTCAACCTGATTATTCTGAGAATAATGCTCCAGTATCATATTCAGTTCTTCCTGATTAACGCTTGCCGAAGGCTTTCTTGCAGCACCTGTCTTTTCGCTGATGAACTCAGCGATCTCCTGATTGGCAATATTAAGATCCTTGGCAATATCGCCGATCTTTATCTTTGTCTGTGTCTGTTTGGTACTCATAGGCTAAAATACCCTCCTGTTTATTACATTACGACTGTAAAAGCTCGATAAATTTCCTGGCAAAGCCCTCATCGCAGATACCGATAACTCCTGCTTTCCTGCCCGTTCCGAATTCGATCTCCGCAATTGAGGCAGGGAGCACATTAACGGAAACAGAGGTCTTGCCGGCAAAAAATCTGATTTCCTTTTCTGTTTTCGGGGAAATATCCGAAGCAACGAGAACCGTCTTTGCCTTTCCCGTGAGAATGGCTTCCTTGACGGAATCGAAGCCCATTTCGATCCTTCCCGACTTTCTGCAAATTGTAAGCAGACTGATTATTTTTTCTTTATTGCCGTTCATTCAGCTCTCTCTCCATATTATCGTAAACCTCGTCTGATATGCGGCATTCAAAGCTTTTTTCAAACCGCCTTGCCTTTCGTGCAAGCCTGAGACACTCAGCACTGGGACATACATATGCTCCTCTGCCGTTCTTCTTGCCCGTAAGGTCGAGGGAAATTTCCCCTTCGGGAGACTTTACCGCACGGATAAGCTCCTTCTTGGGCTTCATCTCACCGCAGCCCAGGCACATTCTCATAGGTATCTTTTTAACTCCTGCCATCATATCACCTTGCCTTGATTTATTTTAATGCAGATTTTACTCCACAGGATTTTCAGGCTTGATGTCTATCTTGAAGCCTGTAAGACGTGCGGCAAGCTTAGCATTCTGACCCTTGTTGCCGATCGCAAGGGACAGCTGATTGTTGGGAACGATGACCGTGCACATCTTCTCCTCTTCCTCGGAGATGTCAACTCTGATAACATCAGCGGGAGCAAGAGCCTTTGCAATAAATACAGCAGGATCTTCGTCATAGATGATAATGTCTATCTTTTCGCCGCCCAGCTCCTCAACTATCTTGCCGATTCTGGAACGTCTTGGACCTATGCAGGCACCAACGCAGTCAACATTGGGATCCTTTGAGCAAACAGCTATCTTTGTTCTGGAGCCTGCCTCTCTTGCAATAGACTTTATCTCAACAACACCGTCATATATCTCAGGGATCTCCAGCTCAAAAAGTCTCTTTACCAGATCCTTATGTGTACGGGATATTTTTACAGAAGGCTTTCTGTCGGGATTAACGATACCCACAACATATATCTTCACAATATCGCCCTCAGTAAGTACCTCTCCGGGTATCTGCTCATTCTTGAAAAGGCATATCTCATTCTTGTCAATAAGAAGGATAGCGTTGCCTGTTGCAGGCTCTACCTTCTGAACGGTAGCGGAAATAATCTCGTGAACCTTATCCTTGTACTGAGCGATTATCTTTTCCTTTTCAAATTCCTTTACATCGTGTCTTATGGACTGCTTTGCATACTGAGCCGCAACTCTGCCGAACTTGGCTGTATCAAGCTTGTAGGGAACAGCGTCGCCGCATATGCAGTTGGGAACTATAGTCTTTGCTTCCTCGATATTTATCTCATTGAGGTCGATAGGCTCATCGTCAACAACGATTCGCATAACGCACACATCAAATCTGTTCTCAGCAGGATTTATCTCCACACGAAATTCGTCGCAGTCGGGATATTCCTTTCTCACAGCCTTTAATATGCCCTGCTCTATCTTTTCAACAAGAGCGTCAAGGGGAATGTTGTTTTCGGTTGCAAGACATTCAAGCGCTTCAAAAAATTCCTTGTTCATTTTTCTGATATTCCTCCTGAAAATAATTATTCATCACTGAGAAATTCTTCGGGCAGGTCTTCGTCATCATAAAGTCTGACGAAAGCGGTATCTGCCAGAAGGATCTCTTCTGTTCCCCGTTCGGTTTCCGCCGTAATACTGCCGTTCTCCTTATTATACGCAGTAAGTACGGCTATAAATTCCTTGACTCCGTCCTTTTCACGGATATATCTTATCCTGAGAGGGCAGTCAATGAACGCTTCAAAATGCTCGGGCTTTCTCAGCTCTCTGCCAAGCCCCGGCGAGCCCACTTCAAGCATATACTGCTCGTCAATGGGGTCACGCTCGTCAAGAGCTGCGGAAAGGGGTCTTGTCATAGCCTCGCAGTCGTCCATATCCACGAAACCGTCGGGCTTCTCGATAAGAACCCTCAGATACCTGAGCGCACCCTCCTTGTCATAGGTAATGTCCCAGATCGTCAGACCCAGACTGTCGGCAATAGGCTTTGCGATATCATAAACCGCCGAAACAGTGTTTCCGCCCCTGCCTCCTTTTTTTCCTGCCATAACTGATGACCTTCCTTTCCCGACAGGCGTTTGCCGCCTATCAAACAAGAAAGACCGGATTGCTCCGATCTTTGCCTTAAACTATTGATGTACTTTACATATTATATCACATTTCACCCGAAATTGCAAGTGTTTTTTCAAAATAATTGTCTGTAATAGGTAAAACTTTACCGACTCAAACATATATTATATGTAAACATTGCACAAATTAGCCGTACAAAGCACAGCAATATACCTTGTACGGCTGATAAATTCATAGCTTACAGCTCGGCAATTACCTCCACCTCTGCAAGAACGCCCTTGGGGAGCTTTGATACCTCAACACAGGAGCGTGCGGGCTTGCTTGTGAAATACTCACCGTAAACAGCGTTGAACGCTGCAAAATCGTCCATATTGTCAAGGAAGCAGGTGGTTTTAACAACATTGTCAAAGGTGCAGCCTGCCTCGGCAAGCACAGCCTTCAGATTCTCGCATATCTGCCTTGTCTGAGCCTCGATGCCCTCTGCTTCAACATTTCCCGAAGCAGGATTGATAGCTATCTGACCCGATGTAAAAAGGAGATTTCCGCACTTTACAGCCTGAGAATAAGGACCGATAGCGTCGGGAGCGTTTTTTGTGTAGATTTTTTCTGACATGATTGATTACCAGCCTTTCATATAAAAATTATTTAAGAATAAATCCTGCGTCCGTAAGAGCCTTCTGTATCTGAGCAATATGCTCGTGATTTCTTGTTTCCATAATGATTCGCAGATAGCAGCCGTTGATATCGCTGCCCTCATTTGCACGCTCGTGGTGAATGGAAATAACATTTCCGCCCAAAGAAGCAATGATATCCGAAACGCCTTTAAGCTGACCGGGCTTGTCGATAAGCTCAATATTAAGCAGGCAGTTTCTTCCCGATTTGATAAGACCTCTCTCAATAACTCTGCTGAGGATAGTAACATCAATATTACCGCCCGAAACAAGACAAATTACATTCTTGCCCTCTATCTCGGGTATCTTGTCAAACATGACCGCCGCCACAGGAACAGCTCCCGCACCCTCGGCAACAAGCTTCTGCTGCTCCATAAGAGCAAGGATAGCGCTGGAAATTTCGTCGTCGGTAACGGTAACAACACCGTCAACATACTCTTTGCAAAGCTCAAAGGTGTTCACACCCGGCTCCATTACCTTGATACCGTCAGCAATTGTGGAAACCGATGAAAGCCTTTCTATCTTTCCGTGGGACAGCGACTGCTCCATGCTGGGAGCGCCTGCCGCCTGAACGCCGTAAACCTTTATCTCGGGCTTTAGCTTTTTCAGAGTAAATGCGATTCCCGAAATCAGTCCGCCGCCGCCGATAGGCACGATAACAGCGTCAGCCTCGGGAAGCTGTTCGAGAAGCTCGATTCCGATAGTTCCCTGACCTGCGATAACATATTCATCGTCAAAGGGGTGAATGAAGGTATAGCCCTTTTCATCTCTCAGGCTGATAGCCTTTGCGTAAGCGTCGTCATAAACGCCGTCAACGAGACAGATATCCGCACCATAGGAACGGGTAGCCTCTATCTTTGAGATGGGAGCCGCATCGGGGAGGCAGATAAGTGCCTTTATACCGTTCTTTGCCGCCGCAAGAGCAACGCCCTGTGCATGATTTCCCGCACTGCAGGCTATAACTCCCCTTGCCTTCTCCTCAGCCGAAAGCTGGGAGATCTTGTAGTATGCTCCCCTCACCTTAAATGAGCCTGTTACCTGTAGATTCTCGGTTTTAAGGTAAACGCTGCATTTGTCCGAAAGCTTGGGCGCAGGAATAATATCCGTCTTTCTGATGACCTCTTTAAGCTTGTAGGAAGCGCTGTAAACCATATCAAGTGTCAGCATAGCAAATTCTCCTTAGAATAATTTTCGGAAAAATAAAAAACCTCACCTCTGAATTAAGAGGTGAGGACAAATGTACCCACGTTACCACTCTTATTGCCCTGCAAAAGCAAAGCCGCTCTGCTTTCCGTCCATCAACGGAAACTCTCTGTAACGGGAGAAGCCCGCCGCCGCCTAATCAGTCCTTATGACCTTTCAGCCGCAAAGCTCGGGGGTGATGGGAGAATAAAACCCGAAAGCCGCCTGCTCGCACCATACGCAGGCTCTCTGATGGCTTCTTTGTGGGCGCTCCGTCCCCGTCAGCGCATTTGTAACATATCCGATACATATAATTATAGCCGATTTCAGCAATTTGTCAAGTGTTTTGGCAAACAATTTTCCGCAGAATCAGTCAAGAACCTTCTTAATAGCCGCCATAAGCTCCTCATAAGTCTCATATGCGGGAAGGTCGGGATTGTCATTCTTTATCTTGTCAGTGCTCTTGAACAGGAAGCCTGCCTTGCTTGCTCTTATCATACCCATATCATTGTAGCTGTCGCCGCTTGCGATTGTATCATATCCGATAGACTGAAGCGCTTTGACAGTAGTAAGCTTGGACTGCTCACAGCGCATTTTAAAGCCTGTCACCTCACCGCTTTCCGAAACCTCCAGAGAGTTGCAGAAAATTGTAGGCCAGCCCAGCTTCTTCATAAGAGGAGAAGCAAACTGAGTAAAGGTATCGCTGATGATAATTACCTGAGTCATCGAACGAAGCTCATCAAGAAACTCCTTTGCACCGGGAATGGGGTCGATCTTTGCAATTGTGTCCTGTATCTCTTTAAGACCGAGACCGTGCTCCTTGAGAATACCGATACGCCAGTTCATAAGCTTATCGTAATCAGGCTCGTCACGGGTGGTTTTTTTCAGCTCGGGGATACCGCTTGCTTCCGCAAAAGCAATCCATATTTCGGGAACGAGTACGCCTTCAAGGTCAAGACAAACTATATTCATAACATTATCCTCACTTTTCAGATTTATTGCCCTATCGGGAAATTCCGAATATAATTATACCACATTTTACGGTCAAAGTCAATATTTTCATCGAATCAGGGAAATATTTTTTCCAAAGCCCTTGAAGTAAACGTATTTATGTGATATAATTGACAATGATATGTTACATTTTTTACAAGGAGCGATATTATGCCAATTTACGAATCGGGCGAGGACTATCTCGAAACCATACTCCGTCTTCACAACAAAACAGGCTTTGTCCGCTCTGTGGATATTGCCTGCGAGCTTAACTATTCAAAGCCAAGCATAAGCAGAGCAGTAAATATTCTTAAAGAAAGCGGCTACATCACCGTCGGCTCAGGCGGTCAGATACTTCTCACAGAGCTTGGAAAGGCAAAGGCGGAATCAGTTTACGAACGTCATGTTGTCATCACAGGCTTTCTGGAAAACGTGCTTAAAGTAAGCCGTGAGAATGCCGAGCACGACGCCTGCAAGATAGAGCATATCATCAGCGAGGAAAGCTATGAGAAGCTGAAAAAATTCACCGCCGAATACAACAACTGAAAGGAATATCAGGATTTATGAAAAAGCAACTTACAAGCATTATTCTTGCCGCTTCCTTGCTTATGTCAATGACAGCCTGCGGAGGTAAAGAGCAGCAGACTGCCGAAGCTGCCGAAACCGAAGCCCCCGTATCCGAAGCGGCTGAAACATCATCAGCCGACTATGATAAAACAAGAGTGACCATTGACGGAACTCAGTTCAAGGTCAACGGCAAAGAGCTGTGGATAAACGGCGTTAACACCCCCTGGCAGAACTGGAACGATTTCGGCGGCAACTTCGATGAAGCCTTCTGGGACAGCCATTTCGCAGAGCTTCACGAAAACGGTGTAAATGCGTCAAGAATATGGGTAAACTGCAACGGTATGAGCATTGTGCGCCTTAAATCAGACGGTACTGTTCAGGCGGTTGACGAGGAGCACTGGACTCATCTTGACAAGCTTTTCGAGCTTGCCGAGAAGCACGAGATATACATAATGGCAACCTTCCTTTCCTTTGACCATTTCAAGGACGGAAACACAGGCTGTGACAAGTTCAGGCTGATGGTATCCGATGATACCGCAACTCAGTCCTACATTGATTCCTACGTTATCCCCTTTGTTGAGAGATACGGACAGAACCCCTATCTGTGGAGCATTGACCTTATGAATGAGCCTGACTGGGTACATGAGAATGCCGAATGCGGAAAGGTGGGCTGGGACAAGCTTTCAAACTTCTTTGCAAAGTGCACAGCCGCTATCCACGAAAACTCCGACGAGCTTGTTACCGTTGGTCTTGGAATGATAAAGTACAATTCCGACAAGTTCGACGGCAACTACGTTTCCGATGAATATATGACCTCTCTTGCAGGCGAAAAGGCTTGTCTGGATTTCTATTCCACACACTACTATTTCTGGCAGAACGCATATATGGGCTATCCCTTTGAGCAGTCCCCCGTTTCCTTCGGACTTGACGGCACAAAGCCCTCTGTTATCGGTGAATCCGCTGTAGTCAGCGAAAGCGGAAGAACTGCCGAACAGGATTATGAAAACGCCTACAACAATGGCTGGAACGGTGTAATGGCATGGACATCAAACGGTGTTGACAACTGCGGAAGCCTTGAAGAGCTCCGCCCTGCCGTAACAAAAATGCGTGATATGATAAAGGAAAAGATTTTCCCCCTCGGTGAATAACAGCAGAATGCCCCGTGAAGATAATTCTTCACGGGGCATTTTCATATGCTCATTTCACTTTTCCAGATGAGTATAAAGCCCTGTATCATCAGAGCTTATCTCAATATCCCTTGCCTCAAACAGCTCGGACACCGTAACAAACTCATATCCCTGTGCCTGAAGCTCGGGAATAATTGTTTTCAATGCCTGAACAGTCTTGAAATTTCCGTAGGAATCGTGAAGCAGGATAATAGTGCCGTCCTTGACCTGCTCAATGGTCTTTTCCGCACGCTCGTCAGCAGAAACCGCATTATCCCAGTCATTACAGCCTACGCCTGCAATAAAAGGCATATCAATATTTTCATACATGGTATCATTGACAGCTATGTAAGGAGGACGGAAAAACTTTGTCCCCTCCCCTGTTATCTCTTTCACCTTGTCCGATACGAATGTGACCTCGGCAGAAATCTCCTCGGCAGTCATCTGATTCATGTAAGAATGGGTCTTTGAGTGATTGTTAATTTCACAGCCCATATCATATGCACGCTTTACGACTGCCTCAGTCTGCTCGTTAATGTTGTCGCCCACAAGGAAAAATGAACCTCTTACACCGTATTCCTCAAGAACATCAAGAACCTGTACCGTTGTTGTGGTATTAGGTCCGTCGTCGAAGGTAAGCGCAACCAGCGGCTTACCCAATGCCTTGTAATCCACCTTAGTGACCTCCTTTTCAGTTTCCGAAACCACTGAAGCTGTTGTTTCCGAAGCTGTTTCGTTATTGCTTTTATTTTCGTCTGCGGGCGTTTCCGCACAGGCACAGACAATTGCCGCAATTGATGTAATAACCGTTATCAATAGCTTTTTCATTTTGTTCATTCCTTTTGCAGAATAATATCCATAATCGCCTCAGCTGATGAAAAACGCTCCATACCCCACTCTGTAGGCTCTATCCGTATTCCTCTGCCGTCAAGCTCGCTCAGCAGTCCGATAAATGCGAATGAATCCAGCAGACCGCTTTCATAAAGCTCTGTATCTGCTGATATGTCCATATCGCCGCAAAGCTCCCTGAGCAGGCATGTAAGCTCATTTAATCCTATCTTACCCATAACCGGCTCAGAAGTTAAATGCGTCCTCAAGGAACCACATTATTTCATCAAGTATCTCCATTAAAGGACCTGCAAACATACTCAGCAGCATAATAATAACTATCACCTTGACAAAACCGACGCCGTTTTTCTTTCCGCTTTTTCCGTAGGAAGTACGGTTGGGAGAACCTGTTCTGTTAAGCTCATAGCTGTTTCTTCCCGAAAAGCTCTGCTTCTCGTGAGTGTGACCCGAAAACTGCGAGCAGTCAACGGAATATGATGTGTTGTCGTCATAAACGGCGCTTCCGCATCTTGAACAGAAATCGTCGTCCTTGCTTATTCTGTGACAATTGGGACAAAGCTTCATAATAAACCGCCCTTTCATATGTAGTGCGGAACTATCCGCACATTATTCGCCTGTGTATTCAACTATTCTGACAGATTCCATCTGAACCTGTGTGAGAGGCTTGTCATTCTCGTCAGTCTCGACCTGACCCATTGCTCTTACAACGTCCATACCCTCGAAAACCTGTCCGAATACGGTATATCCGCCGTCAAGGAAGGGAGTTCCTCCTTTTTCCTTGTACATCTCCTGAACCTCGACAGGAACGTTCATACCCGCCTCCTCAAAGGTCTGATAGTAATAAACCGAGCCGTCCTCAAGGTATGTGCCGCCGAGATCAAACTCTCCGGGGTCTGTGTTTACAATATAGAACTGGCTGCCGTTTGTGGAAGTTGAGCCTGAATTTGCATAGGCAACCGCACCGCTGAAATGGTAAAGTCCCTCAGGGATTCCGCCGTCAAACTTCTCTCCCCAGATGGATTTTCCGCCTGTACCCGTACCTGTGGGGTCGCCGCCCTGATTCATAAAATGAGGGATTATTCTGTGGAAAATAAGCTCATCGTAGTAATTCATCTCAGCAAGACCCACAAAATTCTCAACGCCAAGCTGAGCCTGCTCGGGGAACAGCTTTATCTTTATCTCGCCGAAATCCTTTACTGTGATAACAGCTATTTTTTCGCCTATCTCGGGCATTTCAAAGTTGTGGATAACAGAAGTATCCGAGGAAACGGCAGCGTTGCTTTCGGCAGGAGCGGCGCTGTCAGCCCCCCCATTTGCCGATGTGTCCGATGTGGAGGTCGTTGTTTTTCCGCAGCCGCAGAGCATTACGGCAGAAGCCGCAAGAGCGGCAAGCATTCTGATTCTGAGCTTCATAGTTTAATATTCCTTTCCATCAAATATTGATTTCCGATTCATTTCCTACAACAGTAACCTTAAGCATATTTGTATTTCCCGCAACGCCTATGGGTATTCCTGCGGTGATTACGGTTACATCACCCTTAGCAAGAAGTCCGTTGCTTACAGCAGCCTCAAGCGCACCGTCAAGGAGTTCATCTGTACTCGCCTTTTCGCCCATCATAAGAGGAGTTACGCCCCATGAGAGATTCATCTGACGGCAGACTGTTTCATTGGGAGTACAGCCGATTATGGGGCAGGCAGGACGGAATTTTGAAAGCATCTTTGCTGTGCCGCCTGTCTTTGTTACAGTAACTATAGCCTTTGCGCCAAGGTCGTGTGCAGTGGTGCAGGCAGCGTGGGAAATGGCGTTTGTAATATCCTTCCCCTTGTCCTCGGGTCTTGCTCTGAGACGGTTAACATAGTTTATATCGTTCTCGGTTGTTTCTGCGATAAGCGCCATTGTGCGCACCGCTTCAACAGGGTGCTTTCCTGCGGCAGTCTCGCCGCTGAGCATAATAGCAGATGTTCCGTCGTATATAGCATTGGCAACGTCTGTTATCTCCGCTCTTGTGGGACGGATATGAGTTATCATGGATTCCAGCATCTGAGTAGCTGTGATTACCTGCTTTCCTGCGTTGTATCCCCTTCTGATAAGATCCTTCTGAATAGCGGGTATCTGCTCAAAGGGTATCTCAACGCCCATATCGCCTCGTGCGACCATTATGCCGTCAGCGACCTCAAGGATCTCGTCAATATTCTTGACGCCGTCCATATTTTCAATTTTGGCAATAATTCTCGGTGAGCTCCAGCCAAGACTTTTAATGAACTTTTTCAGATAAGCCACATCAGCGGCAGTTCTTACAAATGAAGCGGCAATAAAATCAAAGCCTATCTTAGCACCGAATTCAAGGTCATTCATATCCCTCTCGGAAAGATAGGGCATAGAAAGCTCCACTCCGGGAACGTTAATTCCCTTGTTATCGGAAATTTCTCCGCCGTGAACAACGGTAGTAACGATCTCATTTCCGCTTATGCTTTCGACTCTCAGTTCAACAGCGCCGTCGTTTATCAGGATAGCCGTGCCCTTCTTAACGTCGTGGGGAAGCCCCTTGAAGGAGATGCAGGCAATTTCCTTGTCACAGACCCTTTCCTCGGTAGTGAGGGTGAAGGTATCACCGTCGCAGAGGGTAACAGGTTCTTTATCGGCAAATTTGCCCAGACGTATCTCAGGACCCTTTGTGTCAAGCAGAGCCGCAATGGGGAGTCCAAGCTCCTCTCTCAAACGGCAGAGCTGCTTAAACCTTTTTTCGTGAGTGGGATAATCTCCGTGGGAGAAATTGAATCGGGCAACATTCATTCCCGAACGTATCATTTCCCTGAGGATATCATCATTATCGGTTGCGGGACCCATTGTGCAGACAATTTTTGTTTTTCTCATATGCTAAAAATCCTTCCAAAAAATTATGCTTAATATATTATTCCCTGTTTTAAACAGAAAAATCAAGAACACGGAGCGCTATTGTAAAATAAAGCAGAGTGGAGCAGCTATCCACAAGTGTGGAGAGGAGCGGTGCAGACATAATTGCAGGGTCTATGCGTATTTTCTTTGCAAGCATAGGAAGCATACAGCCCAGAAGCTTTGAAAGAATTACCGTACCTACAAGCGTCACCGAAACAACTGCCGCTATTTTAATATCCTTGTAGAACAGAACTATTCTGCCGAAATTAACAGCTGACAGAATAACACTGCATATCAGAGCTATTCTCAGCTCCTTGAAAACCACCTTAAAGAAATCCTTAAGGCGTATCTCCTCCATAGCCATACCCTGAATGACCATTGTAGAGGACTGGGAGCCGCAGTTTCCTCCCGTACCCGTAAGCATAGGCATAAAGGAAACCAGCAGCGGTATAGCCGCTATCTGTGCTTCAAAATGATTGGTTATAGCACCTGTGAGGGTTGCCGAAAGCATAAGCACCATAAGCCAGATAATTCTGCTTCGTGCGTGTTTCCAGACGCTGGTTTTGAAATAGCTGTCCTCATTGGGCATAACCGCACTCATCATCGCCATATCCTCGGCGTTTTCCTCTCTGATGACGTCCATTACGTCGTCAAAGGTGATTATTCCGACAATGCGGTTTTCCTTATCCACAACAGGAAGCGCCGCAAGACCGTGCTTTGAGAACAGATTGGCAACAGCCTCCTGATCCTCCAGCGTGTTTACGCTTACTACCGTGGAATCCATAATATCCTCAATTGCGGCATTTTCATCTGCAACAACAAGGTCAAGCAGAGAAACCTGACCCACAAGACGGCGGTTTTCCGTAACATAGCAGGTATAAACAGTTTCCTTTACAACGCCGACGCTTCTTATTCTCTCAAATGCTTCCTTAACGCAGTCGTCGCTTCTGAAATAAACAAACTCCGTTGTCATAATGCTTCCCGCACTGTCCTCGGGGTAGTTCAGAAGCTCGTTTATCTGCTTTCGCTTATCGGGGTCTGTAGCCTTTAATATCCTTGATACCACATTAGCGGGCATTTCCTCAATGATATCTACCGTATCGTCAAGGAAAAGCTCGTCAAGCACGGCTTTAAGCTCTCTGTCCGAGATAGCGTTTATCAGCACCATCTGCAGGTCGCTGTCCATATAGGTGAACGCCTCTGCCGCAAGCTCCTTTGGAAGCACACGGAAAATAAGTGTGAATTCCTTCTCGCCGAATTCGTCCTGCTCCTCGATAAGCTCGCTCATAAGCTGTGCAATATCAGCGGGCATCATCTCCTGAAGAGCGGTTTTGAGCTGTACAAAAGCCCTGTGCTTTACCAGCACGGCAGCTTCGTATTTTTCCATTATAATGACCTCCTTCAAATAAACTTAACAGGAGGTACAATACCGCTTTACTCTGCCTGAGACTCACCTATTGCCCGAGCATTTCAAAAAGACGCAGGCAGGAAAAACACAGACAGAGCCTCTTCGCGGTATCACACCGCTGTTACTTCCGCTTTCCATACCTTCACATCCTTTTTCATTGATTTGCGTAATTTCAAACAATTCCGCATACTAAAATATTATACTACATTTTTAGCTGTATGTCAATCACCGCATAATTTTTTTTGCTGATTTTTAATTCTCAGACTGTGGATATATCAAAAATAACCCGTGAAGAAGCTTCTTCACGGGTCATTTCATCTGATTTCATCTAAACTGTATATATACTTAAAGCTTATAATATCGGCAGAATTCTTTTCTTGTCCTTCAAGCTCCTCTTTCAGCAAATTGTTTTCACTGATTATAAAATATATACATTTACAGCCGTATTCAGCTGCTTTCGGCATAAAGTATTCTGCCACCCACTGTGTATCCTCGGGTATATTTTCAAAGCCGCTCCGAGTATCGGCAGTATAATTGCAGCCGTACTTTTTTATAATATCCAAGGCATATAACAGCGGCTTTCTGTAATCGTCCTTACAGCAGAACTTTTTCCATTTTACAAACACTGTATTGTATTTTTCTTCATAGCTCACGTCACAGTATTCAGACAAATACATTTTTGTCACCTCTCTATCTCAACAGGTACAAGCTTATCAAGGTCATAGGGTGTTTCCTGATAAACGCAGTAGTTTATCCAGTTAGAGAACATCATATTTGCGTGACAGCGCCAGTTGAAATGGGGCGGCTGACCAATATCGTTATAGGGGAAATAA
>JAGAJY010000250.1 GCA_017848125.1 Oscillospiraceae bacterium
AAAGGGTCAGGAAAAAGAATATCCTGTGGAAAAATCCGTTCAGTGGCGAATCAGGGAAATTGCATATCATAATTACCGTAAGAACATCAAAAATCAGGTTCAGAAGCGATACCGAAAGCATAACGCTGTATATCTGCGTGGTAAGAAGTTTAAGTCTCTTTGACTTTATATAATCCAGAACCACAAGAATCAGAAAGCACAGCGACGCAAACTGAAGTCTCAGGCTTATACCGATTTCAAGATCGAACATAGCGTTCAGTCCTTTCCAAAAAAATAACTTTATTTATAATGAGCACAGCTATAATATGCTCACAGCCGCATAATGTTACTTATATTATGATTATACCATAATCCCCCGTTTATTTCAACAGTATTTTTGTTTTCTAACCTAAACTTTATTTTTCTAAGGCAACACCAAGCAATTCGCATATTAAAAACACTATTAACGAACCAAAAGCATTGCCGATGCGGAACTTTAAATCCTCAGGGACATTTTGTACTGCATTATACCGCAATTTTCATTTACAGAGTGAAAGCCTGATTTCGGTTGACAGATGACTGCAAATATGGTAAACTATATATAAGTATATTTACAATGTTTTTTGTATAAGGCAGGGGACAGGGTTTGAATCAGATATATATTGTAATGATAATGATATGTATCCTGAGTATGGTAACTATGGTGCTTCACGTCAGAAGTCAGATAGGTTCGTCACGTCAGGAAAAAATGTGGTTTATAGTGACCTTTATCGGAATAGCCGCAGGCGCTCTTGCAGAGCTTATCAGAGATATGCTTGACAGCAGACCTCTTTCCGATGAAATATACAGGCTTGTGACCGTTATCGAGTTTTCCATAACCCCTATGATGCCCGTATTCCTTTCCCGTGCCTGCGGAATAAAGAAGCCTGCTGTGCCTCTGGGCATACTGATGGCAGTGCATGCCGCCGTTGAAATTATTCTTGCAAACAGCAATATGGTATTTTCCATTGACAGCGGAGGCGCATATCACAGAGGAGAGTTCTATTTCATCTACATCTTCTCCTATGCAGTCTCGCTTCTGTATCTGATAGCTGTGTTCTTTATCCTTTCAAAGCGTTTCAGATACAGAAATCAGATAACCATAATCGCATCGTTAATAATAATCCTTGCAGGAATACTGCCCTCGCTTATGGACAGAGAGGTCAAAACCGCCTATCTCGGTATGACCTTTATGGCAATAATCCTCTACTGCTATTACGACAGCCTTACGCAGAAGGATATGGCAGACGGTCTTGCGGCTCAGAATATGCGGATTAAATCAATGCAGCACAGCACAATAATCGGTGTGGCAAACCTTATAGAAAGCCGTGACAGCAATACGGGAGAACACGTCAAGAACACGTCGAATTATGTCAGTATGCTTGTAAATGCGGCAAAGGAGAAGGGCGTTTATCCCGAAACCATTGACGATGAATTTGTTGAGCTTGTGGTAAGCGCTGCACCTCTCCACGATATTGGAAAGATCGCCGTTCCCGACCATATTCTCAGAAAGCCCGGGAAGCTTACCGAGGAAGAGTTTGAGCAGATGAAGATACACGCCGCAGAGGGCGGAAGAATGATCCATCAGGTAATGGACGGCTCTACCGATGAGGAATATGTTCAGGTAGCCTATGATGTGGCTGCCTATCATCACGAAAAGTGGAACGGAAAGGGCTATCCTATGGGACTTAAGGGCGAGGAGATCCCTGTCAGCGCAAGAATAATGGCAATAGCCGATGTTTACGACGCTCTGACAATGGAACGTGTTTACAAAAAGGCATTCCCCGTTGAAAAGGCGCTGGCGATAATCGAAGAGGATACGGGCACTCATTTTGACCCCGTGCTTGCCCCTATCTTTGTGGAGCTTATAAGAAACGGAAATCCCCCCGAAAACAGTGCGGCTGATGAGGAGAAGGCTTCTGTGAGGTGACAAAAATGTACAATAAATATGCTCCGATTATTCCATACGTATTCGACGGAAGAATATAATAATTCTGCGGTGTTTTACAGCGGACAATGGTGATATATTGCAAAAATGTTAATTTTTTAAACGAACAGCTAAAAAACTAATCGGTAAATATAAAACCCCGAATCCGCCCCGTAAAATTCCCCTTCCCCTTGATTCCCGCCGTCCGATGTGCTATAATGAAAATGGAATATTTCACAAACAGCAAAGGAATGATATAGAAATGAAAGGCTACAGAATAAGTATTCTCCGTCACGGCAAGACCTCTGCCAACGAGGACGGAATATATATCGGAAGGACCGACCTTCCCCTGTCCGAGGCAGGCAAGGAGGAGCTGAGAGAGCTTTACGAAACCCACGAATACCCCAAGGTGCAGAAGGTCTATACCAGTCCCCTTGAAAGAGCGGTGCAGTCTGCGGAGATACTTTTCCCCGACAGGGAGCTTGAAGAGGTAGATGACCTGAGAGAGGTGGATTTCGGCATATTCGAGGGCATAAGAGCGGAGGAGCTTTTAAACCTTGACAGCTATAAAAAGTGGCTCAAGGGCGGCCTTGACAATCCCCCTCCCAACGGCGAGAGCCTGCGCAGTATGATGGTGCGCTGCTACACCGCCCTCAACGGAATAATTCTCGATATGATGGAGAATAATATTACTCATTCGGGAATTATGACCCATTCGGGTATCCTTATGAATATGATGTCCTGCTTCGGACTGCCCAAGATGAAGCCTATGCAGTACGCCTGCCCCAGAGGTCACGGCTACGAGGTAATGGTAACGGCTCAGATGTGGCAGCAGAGCTACTGCTTTGAGATACTGGGAACTATCCCCGGCTATCGTTCGGTGGGCTACAACGACGCAGGCGACGCCTTATTTGAATACGAGGACGAATATGATTTCTACGAATGATATAAAAAGGAGAGCAAAGGACAGGCTGATGAACTGCTTTGCCGAATCTGCCTTTATCAGTATGCTAAATATCGGTCTTTTCTTTATGACGTACCTGCTGGTGATACTTGCAGGCAGACTTACGGGAGCGCATACAGCCGATAGCCTTTTTCCCATATTCAGCGGCTGTCCTCCGCTTTTTCTTATAAGCCTTTCGGTAATAGTGCTGACCTCCTATCTGGTGTCCGCTCCTATCTATTACGGTACAAAGTGGTTTTTCTGGCAGGCGGCGGCAGGAAATACCATGCCTGCGTCATCGGTATTCGCAGGGTACAGCTCCTTTGAGCAGTTCAAGCTCTGCATTAAGCTGAGAGTGCTTTCCGATATGCGCAGACTGCCCTATATACTCATATTCGGCACGGCGGCTTTTGTGGAAGGCTTTCTTGCACAGGAGATACTGTCTGTGGGCTCTGATACGGTAACGGAGATATTCATTTACACAGGGCTGGTGCTGGTGGCTGTGGGCGTAATATATATGTGCTTCTGCGCAGGACTGAAATGCGTTCCTGTGGGCTTTCTCCTTGCGGATAATCCCGACGGAATGGTTTCGGAGATGGTTGAGCTTAGCGAAAGCCTTGTAAAGCGGAATATGATGGATATTATAAAGCTGTACATATCCTTTGCAGGCTGGTTTTTATCCTGCCTTCCCGCATTTCCCGTTATAATCCTTATGCCATATTTCAATGTTTCCTTGGCTATCCTTTTAAGGGACTGCATTGAAAAAGGCAAGCAGACGGACAGCACCGAAAAAGCGGAAAAAAAAGAAGCGGCCCACGTCTGAGTCGAGCATTTACATACTGCCCACGGCAGATGAATACTTTCTGAAACGGAGTAATGTAAATGTGTACAGCGGCTTCTTATCATTCAGACGGCTTTTATTTCGGCAGAACTCTTGACAACGACTGTTTCTACGGTGAATCGGTCGCCTTTGTTCCGAGAAATTACATTTTTAATATGAAGCATATACCCGATACAGGCAGGCATTATGCCATTATCGGTACAGCTCTGTCAGATGCGGAATATCCCCTTTTCTACGACGCTATGAATGAAAAGGGTCTGTGTATGGCAGGGCTTAATTTTGTGAAAAGCACGGTTTACGGGGAATACAGAGAGGGAGCGGTCAATGTTGCACCCTATGAGTTTGTTCCCTATATTCTTGGAAACTGCGACAGAGTTTCTCAGGCAAAAAAACTTCTTGCAGATGTGAATATCACCTCCGAAGACTTTTCGCCAAAGCTTCCTGCCGCAAGGCTTCACTGGATAATTGCGGATAAAAGCGGTGCTGTTACAGTGGAATCGGTAAGCGGCGGACTTATGATATACGATAACCCCGTTGGCGTTCTTACAAACGAGCCGTCCTTTGACAAACAGCTTTTCAATCTGAATAACTTCCTCTCCCTGTCTCCAAACCCTCCCGAAAACTGCTTCGGCAAGGGGCTTTCCCTTGAAGCCTACAGCCGTGGAATGGGTGCAATGGGGCTTCCGGGAGATCTTTCGTCAATGTCACGCTTTGTAAGAGCCGCATTTGTTTCGCAGAATGCCCTTGCCGCAGAGAGCGAAGAGGAAAGCGTAAGTCAATTTTTTCACATTTTAGGCTCGGTTGACCAGCAGAAGGGCTGCTGTATTACGGAGAACGGCAGATATGAATACACCGTTTACACCTCCTGTATGAGCGCTGACAAGGGTATCTACTATTACACCGCATACGATTCCCACAGGATAAAGGCTGTGGATATGAACAGGGAGAACGCCGAGGGAACGGCGGTTGTGAAATATCCCTTTATAATGAGCGAGGATATAGCTTTCCTGAACTGAGGGCAAAGCTGTAAATATATTTACGCAAAATTAACAACCTTTTTCTTGTAATATGGTATGATAAAAGCAGTACCCCGAAAACGGTACTGCTTTATTTTATTGAAAGGATTGTGGAAAATGGGTTTTTTCTCTAATGTGGACGTTCCTGTCCTCATTGCATTCCTGCTTTACCTTGGGGTAATGCTGGGGATCGGCTTTTATTTCACCAACAAATCAAAGAAAATGAGCGATTATTTTCTTGCAGGCAGAGGTCTTGGAAGCTGGGTAACTGCTATGTCGGCACAGGCGTCGGATATGAGCGGCTGGCTTCTTATGGGACTTCCCAGAGCGGCATATGCAACGGGTATGGGTAATTACTGGATAGCTATCGGTCTTGCAATAGGAACTATCCTCAACTGGGCGCTGGTTGCAAAGCCCCTCAGACGCTTTACAGAGGTCTGCGGCGATTCCATCACCATTCCTCAGTATCTCCAGAACCGCTTCAAGGCGGACAGCCCTCTGATAAGAGTGGTATGCGCTGTAGTAATTTTCGTGTTCTTTCTGGTTTATACCACATCAGCATTTGTATCGGGCGGAAAGCTCTTTCAGGTGGTTTTCAACATTGACCCCACCAATGAGACTTATGCAAAGGCTGCCGTAATAATCTCCGCTCTTATCATTATCGTATATACCTTTATGGGCGGCTTCAATGCTGTAGCATGGACTGATTTTATTCAGGGAATACTTATGTTCGTTACCATCATAGCCCTGCCTATCGCTCTTGTAAGCAATACACCCAATTTCTCGGCTGATATGCTTTACGCTACACAGAAGCTTGCCGCAGAGGGTGCGGACACAAGCGGATATATGTCAATGACCTCGGGAATGAGCACGATTGATATAATCAGCAATCTGGCATGGGCGCTGGGCTATTTCGGAATGCCCCACATTCTCGTAAGATTTATGGCGATAAAGGACACCAAGGAAGTCAAGAAATCCGCAATAATAGCGATCGTATGGGTGCTTATCTCCCTTACCGCCGCTGTTCTTATCGGAATTTTGGGCAGAGTTTTCCTTGATTCTCAGAGCGTAACTCTTTCTGCCGCAGAGCAGGAGCTTATTTTCATAAAGACAGTAAAAATGCTGTTCCCCTCGTTCCTGGGCGGTATATTCCTTTCAGCGGTGCTTGCTTCCATTATGAGCACAGCTGACAGCCAGCTGCTTGTAACCGCTTCTGCTGTTGTCAATGACTTCTACAAGGTCGTTGTTAAGAAGGAGGCTTCGGAGAACAAGTTAATGTGGATAAGCAGAGGTGCGGTTATTGCAATTTCTGTAATTGCCTGCATTCTCGCTCTTAATCCCAACGATTCCATTATGGGTATCGTATCAAATGCGTGGGCAGGCTTCGGTGCCGCATTCGGTCCTGCAATTGTATTTTCCCTTTACTGGAAGCGTCTTACCTTGAAGGGTACGGCTGCGGGAATCATCGGCGGAGCGGCAACGGTTATCCTCTGGGAATACATACTTCCTGCAAGCGTTACAATGGGACTTTATTCCATCGTTCCCGGCTGTATCGTTTCCGTGCTTCTCACAATTGT
>JAGAJY010000251.1 GCA_017848125.1 Oscillospiraceae bacterium
CTCATCAACAGTAAATAATCTGCCGGGTCTGTAATTATGTATATATCCGTTTTCCAAAGTAATCTTTGCGGTATAATTATTGACAAAGCAGTCCACCGATGTATCATCATTTCTATGAATGATAAGGTACGCCATACCTCTTATGAGGTCATCATCATACACAGAATCCGAAAAATCCTCGGGCAGTGATACCTCGCTTATTATTTCCTTTTCATATGGTATGAAGAAAGACGCTTCATCTATATTGCTTGCTTCTGCAATAGCATCAAGTATGAAAATAGCCATAGCTACGGTAATATGATTATTATGCTCATACTCCATTGGCAGCATATTGTATAGCTCGGATATGAAATCTACAATTTCATCTTCCACACCGATCATCGGATATTTCTCGGCAAATCCGGGAGCAGCGGCATACACATATTCAAGGATTGCAGATAGACGGCGTTTTCTGTAGGGGCCGTCAAGCTTTAGCCTTTCCACAAGATTTTTTCCGCCGTAGTTTTTCAGAGAATGTATGTTATTGTTATATACTTCCTCTGTCATTTTTTTGAGGAGTGACCGGTACTCGGAAGAACCTCTGTTGTATTTATCTGTTTCCGCCATATCCCCGTACTTTTTTCGCATTGATACGGAAATTCTCATTTCGTCATTACTGCGATGGGAATTTGACGGGTTATTCCTTTGCTTATTCTTTTTCTTAGCCATTTTTATCTCCTGTTATGTTGAAATGGTATATTTCTATTGTATCAGAAAAATCATTGTATTTCAATATTTTTCGACTTATCACCTGCAAAAAAGCGGCAGCATACACTACCGCTCTCCTGCAAGATTTTTAGGTTATCAGCCCTTGCGTGAATAGCTCACCTTATCAGCCACAATAACATCATCAACCATTGTCGCTGTAAAAGCTGCCGTCATACCGACCTCAAGCCTTTCGTCAATGCCCTCGCTGTCGATCTGAACGGTAAGCTCCTTGCCGCCCTTTGTTCTGACCGTTACGTTGTACTTGCCAAGCTCAATATGCTCGGGCTTCTTAATAACCTCACCTGTTATCATCATTTTCTTTTCCATTAAGCTGTTTCCTCCTCATTATTTTCAAAATAGTATGCAAGAGCCTTTTCTATTATAAGATTGGCTTCTTTCTTTGAGTAGCCGCCGAGGTACCTTGAATATGTAGCCTTTGGAATAGTGACCTTTTCGCCCTTATCCTTCGGCTTTTCATCTTCACCATAAGTACCGCATAGGACCTCGACTATTATTTCCTCCGACGGACTTGCATAAGAGCCTGCAATTTCTCGCAGCTGCTTTGCCATTTTCATATCAATGACCGATACTTCCTGCTCCGACATTGCCTTTACAAGCTGTTCCTGCATTTCCTTAGAAATATATGAAAGCTCCACCGCAGGACGTATTTTTATATTCCCTTCATCGACCATTGCTTTCAGTTCATCTGACAGCTTATTGATACGAATAAGTCTTGCTATTGAAGCTCTGCACAGCCCATATTCCTCGGCTGCTCCTTTCAGGTTATCCACCTTTTCGCAAGTATCCACTGGAGACTTAACATCATTTTCTCCACTATTATTGCAAGTATCCAGTGGAGACTTGATACCTTCAAGTACGGAAAGCTCTTTCTCTATCGCCCTGACAGCACTCGAATCCTTAAGCCTTTTGTATATCATTTCAACCGCAAATGCCTGTTCGGATATTCGGAGTTCTTTGAACCCACGCTGCATTGCGTTCGATTCCACAAGATATACAGAAGCAAATTCATCGGGCAGATTCTCCTTAATTATTGTCGGAACATTCTTCTTTCCCGCTATCCTTGCAGCGTTCACTCTGTTGTGTCCGCATAGTATTTCGTATTTATCACTGTCGGGTATGGTACGCACAATAATCGGTACCATGATACCGTACAGCTGAACGCTTCTCACCATATCATCAAGCCTTTCACCCTCATATAGCTTGAAGCAGTGATTTTTATACGGCACCAGCTTATTGATGTCAATGTTCTGCACAGCATTTTTCATAACATCGGGAGTGCCGATAAACGAATTAAGGTCAAACTTGCTCATGCCGTTATCCTCCTTACCACTTCATCTGCAAACTGCCTGTATTCCTCGCCAAGCTTTGAATTTGCCTTGAAACATAGTGCTTTCTTCTCCTTGCTTGAATACGCCGCCGTAACCGATCGGGATATGTTCATCGGGAAAACAAGCTCTCCGTAATTATCCTCAAACACCTTTCGGGTGTCCTTTGACATTGCCGTATTATCCACCATTGTGGGCAGTATTCCGAGCAGCTTCAGATTCGGATTTATGGTTGTCTGAACCTGTCCGATAATATCTGTTATGGCTTTCAGAGCCTTTCGTGAAAACTCCTGTGTCTGTGCCGGGATAATTGCCCCGTCTGCCGCCACAAGAGCGTTCAGCACAAGCACACCGAGAGAAGGCTGGCAGTCGATAAGGATATAGTCATATTCGTCACGAATAGTCGAAAGCAGCCTTCTTAGCACCGTTTCCCTTGACATTACCGATACAAGATACATCTCTGCTCCTGCAAGTGACAGGTCGGCGGGGATATATTCAACACCGCCATTCTTCTCACTTACCTGAATAATATCGTGAAGGTCAATCTGCTCTCCCCTGATAAAACGCTCTATCATCTGACTGATAGTATCGGCATTTTCATCATCGAATCCAAGATATGTAGAAGCATCGCCCTGGGGGTCCATGTCCACAATAAGGACTTTCTTGCCCATAAGCTGCAAGGCTGCACCAAGATTTACCACCGAGGTACTTTTGCTCGTCCCGCCCTTTTGGTTACAGATAGTCAATATCTTGCTCATATTTTATTCACCTACCTTTATATCTTCAACTTTTGTAAGCATAGCCTTGACCACATTTACATATCTTGCTGTATCGGTATCCTCATAAGGCTCATCTTCATCAAGGCTGAGCTTCACATCGGGAACAACATAAGTATCAAGGTATTCAAGCCTTTCTCTCATGTATCTTGCAAGTGCGGTCTTAACGCCCATTGCCATGTTCAGGTCATTGTCAGCCTTGTCGATAATGTATTCCTCAAGGGCAGCAACGGTCATTTCAAGCTGCTCACCATCAAGGTCATCAAGGAAGCTTGCCATTGATGAAGCGGCAATATCCTCCCACTGCTCATAATCATCCTCGACCTCACAGCAGTAGCCCATATCCTCGACGATGTTCTGTACTCTTTCATAGCTTTCATCTGAAATTCTTAACATAGTTCATTCCTCCGTTTTTTGTTTGTCAAGATCAATCCCGCAGTTTTTTCTGAGAATTGCCTTTATTGCTTCGCTGGGTTTGATCGGGTGTTTCCTGAGATTTTCAAAGTAGGCTGCTTCTTCCTCCTTTTTCTTCCGCCTGTTCTCGGCTGCGATCACCGCCTTTTCATAAATTCTTTTCTGACGTTCCTCTTCTTTTGCCTTGACCTCCTCATGGGCTTTCAGAAATGCCGCCGCAAATCTGAGGTCCGTTTGCAGCTTTTCGGTATCCTTGTCCACTTTTACCACCCTTTCAATGTGTTGTGTTTTTCTCTACATTTCTGATTATACTACTTATATAAGTAGTTTTCAATAGTAATTTACGACAAATCTTCAAAGAAAAATTTGTCCTGTCTGCTCATTGACATACTTATATAAGTATGATATAATAATTGATTATAGAAATATCTGTCCGGAGGTGTATTTATGCCCGTATCAGAAAAACAAAAAGGCTATGCCCGCAAATGGGATAAGGATAATATGCGAACCATCGCCACCCGTGTTCGTTCCAATATCGCAGATGATTTCAAGAAATACTGCGAAGAAAAGGGCACTTCCTGCACCGCAGAGGTCAAGCACCTTATTGAAGCGGCTCTGGAAGAATGGTACAAGGAACTGGAAGAACGTGAGAAACAAAAGAATATGGAGGAAAAATCTCATGAATAAAGCCAAAAGGCTCATTGAAAATATGGATACCGAATCTGTTTCCGCCATTTGTTCTGAAATAGGGACGATTGATGAGAACGCAACACCTCTCAAACAAGCAAGATACATCAATGATATTCTGAATACCGCCGACAAAAAGGGTATATGTATGACAGACACTATGCGAAAGTGTGGCGGCTGCTGCATATCTACTAATGCACTAAAAATCGCAAAGAAGCTATATGCAAAGTCAAACAGCATTGCCGAGTTCCTTGATCTTCTCAATGAAGCCGATATTGGCGGCAGAAATTTACATATCTCCGATAATAAGATAATCGCTGTCTATACCAAATGCTATTGTAACATACCTAAAAAGATCACGGGTATGAACAAGAATTACTGTGAATGTTCTGCCGGTTGGTATAAGAAGCTGTTTTCAGAAGTTTTTGAGAAAACCGTTTCTGTAAAAATTCTTAATACGATCCTCAATGGAGCAGAAGAATGCACCTTTGAAATTACAGATTTCTGATATATCGCACTGCAAGCGGCAGAAGCCGCCTGCGGTGCATTTTTTATGCTCAGTCCCCGTCTATATCAAGCCCGTATTCGTCAATGATCTCCTCAACCAGTTCCTTATACGATTTGACTACATCAATACTTTCGGACAGAATTTCACTGGTTTCCCTAAGATCATTCTGCAAATGCACAAAATCTTCCATAAGGATTCTTAAAAGTACCCTGATTTCAGAAGGAGAGAAAAGGATAGTATCGTCCTCTCGGATATAGTGGATAAGCTTGGAAAAAATGATGAAATTGCGGTCGGTTATCTCCATTGCCGTTTCATCTTCAAGGTCGGATTCAATGGCATAGACATCATTTACGTCTATCGCCTGTTCAAGAACATCACGCCACCCTCCCGACAAATCAATCTTTATTTTTTTCTTCGCCATAGTATGCACCCTTTCAGTTATGTATTCTGTTTATAATAACGCTGGCTTCATATTTGGTCAGCTTATCATAATCTATATCAAGGTCAGAAAGTTTCTTGCGGTTTCGGTAAATGAGCCGTTTCTGTGCATCGGAAGCAGGCTGACCTCCCCACTTCCTTACGCTTTTCATATCCCACAGCTTATGGTTGTTCGGGAAATTGGTGACAAGAAAGTTATACACAAAATCAAGTACATTCTGCATATACATTCTCACCGTTGTTTTCACAGGC
>JAGAJY010000252.1 GCA_017848125.1 Oscillospiraceae bacterium
AAAAAAGTTGCACAAATAAACACAAGGTAAAAGTTTCGGTCAAGCCTTTTCAAAGGCTTGCGGGGTCGAGGGGCAGAGCCCCCGTCGCCCTCCGCAGAGGGCGAAATCCCCTTATTTCCGTGAAATAACGGAGCAAGGGGTGAGAAATGCGACAGCATTTCGAGGGGAGGCGAAGGAATCAATTTGTTGATTCCAGATCGCACTCCCCTTTTAACGATATTTTGCAAATTCACCCTTTAAAACGTTCCGGTGGAACGTTTTAAACGAAGCAAATTTTATGCAGTTTTGTGCAAATATAACAACAGCGTTTTCTTTTTCGACAAACTGAGCTCGCAGAGAAACCTCTCTGCGAGCCATTTATTATCAATTCTTTTGAGCATAGCTCCGATGAATATTGGCATAAAAATCCCTGTCAGTCATACGCTGCTCAAAAATCTCTCTGGGCAACGGCTTGTCATAAAGAAAGCCCTGAGCCACATTGCAGTTTACCTCTTTAAGAAAATCGACCTGAGCCTCGGTTTCGATTCCCTCGGAAACCACCTGCATATCCAGCTCGTTCACCATATTGACAATGTTCTTTACAACCTTCCTGTCAGCTGCGTGGCGTTCCTCAACGCAGTCAATGTTGAAGAAGAAGGACTTGTCCAGCTTGATAACATCAACATCAAGGTCTTTAAGCAGGTTCAGAGAGGAATAACCCGTTCCGAAATCGTCGATAGATGTGGAAATTCCTCTTTCCTTCATTCTGGCAACGAAATTATTCAGAGCGGTAAAGTCCTCCGCACCCGTCATCTCGGTCAGCTCTATTTCAATAAGACGGCTTTCAATGCCATAGCTGTCCATTATCTCAATTATCCTGTCAGCAGGCGTACCCGAATGAAGATGCTGCTTTGAGAAATTTACCGAAACTCTCACAGGGTCAAAGCCCATTTCCAGCCAGCGTTTAATATCCTTGCAGACCTGCTCGAAAACGTAGAAATCCAGCTGGCATATAGAGCCTTCTCTTTCAAGCACGGGAATAAACTCCATAGGGGGAACGATTTTTTCGTCCCTGAACCATCTGCACAGAGCCTCACAGCCGCACAGCCTGTTATCCGAAAGCATTACCTTAGGCTGATAGTAAACCACAAACTCGCAGTCTGCCAGCGCCTGAGGGAAAATAGCGGATATCTTTCTCTTGTGCATAACCTTTTCAAACATATCGTTTGAAAAGCGCTCTGCGTCCTTGCTGCCGTCCTCTCTTGATTCGTTTATGGCAATTGAGGATTTGTTCATAAGGTCAGCCATGGTGTCGCCCTTGCAAGCCTCATAAATACCCATACGGACCTTTATTTCAAACTGCTTTGTGCCTGTACCCTCGCCCACATTGAACTTCATATCGTCCATAAAGCCCGTAAACAGGTCAAGGCGTTCCTTTTTGATAAGCATACTGAAATTATCGCCGCCAAGCCTTGCAAATATTTCGTCGGACTCCATAAACCTATGCATTTTCTGAGCGAACATTCTGAGAAGAATATCGCCATGCCTGTTTCCGAAGGTCATATTGACATATCTGAAATTCTTTATGTTTATAAACACAGCCGCATATCCGTCAAGCTGACCCGAATACTGCCTGAGATTACCGAAGCGCATAAGAGCGTTGTTGTTGGGAACGCCTGTGAGAGGGTCGTCAAATATGCTCCTGAGCATTATCCCCATCATTCTCGCTCTGCCGAAATGCATATACATCGTCTTTGCAAGAATACCGATAAGCCTTCTTTCCTTATCATCCCATCTCTCCCCTTTTACAGGAAAAAAGCAGAGCCTTACCCTGCCGCCCTCAGCAGAGATAAATTCCTTTTCAACCCCGTCTATCTCAACACCCAGAGGATTCTGATACATCGTAGTGTTTTGTATCAGACCGTCAGGCTCATAACCGTTTGAAGGAGCTTCAAGGGACATATGCAGAAGCCCCAGCCTCAGGCTGTCCGCCTCTTTTGCCGTTATCTCCTTCAGATTGCCGTTCAGTTCATCAATATCATCTATAGTTTCATCAAGTTCCTCAGTAAATCTCAGAATACTTTCGCTGAAAATACTGCCGCCCATAATGCAATTACTCCTTAATCCTCGTGTATATCCTCTTACTCTCTGAATCCAAATCAAATTATACCACCGCAGCAGAGCAATGTCAATAGTAATTTTGTTGATATACACAATATTCTGAGATTATTTTTGGTCATTATGCCAAACATCACTCACCTGCAAGCTCCTTGTAAAGACCGATATACAGCTTTGCGGAATTATCCCAGCTGAAATCGTTCTTCATAGCCGCCTTAACTATCTCGGTCCAAGAATCCTTGTCGTGATAATGGTCGCAGGCTCTGCTTACTGCATTAAGCATATCGTGAGCGTTGTATGTCTTGAAGGTAAAGCCGTTGCCGTTCTCGCCGCCTGCGTCTCTTACACTGTCTCTCAGACCGCCTGTTTCTCTTACGATAGGCAGCGTTCCGTAGCGCATGGAGATCATCTGAGCAAGGCCGCATGGCTCGCTCTGAGAGGGCATGAGGAACATATCCGCCGCCGCATATATCTTTCTTGCAAGCTCGGGAACAAAGCCCAGAGTAACGCTTACCTTATCGGGATAGCGCCACGCCATTTCCTTGAAGAAATCCTCGTATATCTTTTCGCCCGAGCCGAGCACCGCAAACTTGCAGCCAAGGCTCAGCATTTCCTCGAAAACATACTTGATAAGGTCGATTCCCTTATGGGATACAAATCTCGTAATAATGCCGATAACAGGCTCATCGCCCTGAGCAAGCTTTAAGGATTTGAGAAGCTCAGCCTTGCACTTTGCCTTGCCCGAAATATCCTCAGCGGTAAAGTTTGCAGGAAGCAGGCTGTCCTTTTCGGGGTCGTAAAGAGCCGTATCAATGCCGTTCAAGAAGCCGCACAGCTTGTACTGCTTGTCTGTAAGTGCCCTGTCCAGACCGTGGGAATACCATGGGTCAAGTATCTCCCATGCATAGCTGGGGGAAACTGTGGTTATCTTGTCGGCAGTTTCAAAAGCGCCCTTCATAAGGTTCACAGCGCCGTCGTATTCGAGAATGTTTGCGTGATACATAGGAATACCCATAATATCGTTTATAACGTCCATTCCGTAGCGGCCCTGATACTGGATATTGTGGATAGTGAAAACAGTCTTTATATCCTCATAGCCGTACTGGAACTTGTAATATGTCTGGTAATAAACGGGGATAAGCGCAGTCTGCCAGTCGTTGCAGTTGATTATCTGAGGCTTCCAGTCAAGCTCTCTCACAAGCTCAAGCACCGCTCTGGAGAGGAATACGAATCTCTCGCAGTCATCGTAGAAGCCGTAAAGCCCGTCTCTTGCATAGTAATACTCATTATCCAGCAGATAGTAGGTAACGCCGTTTGCCTCGCCCTCAAAAACGCCGCAGTACTGCTTTCTCCAGCCTACGTCAACGGTGAAGTTTTTCAGGAATTTAAGCTTTTCACGAAGCTCAGGCTTAATGCTCTTGTAAAGAGGAAGAACGACTCTGCAATCGTGCCCTGCCTTGCAAAGCGCTGCAGGGAGAGAGCCGACAACATCTGCAAGACCGCCCGAAGCAGCGTAAGGAAGCGCCTCTGAGGCTGTGTATAAAATTCTCATATATATCTTATCCTTTCATACGGAAGGTTTGTATTCTAAGTTAATGAATGTATGGACAAAGCCATTTAGTAAACAGATTTAACGGAATGTTAACAGTAAAAATCGTGTCTGCGGTCAGACTGCCGCAGACACGAAGGATAATTGCGGCTCAGATCTCAGCGCCCTTGCCGATGTAAATGGGATAGTTTGCGGAACCGGTAAGAATTTTCTGGTCGGAGATATTAACAACCTTGTCGGTGATAACACAGCTTATGCTGCAGTTCTTTCCGATAACGCTGTCCTGCATAACGATGGAATCCTTGACAACAGCACCCTTGGCAACCTTAGCGCCTCTGAACAGGATAGAGTTCTCAACAGTACCCTCGATAATGCAGCCGTCAGCAATAAGGGAATTCTTCACCTTTGCGCCGATAGCGAACTTTGCAGGCGGATTATCTCTTATCTTTGTGTAAACAGGAGCATTGTCGGGGAAAAGACCCTGTCTGTTTTCTGTGTTGAGCAGAGCCATATTAGCGTCATAGTAGCTCTTGATGGAGGTTATCTTGGAGAAGTAGCCGTCGTGCTTGTAAGCCATTATCTTGTATCTTCCGCACTGAGCCTGGAGAATGCTCTTTGCAAAGCTGTAGATACCCTTTGCAGCACCGTCTGTTATCATGCTCATAAGCAGGGACTTGGAGATGATGTAGGTGTTGAGAGAGATATTGCACTCGCCGCTGAGCTCGGGATTGATAAGCACGTTGTTTATACGTCCCTCATCGTCAATGCCGAAAACATTGGTGTGGGAAGCAGCGTCAATGTCAAGCTCGGACTTAGCGTAAACAGCTGTAATATCAGCGCCGCTCTTGATGTGAGCGTCATAAAGCTTGTTATAGTCAAGGCTTGTAACAACGTCGCAGTCGGACATAATTACATAGTCAGCGTCAGAGCAGCGGATAAAATCGTTGATTCCGTAAAGAGCCTCAAGACGGCCTCTGTACATACCGCTGGAAACGTTGGAGAAAGGAGGCAGGAGATGAAGTCCGCCGTTCTTTCTTGACATATCCCACTCTCTGCCCGAGCCTAAGTGGTCAAGCAGGGACTGATAGTTGGATTTTGTAACAACGCCCACCTCGTCAATGCCCGAATTTGCCATATTTGAGAGGGTGAAGTCAATAAGTCTGTAGCGTCCGCCGAACATAACGGAGCCCATAGTTCTCTGACGTGTAAGCTCGGGAACAACGTCCTCGTGCATATTGGCGAAAATAACGCCAAGGATCTTCTTATTTAAGCTCATTGTAAATTAACCTTCCTTCCCTTACTTCTTCTTGATGTCGGGAACCATCTGCTTAGGACCTACTATCTGACCCTCGGTGATGGTGATCTTGTTTCCGATAACAGCAATGCCCCAGTCGTCACGGTTTTCAACGGTCTCGGGACGTGCGCCTACATGAGCGCCCTTTTCGATAATGCTGTTCTCTCCTACGATAGCGTATTCAACAACAGCGCCCTCCTTGATAACAGTACCGGGCATAATGATGGAGTCGGTAACGGTAGCACCCTTTTCAACGGTAACGCCCTCGTAGATTACAGAGAAGTCGATATTTCCGTCAATGTTGCAGCCCTCTGCGATCATAGAGTTCTCAACATTTGCATTCTCGCCTATGTACTGAGGAGGAAGAACGGGGTTTCTCGAATACATCTTCCAGTCGGGGTCGTAAAGGTCAATGGGAATGTTGGGGTTAAGGAGGTCCATATTTGCTTCCCAAAGGGAATCAAGAGTTCCAACGTCCTTCCAGTAGCCGTCAAAGGTCCATGCAACAAGCTTTTCGCCTGCCTTCATCATATTGGGAATGATAGCCTTTCCGAAATCCTTGTCCTCATCGGGATTGTTCTCATTGTCGATAAGGTACTGTCTGAGCTTGCTCCATGTAAAGATGTAGATACCCATTGAAGCAAGAGTAGAACGGGGATTCTTGGGCTTCTCCTCAAAGTCAATGATGTTGTCATCGTCATCGGTAATCATAATACCGAATCTGGAAGCCTCCTCCATAGGAACATCGAGAACTGCGATAGTAGCCGCAGCACCCTTCTCCTTGTGGTAGCTGAGCATTACATTGTAATCCATCTTGTAGATGTGGTCGCCCGAAAGAACGACTACATAATCGGGATTGTAGCGGTCAACGAAAGCAATGTTCTGATAGATGGCATTGGCTGTGCCCTTGTACCATTCAGCACCCAGAGCGGTCTGATAAGGAGGCAGGCAGTGAGCGCCGCCGTACTGCTTATCAAGGTCCCAAGGCTGACCGTTTCCGATATAGTCATTGAGTACCAGAGGCTGATACTGAGTGAGAACGCCCACGGTATCAATACCCGAGTTCACGCAGTTGGAAAGAGGGAAATCTATGATCCTGTATTTACCTCCGTAGGGAACGGCAGGCTTTGCCATATCCTGAGTCAGAGCATACAGACGGCTGCCCTGTCCGCCTGCAAGAAGCATTGCAACGCATTCTTTTTTAGTGTACATCTTGAAAATCCTTCCTTTCGGTTTTATTGCGGAATCATTCCGCCGGTTTATCGGTCTTGGGCTTGCGTCCTTTCTTTTTGGGAGCAGCCTCCGCCGATGATTGTTTTTCCTTGGCGCTCTCAGCCTTTTTGGCTGTCTGAGCCTTTGCCCCCGCCTTTTTGGAGGACTTCTTCACGGTTTCCTTTACCGAAGCCGTGTCGGTAACATCTATCTTCTCCCCTGCCTTTTTTCTGCGGGTCTTGGGGGGAACATACCTGAAGAACATAGCGGACAGTCCGGGAACAGTAAGGGAAATGGAATAATCGCAGCCGTGCATAGAGTATTCCTTTGCCTTTATCTTTCCGTTATCCACCTCGCCGCTTCCGCCGTACTTCACATCGTCCGAGGAGAATATCTGCTCATAAGTGCCCTCGTAGGGAACGCCTATTCTGTAGTCTGTTCTCGTTACGGGAACGAAGTTGCATACAACGATTATCTCCGAGGGCTTTTCGGGGTCGGAATTGTCGATACGCCTGAAAGAGATAACGCTCTGAGTGTAGTCATCTGCGCATATCCACTTGAAGCCGTCCCACGAATCGTCATCGTGCCAGAATGCAGGATTATTCTTATAGAGATTGTTGAGGTCTCTGTAGAAATCGTTCATCTTGCGGTGAGTTTCAAAGCCGAGAAGCAGCCAGTCAAGCTCCTTTTCGTAATTCCACTCAATGACCTGTCCCAGCTCGTTGCCCATAAAGTTCAGCTTCTTGCCGGGGTGCGCCATCATATATGAAGCAAAGGCTCTCTGATTTGCAAACTTGCCCTCCATAGTGCCGCTGCTCATCTTGCCGTAAAGGGAAGCCTTTCCGTGAACAACCTCATCGTGGGAAATAGGGAGCACGAAGTTCTCGCTGAACGCATAGAAGAAGGAGAAGGTCAGCTTTCCGTGGTCGCCTGCACGGTAAATGGGGTCGGTGCGCATATAGGAAAGGGTGTCGTTCATCCAGCCCATATTCCACTTGAAATTGAAGCCCAGACCGCCTATATCCGCAGGCTTTGTGACCATAGGCCATGCTGTGGATTCCTCAGCTATCATAAGTACGTCGGGATTTCTTGAGAATACGGTGGTATTAAGCTTCTGCAGGAACTCTATAGCCTCCAGGTTCTCGTGACCGCCGTTCTTGTTGGGACGCCACTCACGTCTGTCATAGTCAAGATAAAGCATTGAAGCAACAGCATCAACTCTCAGTCCGTCAATGTGGAATTTCTCAATCCAGTAAACCGCATTGGAAATAAGGAAGCTCCTTACCTCTCCCTTGCCGTAGTCGAATACTCTCGTACCCCATGCGGCGTGTTCCTTTTTAAGAGGGTCTGTGTATTCGTAGCAGCAGTCGCCGTCAAACTCGAAAAGACCTGCAGCGTCCTTGGGGAAGTGAGCAGGGACCCAGTCAAGGATAACGCCTATGCCGTTCTGATGGAAAATATCCACCATCTGCATAAACTGCTCGGGAGTTCCGTAGCGTGAAGTGGGAGCATAGTAGCCGATTACCTGATAGCCCCATGAGCCGTCGAAGGGGTACTCCGAAAGGGGCATAAGCTCAATGTGAGTATAGCCCATTTCCTTGAGATAATCCGACATTTCACGTCCGAATTTTACATAGTCAAAGGGCGAGCCGTCCTCATACTGCTTCCATGAGCCGAGGTGCGCCTCGTAGATGTTCATAGGGCTCTTGTAGATATTGGTCTTTTTCTTCTGCTCAGCCCACTTTTGGTCGTGCCATTCGTATTCGTCAATGTCGAAATACTTTGAAGCGGTGCTGGGACGAAGCTCCATATGAGTTCCGTAAGGGTCAGCCTTGTCAACGATGCTGTAGTGAGAGGTCTCAACGCTGTATTTATAGGTAAAATAGCGCTCAACGCCCTCAATGAAGATCTCCCATACAGTAGGATCGTCCAGACGGTACATAGGATTCTTCCTTCTGTCCCAGTCGTTGAAATCGCCTACCAGAGAAACGGATTTTGCATTGGGAGCCCATACTCTGAAATATACGCCCTCTCTGCCGTCCTTCACGCCCTTGTGAGCGCCGAAGAACTTATATGCCTCACAGTTGCTTCCCTCGTGGAACACAAAAAGGGGAAAGTCATAATCACCCATAGAGGAATTATTTCTGTTATCGCTCATAATACTGATAATATCCACCTTTCAGGCTTAATTTGCGGCGGAAGCCGACCGTATCAGCCGACACCTCCGCCTAATCTTATAGATATTTTAACAGATTGTGCATTAAATTACAAGGGGTATTGTAAAAGTTTTACAAATCTCACTTATTTGATATACCGCCTTTGTGCACATTCACAACAAAAATCCGCCGATCTTTCCCTGCCAATTATAAATTTTGTATGAACTCATTTATTTTCCTGTAGAATCATTTATTTTATGCCACATCAGTCCGCTCCGTACAAAACCGTGCATGACTCGTTGTATTGCATTTTTCCGATTATGCCTTATACAGCCTGAACACCGCCGCAGTCCTGTCATCGGGTCTTTCGGTCACGCAGTCCTCGGCGGCGGCTATTATACGGGAGCACATCTGACCGCAGGTGAGCCTGTCGTTTTCAAGCACGGCAGCTGTTGCGGCATTGGTGATGTCGATCCCGTCAGTCACCATAAGCACCCTCGATCTTTCATCAAGGCAGAGCCTTTCCTCAGTAACGGAAATACCGCTGATTATGCCCACAGGAGCGGAGCAGTCGCTGTAAATGCTTATCACGGGCACATCGTCCTCGTCCCTTGTAAGAACAGCCGTGGGAGCCGCTCCCATCTTGATAAGCCTGCCCTCCCCCGTGTAAAGGTCTGCATAGAAAATATCAGCCGTGGTGAATATCTCGTCGGCGGAAGCTGCGGACATTATCACGTTAAGAAGCTGCACAGCGCTTCTCCTGCCTGTGCCGCCGCATATCATACGTCTGAGAAGATTCACCGCAAGAGCGCTTCTTGAACCTGCCCTGCTGCCTCTGCCCATTCCGTCGGATATGATTATGTAAAAGCCGCCGATACCGTCCTCGAAGCAAACATAGCTGTCGCCGCATACACTTCCCTCAGCCGCTTCCGACGAAGCGGAGAAATCGGGAACATATCTGCCCTCAGCCCTCCATCTGATACGGCAGATACGCTCCTCACCGCCGCATACCATCGTCACAGGGGACGCAAGGCGTACTCCAAGAAGCGCCTCCAGCCTTTCGGTCACACCGCTCAGATGAGTATCCCGAAAATCCTCCGAAGCATTTATAAATGCCTCTCCGAAGGGTCTGCGTGAGCTGTCACGGTAAACGCAGGCAGAGCGCACCGAAAAGCCCTCCTCATCAAGAAATCTCCCCAGAAGCCTTGAAAGCTCCCTGTCGCCGCTTACTCCCGAGCCTATCCCCTCGGAAATGCCCGTAAGCACACCGCAGGAAGCTGAAAGCTGTTCGGAGGTGCTGTCTAAAAATCTCCGCAGATATGCGTTTTTTCTCTGTAACAGCCTGTCGATCCCTGCCGCACGGCAGAATCCGTCAGCGATCTGAGCCTTTTTCGGGCAGCCCTCGAAGCCCGCAGGCAGCTCCTTTGCAGTAATTCCGCCCTTTTTCTCCGCAATGCTCTGAGCGGCTTTGAAGCAAGCTCCGACACCGTCAGGCGAAATTCCGCCGCACGCCGCACTGCATTTATGCTGTGTGCAGACAGCGCCGCAAACACTTTTCCTGACGCTCTCGCAGGGATCTTCCGTATTTGTGCCTGTGCGCATAAAAAGCTCCGCAGCAGTCTGTGCATCGTCTCCCACCTCCTCCAGTATCCTTGCCGCAAAATCAAGCTTGTCCGAGCGTATATCCGAATCCTCGTCGGATACGAACAGCCCTCCCAGCCTTGTAAGATAAAGCCTTTCGGGAATAAGGCAGTAAAGCGCCGCCGCAATTCCCGTGTCTATTATAAATTCGGGAGTGCCCGAGGGCATACCCGCCGCCGCAGAAATGCCGAATGCCGAAACGATGAACGCAAGATTCACCGCATATTTTCCTTTATAAGAGTAAAGTCCCGTTACAAGCCCCGAAAAGGCGAGCATAGCACCGCTTCGTCCCAAGGTCTGCTCCGACAGAAGAAAAGCTGATGCTGACAGTATTCCTGCCGCCGTGCCGCCTGCTTTGCCGAATTTCCTTGCGGCGGCGGCGGTGCAGAAGCCTGCGGCGATACGTCCGAGGTTTATAAGCCCCAAATCGGGAGAGCACAGCAGGCATATTCCGAGAATGTATGTAATACCTATGCAGGCGCTCTGAAAATCACCGCTCTGTGACGGCGATACTCCTTTTTTTATTCCCGACAGTGCTTCTGCAAGGCAGTACGCCGCACCGCCGCACATCACCGCTCTGAAAAACACAGCAATGAACATAACAGGGTCAAAGCCGTTTCCTGCGCATACAGCCGCCGAGGATATGAAATAAGCCGCTCCTGCCGCCAGAGCCCTTGCCCTTGTTCTGCATTTTTTTCCGAAAACAGCGGAAAACACAGCCGCAACCACCGCCGCCGCAAGCTCCGCAATGCTTTCCCACAGGGAATAGGACGCTATGTAAACTATAAACATTCCCAGCACAGCCGCCGCCGAGCTTAAAGGACTGAGAGCCGCCGCCACAGCCGCACCGAAGGGAGCATTTCCGCCGCCGATACGCATATCGGTAATAAGCGCACCGATGATCCCCCAGAAAAGAGCCTCCGCAATTTTCCTGCCGCTTTCCCTGTTCACAGCGGCAAGCTCCGTAAAGCCTTCCGCCCTCTCGATCTTTGTCACCATTTTGTTCAATCCTTTCTTTTTTGCACAGTCTGAAGCTGTACATTATCTGTTTTTTAGGAATATTATAATCCGAAAAAAATGCGGAAAATGTCAAATCGCCGCAATAATTAAAATTTATTCCAATTTTTTAGAATACGATTCAAATTGTCGATAAAGTGTATTTATGAAAAAAGTTGCACAAATAAACACAAGGTAAAAGTTTCGGTCAAGCCTTTTCAAAGGCTTGCGGAATTTGAAACCAAAGGTTTCTGGGGCAGAGCCCCCGTCGCCCATCCGCAATGGTAAGCAAAGCTTACCTGCGAAATCCCTTTATTTCCGTGAAATAACGGAGCAAGGGGTGAGAAATGCGACAGCATTTCGAGGGGAGGCGAAGGAATCAATTTGTTGATTCCAGATCGCACTCCCCCTGTAGAGCGGTTGTGCTTACTTACCCTTCAAAACGTTCCGGTGGAACGTTTTGAACATAACTTGTCTTTTTGCGACTTTTGTGCAAATATAACAACAGCGTTTTCTTTTTCGACACGCCGTCCAATTTTTTAGAATACGATTTTTAATTATTTAACCGCACATTACAAATCGTTAATTTCCTTGACAAACAAAATGGATTGTATTATAATTTATGTATTGATAAACCAGCGCCGATGAAGCAAAATGGGAGGAAGTCTTATGGAATACGAAGCTACATATGAATATGATGCCGAATGTGAGGTCCTGATAAGATGCGATCCCCATGCAAAAATCATCAGCAAGGACGAGCCTGTTTGGCGTAATTTAGGTCCTAAGGACGATTCCTATGCAAGAGCGATTTATCTTGGTCAGGGGTGCTGGAACAAGCTTGACACGATTTCGGAAGAAAAAGCGCTGGACATTCTTTCACAGTGGGGATATGTGTCGAAAGATAAAGAAATCTGATAATAAAATAAGGGGTAATACATATGTCAAGAACATTAAAAATGATAATCGTGCTCCTCGTAATCGGAGTAATGGGCGTTTCCGTTCTGCTTGAAGCAGGGGGCAACAGCAGAGAGATAGCAAAGGGTATGGAGGATTTCAATGGTCTTGATCTTTCCGACTTCTACAGCGGACGTTTCGTTCAGGGCGATGTCTTTGAGATCTACGGCGAATTTGCCTATACGGAGACCTACGAGGAGACCTTCGGCATAAAGCATAATTCCGAGGTAACGGCTCATTATTACGTTATCCCCCTTGCAGGGAGCTTTGAAACCGAAACTCCCCTGTTTGCCGCTCTGTGCCTTAC